>CABUGI010000088.1 GCA_902491055.1 uncultured Collinsella sp. | reverse complement strand
TTGGGGCCAGGCCCGATTTTGCCTCTTGACAATGTCCTGCTCATATTAAAAGGAACGTCCCCAAGTGCCAACTAACCAATTGCCGTCTTCGGCAGCGATGGCAACGCTGCAGGTAGAGGACGGACAGCGAGCGACGTCCAGAGCGAACAAGTTGGCATGAAAAAGGCAAGGCATAGACCTTCTGGTCATGCCTTGCCTTTTGAATGACAAATTGTCGCTCTGGGCGGCGCGCAGCGTCGAGCAGTTACGGCGTTTGGTAAAACGCCGTAACTTAAACGGCCTGCGCCAGCTTCTCGGCTCGCTCGGCGGCGGCGAGTGCCTCGATCACGGTGCCGAGCTGATCGCCCAGAAGGACGCCGTTGTAGGTGGAGTTGAAGCCGATGCGGTGATCGGTCACGCGGTCCTGGGGCTGGTTGTAGGTACGGATCTTCTCGGAACGGTTGCCATGGCCGATCTGGCTCTGGCGCTCGGCACCGAGCTCGGCCTGCTGCTTCTCGAGTTCCATCTCGTACAGACGGGCGCGCAGCATCTGCATGCAGACCTCGCGGTTCTGGATCTGGGAACGCTGCTCCTGCGACTGCACCACGGTGTTGGTGGGCAGGTGGGTGATGCGCACGGCGGAGTAGGTGGTGTTAACGCACTGACCGCCAGGGCCGGAGGCGCAGTAGGTGTCGATGCGCAGGTCAGACTGGTTGATCTGGACGTCGATTTCCTCGGCCTCGGGAAGCACGGCGACGGTAGCCGTGGAGGTCTGAATGCGGCCCTGGGACTCGGTCTTGGGGACGCGCTGGACACGGTGCACGCCGGACTCGTACTTCATAACGGAGTAGACGCGGTCGCCCTCGACCTTGAACTCAATGGACTTAAAGCCGCCGGCCTCGCTGGGGCTGGAATCGAGCACGGTAGTCTTCCAGCCGCGCGACTCGCAAAAGCGCTGATACATCTTGTAGAGGTCGCCGGCAAAGATGGCCGCCTCGTCGCCACCGGCGGCGGAGCGAATCTCGACGATGGTGTTCTTGTCGTCGTTGGGGTCGCTCGGGATGAGCATGTACTTGATGTCTTCCTCGAGCTGGGGGAGCTTTGCCTCGTTTTCGGAGATGTCCATCTGGAGCATCTCCTTCTCATCGGCATCGGTGGTATCGTGCAGCATTTCCTTGGCAGCCTCGATGTCATCGAGCGCGCCGATGTACTCGCGCGAGGCGGCGATGAGGTCGGACTGGTGCGCGTACTCCTTGTTGAGACGCGTGAACTCCTTGATATCGGAGGCGACGGCCGGGTCGGAAAGCTTCTTCTCGAGCTCCTCGTAGGCCTTGATGATCTTTTCGAGCTTGTCGCGCATGACGGACTCCTTTATATGCGTGAAGGTGAAAATCGGCAGAATTGATGGGACGCGGGGCGCCGCTGCGGGGGTAAGCCCAGCTAGAACATGTCGATCTTCAGATACATGCGCATCCCTTCGCGTATGGGGTACATAATTGCGGTCTAACCCATACATGATAGCGTGCGCAGGCAAACCTGCATATAACCCGCACGGAATGATTGGTGCAAACAAACCTGACTCCATTGCACCAAGGGCTTGCTTTTTGGCTAGAGCGTTTGGAGTAAAGCGACGAGGAAGCGGATGCCCTGGAGGTAGGCGCGGCGGGTGATGCGCTCGTTGGTGCCGTGGACACCGCGATCGCACTCGTCGTCATCAACCACAAAGGCCGAGAAGCGAATGCACTCAGGGCAAATGTGCTGGTAGTTGGCAGCGTCGGTCGCACCGATCACGGTCGAGGGCACAATTGCCACTGGCTCGAATGATCCGTTTTCCTCCGTCCCCTTTGGATCACGGAAATAGCGGGCGGCAATGGCGCGAACGGCCTCGAGTCCCGGTCCACCGATGCGCGGGGACGGCGAGGGTTCGGAGCTGCCGGGGCCCAACTCCACTTCGACACGACCGGCAAGGCCCGCCGCGGCAACGGCCTCGCGGCAGCGAGTAGCGACATCGGCCACGCCCGTGCCCTCGAGCATGCGGAAGTTGATATTGGCCCACATATCCTGCGGCATTACGTTGGCGCCGGTGCTGCCACCCTCGATCTGCGTGGGCGCGCAGGTGGTCGTCACCAGCGGATAGAGCTTTTTGCTGGCGAGGCAATCGCGGACAATGGCATCCCCGTTGGCGGCAATTTCATCGGCGGTATAGAGCCCCAGCTCGACGAGCTGCGCGGCAAGCAGGTCGGTCACGCGCGTCGGCCACTCGATATCGCAGATTGCGGTGATGGCACGACTGAGCATCTCGAGCGATGTGCCGCCGTAGGGGTTAGACGAATGCCCGCCTTCACTCTTCGTCTTGAGCACGATATCGGCATAGCCCTTCTCCGCAAGGTCGGCGTGCATGAGCCAGCCCTCGCCCGCGCTGTACTCGGCAGCCGAAACAATACGGTAGTCGCCCTCGTCGATCAGGTACTCAAGCTCAATGCCACGCTCCTCGAGCACGCGGCCAATGGCACCCGCGCCGCACTGCGTGGTCTCCTCATCCTGGCCAAAGGCCAGCAGCAGGGTTCGTTCGTGTTGCCAGCCGTGCGCCAGCGCATACTCAACGGCCTCCAGGATGCCTGCGACCTGGTCTTTCATATCGATGGCGCCGCGACCCCAAATATAGGTGTCGTCCACGTGCCCGCTAAAGGGATTGTGCGTCCAGTCTGTCTCGGTGCCCGGCACCACGGGAACCACGTCCATGTGGCCCATGAGCATGACCGGCTTGAGGGCGGGGTCGATGCCGGCAAGCGTCACGAGCAGCGAATGGTCGATGAGCTCGACCTCGCCCGCCGCAAACACGCGCGGCCAGGCCTGCTGCATATAGGCGCGCAGGTCGGCAAACGCCTGCCAGTCCACCGTCTGGGCATCCATGCTCGAAATCGTCGGAAACGACAGCACGCGGCCCAGGCGCTCGCACGCGCCGACCTCGTCGATATCGGCAAAATCATCCTCGTGCGCAAAGAAGCGCCAAACCTCGGCCATGCCTTCCTCCAAAAACAACGTGGCAAAGAGGCGGTCCCTTTGCCACGTTCGCTTGCATTATTTGTCGTTGAGATAACGCGAGAGGAACTCGCGGGTGCGCTGGTGCTTAGGATTGCCAAAGAGCTCAGCCGGCGCGGCGTCCTCGAGCACCACGCCCTGGTCCATAAAGACCACGCGGTCGGACACGGTACGCGCGAAGGCCATCTCGTGGGTAACGACGACCATGGTCATGCCGTCGGCGGCGAGCTTGCGCATAACGTCGAGCACCTCGCCCACGATCTCGGGATCGAGCGCAGAGGTAGGCTCGTCAAACAGCATGATCTGCGGGTTCATGCACAGGGCGCGGGCGATGGCAACGCGCTGCTTTTGGCCACCGGACAGGCGACCAACCGCGGCATGGGCGAATTTTTCGAGTCCCACGCTCGCCAGATGCTCCATCGCGACCTGTTCGGCCTGATCTTTGCCCATCTTTTTGAGCGTGACGGGCGCGAGCGTGCAGTTGTCGAGCACATCCATGTTGTTGAACAGGTTGAAGCCCTGGAACACCATGCCGATGTCCTCGCGCAGCTTGTTGATGTTGCAGCGCTCGGCCGTGAGATCCTGGCCGTGGAACCAGATGTGACCCGTGTCCGGAGTCTCGAGCAGGTTGAGGCAACGCAGGAAGGTCGACTTGCCCGAGCCCGAGGCGCCGATAATGGTGACGACCTCGCCGGGGTTAACGGACAGGTCAACGCCCTTGAGCACCTCGAGCGAGCCGAAGCTCTTGCGCAGGCCCTCGACGCGGATGAGCGGCTCTTTAGTTTGTGCGGCGGCCGCAACGCCGGTAGTGGCGGTATCTGCCATGATGATTCTCCTCGTCTTGAGCCTAGTTGGAGCTGGGCAGCGTTGCCGGGGCCTCGGCGCCGAGTTTTTTGCCAAAGGCTTCGAGCAGGCGGCTCGCCACGAGCGTCAGGATCAGGTAGACCACGAGCGCCACGCAGTAGACCTCCATCTGGCGGTAGTACACGCCGGCGACGGTGGTGGTGGCGTACATGAGGTCGAACACGCCGATGACCGAAAGCACCGACGAATCCTTGATGTTGATGATGAGCTCGTTGGTGAGCGCCGGAATCGCGTTTTTAATGCCCTGGGGGAACACGACCTTGCGCATGGCCTGCCACTGCGACAGACCCAGCGAGCGCGCCGCCTCGGCCTGGCCGGGATCGATGGACTCGATACCGCCGCGCAGGACCTCCATCATATAGGCGGTGGAGTTGAGCGAAATGGTGACAAGACCCGCGGTAAAGGTGCTCCAGATCTGGTTGGCCTGCGCCGTCTCGAAGCCCATGCCGCGCAGAACGGTAAAGCCCGCGTAGTAGATGAGCAGGCCCTGCACCATCATGGGCGTGCCGCGTACGATGGTGGAGTAGACGGTCGCAAAGCCGCGGCCGATACTCTTAAAGAAGCGCACCAGGTCGTTGTCCACGCGATCGAAGGTCTGAATACGCAGGAACACAAAGAGCAGTGCCAGGAAGAATGCGATGACAGTGCCGAAGGTGGCAAGCGCGATGGTGATCTCGATACCGCGGATAAAGAAGTCCCCGCTCTTGTAGGTCATGTAGACCAGGCTCGACAAAAAGTCGCTGGGGTTGGAATCCGAGACAATGCTCACCTGTACCAGGTCGATAAATGACATGACGCAGCGGTCCACGAAAAAGATCGCCGCGATGGCGACCACGACGTAGCTGCCCAGGCGTGCGCCACGGCGGCAACGCTCGGAGGCGAACGGCGACGTTTCGCGATAGTCGTTCCAGTGCATGAGCTTGGTGACCAGCGCCGCCGCCGACACGACGAGCCAGGCCCAAAGAATCGCCCAAAGGCAATCTTGGAACACGCCCGTGGGGGCCAAGAAGCTCAGCGGCGTGGGGTTGCGCTGGCTAAACGCCAGGCCGAGCGCCGCGATAACGCTCGTGCCCAGGTATACATAACGGTGGTCGGCCTTGATAAAGGAGGCCAGGCGATTAATGGTTTTCATGCTGCCTCCCTATGCCGGCTGACGATCGAGGCACGCGTCCCACATTTGGTCGCGCTCCTCTTGGCTAATGCCCTTGAGTGTCTTGTCGATGAGCTTAAGCAGCTTATCCGAGCCCTTGCGGCAGCCGACGTTTGCCGCGACCTCCTGCTTAAAGCCCTCGCCCTCGGCAAAATGAATAGGGACAATGCCCGGATTTTGGGCCATATAGCCCTTCTCGTTCTCGGTGTTGTAGGTCACGGCGTCGCACGTGCCCTGCAGCAGATTCGAGAACACCGTGGGGACCGAATCGACCGGGTTCTTGTGCACAACGCCCGGGATCTCGTCGATGACGGTATCGAGCATGGTGTCCTTTTGGCCGAGCACCGTGGCACCACTGAAGTCGCTGAGCTTGGTGGCGTTTTGGTAGGGGGAACCCTCTTTTACAAACAGGCCAAAGTAGCCAATGAAGTACGGGTCGGAGAAGCCGACGGACTCCTCGCGCTCGGGCGTGGCGCTCATGCCGGCGATGATGAGGTCGATCTGGCCGTTGTTGAGCGAGTCGATAAGGCCCGAGAAGCTCTGCTTGACGGCAACGGGCTCGCCACCGAGGGCCTTGCAGACGATCTTGGCGATCTGCACGTCGTAGCCATCGGCATAGGCGCCCTGCACGTTGTCGATGGGGATGGTGTACTCACTGGCTTCGGAAACCTGCCAGTTGTACGGGGCGTAGGCCGCCTCCATGCCGATGCGGATCTTATCCTTGCCGATCACGGAATCGGACAGGTCGTCGCGACCGCCGCCCGTCGTGGGCTGAACCACCTTGAGCGTGGACGGGCGCTGACAGCCGGCGAGCGCGCCGGCGACGACGGAAGCGCTCGCAGCGAGAGCGCTACCCAAAAAGATGCGACGGCTGCATACCGGCTGGCGCTGCGCATCGCACTGTTGGGGAGAATGCATAATCTGCCTTCCCTGTTGAATCGTACGCTAACGTCTTAACAGGATACCGCTCAGCGTCACTTCCAGCAGATGCATATATAAGATGCATATATACAAATTAACGAACTGAAAACGATTGGTAGTCGTTGGGGACGTTCTTAAACGACTAGTCAAACAAGAACGTCCCCAACGACTAGGCATGAAAAAGGCAAGGCATAGACCTTCTGGTCATGCCTTGCCTTTTGAATGACAAATTGTCGCTCTGGATGGCGCGCAGCGTCGACCGGCCCGCCGTTCGTCAGAACGGCGGAACCTCTAGAGCAAAGTGACGCTAAAGCTGCGGACGTCCGTCTCGCCCGGCGCCAGCGTAATGGTGTTGACCTTGTGCTCAAAGACGTCGTCCTCTGTGTCCATGGTGGTGTGACCGGTCCAGGGCTCGAGCGCCACAAACGGGGCGTCGTTGGCGGCAGACCACACGCCGATGTACTTAAAGCCCTCAAAGTCAATCTTGACGCCGTGGCCCGACTTGCGGCCGCGCAGCGTGAGCGTGGAGCCCGGGGTATCGGTGAACATGATGGCATCGTTATCGAAGCTGCGGTGCGTGATGGGCAGCACGTCCGAGTTATCGGGAGCCTTGTAGCTACCCTCGAACGTCATGAGGCCATCGGGCGTGATGATGGGGGCCTCGTTGGTCCAAGCCTCGGTAAATGCCAGCTCGTAATCCTCGAACGCCTCGTCCTCGGCACCGGGAGCAGGTACGTTAAATGCGGGGTGGCCGCCCACCGAGAACGGCAGGTCCACGTCGCCGGTATTGGTGACGGCAAAGGTCTGGGTAAGTGTGGCGTCACCAGTCAGGGCATAGGTCATGTTGAGCTTAAAGTGGAACGGAAAGGCCTTGAGCGACTCGAGCGTGTCGGTGATCTCGTACGTTACCGAGGAGCCGTCCTCCGAAACCTCGACCAGCTTGTGCTCGACGATGCGCGCGAGGCCGTGGCGCGGCATCTCGCAGGTGCCAGCCGCAGACGTCGCCGTGTTGTTGCGCAGCGAGCCCACAATGGGGAACAGGATGGGCGCATGCTTGCCCCAAAAGGCGGGGTCGCCCTGCCACAGATACTCGTTGCCGTTGAGGGCAAGGCTCGTGAGCTGGGCGCCCATGGAATCGATGGCCGCGGTGAGGCTGCCGCGCTTGATGGTAGTGACGGTAGACATGCTACTTCCTCCAAAAGTAAACAATAGTGTCGAGGGCTATTGTCCCACTCTTGGCGGCGGGGTTGAGCGACAGGCGCAGTTATTGAGCAATAGCGTAAAGGTCAAACCCGCCCTGCGGAGTGCTATCGACCGTATCGGGCGCCTGCGAGTTAAAGCTCACGGGAACCATGCGCTTTGAGGCGCGGAAGCGCGTGCCGTCGGTGGCGACGGGCGGTTCGTCGACGGTGAGCTCGTAGTCGCCGGGCTTGAGCTCGATGCCGTCACCAGCGGAATTGACGTATTGATACTCGTCAATCGTCTGCCCTTTGAGCGTACGCCCCACGATGTGGATGAGCATTTGGCTGTCGCCACGCGCGGTGTCCCACATCGCGCCGTCCTTGACCTCGATCGACACATGTACCGAGCGCGTGCGGCTGAGCGATTGCTCGACAGACATCTCGACCTTGGCGGCGTCTTGACGCTGCTGCTCGACATGGCTCCAAACGCTACCGATTGCCGAGCAGGCGATAACGCCGGCCATGAAGGCGATGAGGATGGGGCCGA
>CABUGI010000087.1 GCA_902491055.1 uncultured Collinsella sp. | reverse complement strand
GCTTACCACGGCGCCGCCCACTGCGGTGCCAAACGAGATGCCGACGTTAAACGCCATGGGCTCAACCGAACTTGCGAGTACCATCGACTTGGGATGGCGGCTGCGTGCCACGTCCATAAAGTGCGTGATGCACGACACCGAGAACAGGTACATGAGCATCGCCAGGCTAAAGACAAAGACCAGCGCGAGCGGCATGGCGGCGCCCACGGCAAACAGCCCGAGCAGTGCCGCCGCCTGCAGCACAAACGTAACCAGCAGCGCCTTCATGCCAAAACGCGCATCGATCCATCCGCCCAGGATGTTCGAGATCAGGCAGAACACGCCATAGGCCATAAGTGTGGTGCTCGCCTGAACGGTATCCATGCCCAGCATCTGCTCCAGATAAGGCGTCACGTAGCCGTAGAATACGTAGACCGAGCCCACGCCAAACAAGAAGATGAGCATGCCGGTGATGATACTCGGCTCGCGTAGTAGCCCCGCCTGCTCGCGGAAGGTGGCGGGCTCATCGGTCTGCCCGGCGCGAGGCATAAACGCCACGAGCGCGCTACAGATCAAAACGGCAAAGGTCAGCGTGCCGTACATGGCCACGTGCCAATCGAGTGTGTCGGCCACAAACTTGCCAATCGAGGTCACAAAGACCATCGCCACGGAAAACGCGCCGTACACGACCGAGATGGCAAGTGAGGTTTGCTGCGGGGATAGCAGCTCAGGGATGTACGTCACGCCCACGGCGAGCAGCGCACCCGAGACAGAGCCCAGGACAATGCGTGAGATAAACAGCACCTGGAAGTTGGGAGCCAACGCCATGACCAGGTTGCCGAGCACAAAGACGACGCTATAGCACACGAGCAGCTGGTAGCGGCGAAAACGCCCCGTGCTGAGCGCAAGCACCGGCGTAGCGATAGCGTAGACGAGCGCAAACACGCTGATGAGCTGGCCCGCAGTGGCAAGTGATATGCCGAGTTCCGTTGCCAAGTCGCTTTCGATGCCGATGACCACGAACTCGGAGCAGCCGAGCGAGAATCCCAACAGCACGAGCAGCGCCAGGCAGAGCTTGGTGCGCGCGGGGGAGAGCGCGGCGGCGGTTGGCTTACTTTTAGGCGTGGTTGCGGCGGTCAAGGTTGTCACTCCAATGTCTCATGAATAAGCGGGATTCAATCCCTGCAACTCTAACAGAATGTGACAAAGGGGCAGTCCCTTTGTCACATGGAGGGCTTGCCTGTATAGTCGCAATACAGGCGAAGATGGTCTCAGGTACATCGCGGGCGGCAGGAGATCCCATGGGTATGCACACGACAAAGGTTGCAGTGGGCGAGGGCAAGTTTGCGCTCGAGGCCCAGCTGACGGTGACGCCGCGAGGCATGGCGGTGTACGCCTGCTCGCCGGAGTTTGCGCACCTGGGCGCCACGGCGCAGGCCATTCCGCGCCCCGAGCCCGGCCGTACGGCAACGGTGAGCATCCTGGCCGTTCCGTGCCATCGAGACGAGATCCCGGCGCACGATATCGCGGCGGCGCTGGCCACGCGCTTTGGCGTGCCGGTAGTTGCAAGCACGGGTTTTCATGTTGAACAAGCGAGCGGTGACGACCTGCAGCGCGTGCTCGACACCACCAAGGAGCTCATCGCCGCGCTCGAGGAAGCCGCAGCCCGCATTCTGCGCGCCGGCTGGGATGAGGGCGGTGCGGGCGCCGAGGTCGTGGCGGTCGATGCTGCGACCGGCGAGGCGCTTGGCCCCGTCGACCGCATCGAGGCCCATGCTGGTGAGGGCATCCTACATCAGGCATTTCTGACGCTTTTGGTCGAGGGCCGGGGCGAAGACGCGCGCCTGCTGCTCTGTCGCCGCAGTCCGCTCAAGCGCCTGTGGGGCGGGGTGCTGGCCGATAGCTGCGCCGGCCATCCGCTCCCCGGGGAAGACGTCGCGGCCGCCACGGCGCGCCGCATCAACGAAGAGCTCGGCATTACGCGCGAGCCCGATCAGCTCAAGCACCTCGGACACGTGGTGTACCGCGAGGACCACGGCGACGGTCGCTGCGAGTGCGAATGGTGCGAGGTCTACCTTGCCCATGTTGAGCCGGGCGAGCTGCATATCAACCAAGAGGAGATCTCGGAAGTGCGTCGCGTGGCTCCGTCCGAGCTCAAAGGCTACCTGCAGGGTCACCCCGAGCAGCTGGCCCCCTGGCTCCGCGAGGCCCTCGGCGACCCATTCATCCGCACGGCCCTCGCTATGTAAAAAAGACAGTCCCTTTGCCACATCCAAACCGTCACAACATTCGGCGAAAATCTCGAAAACGAGGAAAAGCGTCGAATGTTGTGACGGTTTTTGTCTAGGGAATCGCTTCTCATCCAAAAAATCCGCTTGACTGTATTGCCGCAACACAGCGCAACGTAAGGGGTGTCCGATAACGGGCGCCCCTTTTTAAGCGGCAACATGGCTGCGAATTCGGAGCGCCCCCAACAAGAAAGGTGGGGAGATGGAAGCGGAAAAGAAGGCGTTTAAGATCACCAAGCGCGAAATTGGCTTTGTGCTGGGTATCGTTGTCTTTTTGCTGGTGAAGTTTCTTCCTTTGGCGGAGCTGAGCTCGACGGTCGAGCTCACGGTCGGCGGTCAGACCTGTCTGGCACTGACGCTCGCCACGGTGGTGTTCTGGGCATGCGGCGTGGCACAGCCGGGCTTTGTGGGCCTGCTCTACTGCGCACTGCTCGTCCTGTTCAAGGTGTGCGTGGACGACACGGGCGCCGCGAGCATCTCGGCGACGGTCGCCTCCACGTTTAGCTCGTGGACCAAGGCCACCATGTGGCTCGTCATCGGCGCCTACCTCATCGCCAGCGCGGTCAAGGAGTCGGGCCTGGGCGAGCGCATCGCCTACGCGTTCATGCTCAAGTTCGTGCGCGACGCCAAGTCGCTCATCATCTCGATCTTCGCGCTCACCTTTGTGCTGTCGCTGCTGATCCCGCATCCGTTCCCCCGCGCCTTCCTCATCCTCGCCGTCGTCTCGGTCATCGCCGAGTCCGCCGGCTACGGTGACGACGACAAGGGCAAGCTCGGCTTCCTCGTGTTTGCCGCTGCCGCCCCGGGTTCCATGTTCTTCCTGACGGGCGACTCCACGCTTAACCCGCTCGTTGCGCAGTACAGTGCCGAGGCCGGCGGCATGAGCCCGTCCTTCGTCGACTGGTTCCTGTACATGAGCGTGCCTATGCTGGTTGCGCTGCTGTGCACCCTGTTCCTGGGCCTTTTCCTCTTTAAGCCCAGCAAGGAGCTCGTCTACGATCGCGAGCAGATCGTGGCCAAGCAGGCCGCGCTCGGCAAGCTCTCCGTCAAGGAGATCCGCACCATCGTGTGGCTTGTCATCGCCATCGCGCTGTGGCTCACCGTCTCGGGCGACTATATCGGCTGGGTCACCCTGGCCATTGGCGTTGCTCTCGCCATGCCCATCATCGGCGAAGTCCTCACTCCCGCCAGCTGGAACGCTGTCGACATCAAGTCCCTCATGTTCCTGACGGCCGCCATGGCCGTGGGCTCCGTGGGCGGTGCCACCGGCATGAACGCCTGGATCGCCGACGTCGTGCTCCCCAGCTCCGTGCCTGAGAACATCTTCCTGTTCGCCCTGCTCGTCGCCGCGCTTTCCATGATCATCCACATGTTCATGGGCTCGGTCATGGCCGTGCTCGGCGTGTGCGTGCCGGCATTTATCAGCTTTGCCGCCGGCTCCAGCGTGAGCCCACTCGCCGTGGCGCTCATCGTCTTCACGTCCATCAACATCCACTACATCCTGCCGTTCCATAACCTGCCGATCCTTATCGGCGAAGGCAAGGACGCCGGCGGCTACACCTCCAAAGAGGCTATGCGCATGGGCATCCCCCTCACCGCGGTCGTCTTTGTCGTCGTGCTGGTCGAGGCCGCCTGGTTCCACCTCTTTGGCCTGATGTAAGCGGTCGAGCGCCCCGGCTGTAAGCAGCCAAGCGCTTGAACTTCGAGTGGTCGAGCGCTCCATTTGTGAGCGCCGCGGCCCCATTACGTTACCCCGTCCGGCGGCACCCCGTCGCCGGACACTCTCCCGAAAGGAGTACGCCATGTCCACTACCGATGCTTCCCAGATCCACGACCTGCGTTCCGCGCTCGACTTTTTGCGTGAGATGCCGGGCCAGCTGCTCGAGACCGACACCCAGGTCGATCCCGATGCCGAGGTCTCGGGCGTCTACCGTCACGTCGGTGCTGGCGGCACCGTCATGCGCCCGACCAAAGAGGGTCCGGCGATGGTCTTCAACAACGTCAAGGGCTTTGACGACGCCAAGGTCTGCATCGGTATGCTTGCCAGCCGCAAGCGCGTTGCCGCCCTGCTCGACCTGGACGAGGAGCACCTGGGCCTCGAGATCGGCAAGCGCTTCGAGAACCTGATCGCCCCCGAGCAGATCGCCGAGGGCAAGCACGTCGACTGCCAGGAGGTCGTGTACAAGGCGACCGACGAGGGCTTTGACCTGCGCAAGATCGTTCCCGCTCCCACCAACACGCCCGTTGACGGCGGCCCCTACATCACCATGGGCCTCGCCTATGGCACGAGCCCCGATGGCACCCAGTCCGACGTAACCATCCACCGCTTCTCCTGCGTCGACAAGGACAAGCTCGCCATGTGGATCACCCCGGGCAGCCGTCACCTGGGTGCGTTCTTTGACGAGTACTGCCAGCGCGGCGAGGATATGCCCATCTCCATCTCCATCGGTCTGGACCCCGCCGTGTACATGTGCTGCGGCTTCGAGGCTCCCACCACGCCGCTCGGCTTCAACGAGCTGCAGATCGCCGGCGCCCTGCGCGGCCGCGCCGTCGAGCTTGCCGACTGCGTCACCGTTCCGCAGAAGTGCATTGCCAATGCCGAGTACGTGCTCGAGGGCTACCTCATGCACGACGAGACCATCAACGAGGATGTCAACGGCCACGGCTACGCCATGCCCGAGTTCCCCGGCTACACCGGTGGCGCCAAGGTCTGCCCGGTGATCAAGATCACCGCCGTCACCACGCGCGTCAACCCCATTATGGAGAGCTGCATCGGCCCTTCGCACGAGCACGTGTCCATGGCCGGTATCCCCACCGAGGCCTCCATCTACAAGATGGTCGAGACCGCTATCCCGGGCCGCCTGCTCAACGTTCACGCCGCTCCCTGCGGTGGCGGCAAGTTCGTTGCCATCATGCAGTTCAAGAAGTCGAGCAAAAATGACGAGGGCCGTCAGCGCAACGCCGCCATGCTCGCCTTCTCGGCGTTCTCCGAGCTCAAGCACGTCATCCTTGTCGACGAGGATGTCGACATCTTCGATATGAGCGACGTGATGTGGGCCATGACCACGCGCTTCCAGGCCGACGTGGACCTCATCACCATCCCCGGTTGCCACTGCCACGTGCTCGATCCGTCCAACGACCCCGCGTTCGATCCTTCGATCCGCGAGCACGGTATCGCCTGCAAGGCCATCTTCGACTGCACGGTTCCGTTTAACCTCAAGAAGAACTTCATCCGCTCGCAGTTCATGGAGATCGACAAGGACAAGTGGGCCGCCGAGCTCGCCTTCTAGTAAGTAGCCCTACCAAGTAGTTAAGGAGTTGTCATGCCTGAGTCTTCTGTTCGTCCCCGTCGCATTGTCGTTGGCGTGTCTGGCGCCAGCGGTGCGGCACTGGGCCTTGAATGCCTCAAATGCCTGCGCCAGGCCGGCGCTGAGTCGGCGCTTGTCGTCACGCGCGGGGGAGAGATCACCATCGAGCAGGAGCTCGGCATGACGCTCGACGAGTTTGCGTGCTATGCCGATGTGGTCTACGACAACAAGAACATTGGCGCTGCCATCGCAAGCGGCACCTATCCGGTCGACGGCATGATCGTGGCTCCCTGCTCCATGAAGACGCTCGCCGGCATCGCGAGCGGCTACAGCGAAAACCTGTTGCTGCGTGCGGCCGATGTGCAGATGAAAGAGCAGCGCCGCCTGGTGCTTATGGTGCGCGAGACGCCCTTCAGTGCGATCCATGTCGACAACATGGCACGCCTGGCGCGCGTGCCGGGTGTCATGCTCATGCCGCCCATGCTCACGTTTTACAACGGCCCCGCCACGCTCGATGAGGCGGTGCATCACATCGCCGCCAAGGCACTCGAGGCCGTCGGCGTGTCGTGCGCCAACTATAAGCGCTGGTCATAGGCATCTTTAGGGTAGGATACGAGTAGTGTTTGAGCCCGCTGCCCCTGTGGGCGGCGGGCTTTTCGTGTCAAAGGGTGTGTCGGGAGGACCTATGCAGACGGGTATGTATGCGATTAGCGAGATGGCGAGCTTGTTTAACGTTTCGCGCCAAACGCTCATCTACTACGACAAGATCGGTCTGTTTAAACCCGCCGTGGTTAACGAAAAAGGCTACCGTTTCTATTCGCCCACGCAGATCCCGCTCATGCGTCTGATCTGCATGCTGCGCGACTTGGGACTGGAACTCGATGAGATCGATCGCCTGACCTCGACGTTCGACATTGGAGAGATGACCGATCACCTGCGCTCGCGGGTGCAGGCGCTCGACGAGCAGATTGCCGGGCTCAAAGCCGAGCGCGCGAGCGTGCAGGAGCGGCTGAGTTTTTACGACGAGGCGGTCTATTGGCGCGAGCGCGAGGGCAAACCGGAGCTCAAGCAATTCGAGCGCCGCTACGTGGTCTTTGAGGAGTTCCCGAGCGATATCGAGCGTGGCCGCTCGATGCTGCACCCCACGCTCATGCGGGCGATTCTGCGCATGCGTGCGCTCACGGGCACACGCCCCATGCGCGGTTGGGGCGCCATGCTGCGTCGCGAGGCGCTGCATTCCGACGACCCCATCGCCGGTGCCGGTTCCTTTGCCGTGTTGCCGCGTGGTGCCGAGGAAATACTGCCGAGCGATCCTGCCGAGCTGGCGGAGATTGGCGTCGAGGTGCTGCCCGAGGGCACGTACCTGTGCATGAGTCGCTGGGGCATGCCGTACGAGCCCGAGGGTATCCGCGCCATCGTGGCCTGCATGGACAGGCACGCGCTCCAGCCCATCGGCAATGCTTTCGATTTTTGCTACCTGGACACCACGAGCTACGACGAGTCTCACCAAGAGGACTTCTGCTGTATCCAAATCCCCGTCGCCCTCAAATAACTTGCGGTGAAATAGTCCCTAAATAGCTCGAGTGGGCGTGCAAACAGGAACTATTCCACCGCAACTTCGATGCGACAAAGGAGCAGTCCCTTTATCGCATTCCGTGCGAGCTCCAGCGCCATCTGCGGGTATAAGGCTAACAAGTGTTTATTTGCGAGGCCTAAGGGGCGCCCCGTATGGATATCGATAACTTTGAATGGTGGTATAGCGAGGGCGAGGCTCCGGACGAGGAGTGGGACGAGCTCGCGTCGCGTGACGTGTCGAGCGACGAGGACGAGACCGGCAACGATGCCGCTGTCGAGCCTGATGCCGCCTCCGATGCCGCCGAGCCCCTGACCTTTGAGCAGGCTTGGGCCCAAGCCGAGGCCGATGAGGCTAAGGCCGATGCCACGGCCACGCTCGGTGAGCCGGCGGACATGTCCATCTCGCCGGCAAAGATCCCGCAGCCGCGTCACACCATCGACCCCGACAGCACGGCATCCTTCAGCATTCTCGACGTGCCCGCGCAAGGCGCCCAGGCGCCTGCGCCCACACATCGCCCCGACCTGGCTCGTGAGGAAGACACGGGCCGCCGTTCTCCGCTCGGCCCCATCCTCATCGCCTTCATGGCCGGCGTTATCGCCTGCTCGGCAATCGG
>CABUGI010000086.1 GCA_902491055.1 uncultured Collinsella sp. | reverse complement strand
GCCGCGACTTCAGCCGCATCCGCACCGGCATCGGCAACCCTCCCGGCAAGATGGCTGTCGCCGACTACGTGCTCAAGCAGCTGCGCGCCCGCGAGGCCGAGGACTTCCAGGACACCTGTGCCCGCGCGGCCGACGCCGCCGGCCTGGCGATCGTGCACGGCGTAGTCTATGCCCGCGACCATGTCAACGGCGCCGCCTCCGCCAACGGCAAGCACTAAAACCTACCATTTAGGGACAGGTTTATTTTGGCAGGTTTTGTCTGCGGAAACGCCACAGTGGCCGCGTCGCAATAAGCCCAGTGCCACCATGCATGCGTAACGCCCCAAAGGGGGCCGACCTCAACGAAGCGCGAGGCCGGCCCCCTTTGCCGTTTTGCCTGATAAAACCTGCCAAAATAAACCTGTCCCTTTTTGGTAGGTCAGTTTTCCCGCCTGCCAAAGATACACGTAAGCGACATGTCCATGAGGGTATAATTTGCACCGTATGTCTGCACAACGCCTGTGCGCGTACGGTTTTATTCGGGCTACCGTCCATTTCCGTGGAGGCACGGTTCGGCAGCCCTAACAAGAGAGGGGTTCTATGTATAAGATCCTGGAGAAGACGCAGTTCTCGGAGAAGGTGTTCAAGTTCCGCATCGAGGCGCCTGCAATCGCCAAGCATGCGCACGCTGGACAGTTCCTCATGGTTCGCGCCAACGAGACGGGCGAGCGCGTCCCGTTTACCCTGGCCGGCTGGAACGGTGACGAGGGCTGGGTCGAGTTCATCTTCATGGTGATCGGCAAGACCACCGAGATGCTTTCCACCTACGAGGCCGGCGAGTCGCTGCGCGACGTCGTGGGCCCGCTGGGCGTTCCCACCGAGATGGCCGAGGGCCCCTGCGCTGTCATTGGCGGCGGCGTCGGCCTGGCAATTGCCTTCCCGGTCGCTAAGCACCTGGTCGAGACCGGTCACGAGGTGCACGCCATCATGGGCGCCCGCACCAAGGACCTCCTGCTCATGGAGGACCAGTTCCGCGAGCTCCTCGACGAGGACCACATCCACATCACTACCGATGACGGCTCCTACGGCGAGCAGGGCGTTGTTACCGCTCCGCTGGAGCGCCTGCTGCAGGACAAGGCCGTGAGCCAGGTCTTCTGCGTCGGCCCCGTTCCGATGATGAAGTTCTCGACCCTCACCGCCCAGAAGTACGACACCCCCATCACCGCATCGCTCAACCCCATCATGGTTGACGGCACCGGCATGTGCGGCTGCTGCCGCGTCGAGGTGGGCGGCGTGACCAAGTTCGCTTGCGTCGACGGCCCCGACTTCGATGCCACCCTGGTCGACTGGGATGACCTTCGTGCCCGCCAGGCCGCTTACCGTTCCGAAGAGGGCGAGTCCCTCAAGGCCTATGAGGAAAAGAGCTGCGCATGCCACTAGTTAACGGTCGTTTCGTTGCCGATATGAAGTCGCCCCGCACCCCCGATAACGAGGAGCCGGCTGCCGAGCGCGCCTGCGACTTCCGCCCCGTCGACAAGGGCTTCACCGAGGAGATGGCGCTGGCCGAGGCCGAGCGCTGTCTCAACTGCAAGAAGCCGTTCTGTGTTGAGGGCTGCCCCGTCAACATCAACATCCCCCGCTTTATCGAGCAGATCCGCGAGAAGGACTTCGGCGGCGCTCTCGATACCATCCGCGAGGACTCCATGCTTCCCGCCATCTGCGGCCGCGTCTGCCCGCAGGAGAACCAGTGCGAGGGCAAGTGCATCCGTGGTAAGAAGTCCGAGCCCGTGGCCATCGGCCAGCTCGAGCGCTTCCTGGGTGACCGCCCCGAGCTCGCCTCCACACCCAAGATGGCCCCCAAGAACGGCAAGAAGGTCGCCGTCGTCGGCTCCGGCCCGTCCGGCATCACCTGCGCCGGCGAGCTCGCCCGTAACGGCTTTGACGTTACCGTCTTTGAGGCCTTCTTTACCGGCGGCGGCGTGCTGGTCTACGGCATCCCCGAGTTCCGTCTGCCCAAGGCAGTCGTCAAGCGCGAGATTGACGGCCTGGAGGACATGGGCGTCAAGTTTGAGTACAACTCCGTCGTGGGCAACATGGCCACGGCCGAGGAGCTGTTCGAGCAGGGCTTCGACGCCATCTACGTGGCGACCGGCGCCGGCCTGCCCAAGTTCCTCAACGTCCCCGGCGAGAACCTGCCCAACGTCTTCTTCGCGAACGAGTACCTCACCCGCGTGAACCTGATGAAGGCCAACAAGTTCCCCGAGTACGACACCCCCACCAAGCACGGCAAGAACGTCGTCGTCTTTGGCGGCGGCAACGTGGCTATGGACGCCGTCCGTACCGCCAAGCGCCTGGGCGCCGAGCACGCCATTATCGCCTACCGTCGTACCGAGGATGAAATGCCTTGCCGTCGTGCCGAGCTGCACCACGCCAAGGCCGAGGGCGTCGAGGTTCTGCCGCTCGTCTCCCCGCTCGAGTTTGTCGCTGGCGAGGACGGCTCCGTGTGCGCCGTCAAGGTCCAGAAGATGGAACTCGGCGAGCCTGACGAGTCCGGCCGTCGCCGCCCGGTGCCCATCGAGGGCGCCATCGAGGAGATCCCCTGCGACGTCGCGATCTCGGCTATCGGCACCAACGCCAACCCCTTCGCAAAGAAGATCGGCGGCAAGATGGAGCTCAACAAGTGGGGCTACATCGTCGCCGACGAGGAGACCGGCCAGACCACCGATCCCCGCATCTGGGCCGGCGGCGACATCGTCACCGGTGCCGCTACGGTCATTCTGGCGATGGGCGCCGGCAAGAAGGCCGCCGCTTCCATCACCAAGAGCCTGCTGGGCGAGTAATCACCTACAGCGTTAGCCATCAAACGGCAAAGTCCCCGTCGAGCACGCGCCCGGCGGGGACTTTTTTATACCGGCCGCCCGACCACCATAAAGGGGCGGCGCCTTCGTGGTGGTTTTGGTCGGTTAGTCTTCGAGCTGCGCCACCTTGTAGCGGTAGGCGGCGGCAATAACGTCTTTGCAACCCTCGCGGCCCAGCTTGGCGCGGTTGACGACGATGTCTTTACCGCTCGTCATCTTCCACTTTCCGGCACTGTAGCGCTTATAGAACGCCTCGCGCGCCTTCTGCTGCTGCTTGACCAGCTTGGCGCCCTTCTTTTTGTTGAGGCCGCGCTTCTTGCGCACGATCTCGACGCGGTCCTCAAATGGCGCAGTCACCAGCACGGCGATGTGGTTGGGGTTGTTGCGCAGCAGATAATCGGACAGACGGCCTTCGATAATGCAGCTCTCGGTCTCGCCCAGATCCAAAATCACCTGGCTCATCTTTTGGAACAACTTGTCCGAGTACGAACGCGCATCGTAGCGGTCGGGCAGAAACGCCATGTTCTCCACGGCCAGGCGCTCGTCGTAGGCGGCCATCTTGTCGAGCGACTCGCCCGCGCGCAGCGACGCACGCACCAGCAGCTCGTTATCGTACAGCGGAATCCCCAGCTCATCGGCAAGGATACAGCCAATCTCGTGACCCTCGGCACCAAAGTCGCGCGCGATGGTAATGACCACAGGACTCTTCTTGTTCTCCAGATCGCTCATCGCGATTCCTTTCTAACAAATGAGAAATAGGCGATTCTTGATTCCCATTTTGTCACTTACGACCGTCCTGGTTTCCCAAGTGCGGCAGATTGCCCCGAAAGAGGAGCGCCGCGTACTAAATGTACGCAAGCGACGATTGAGGGGCAAGGTGCCGTGCTTGGGGAAGCAGGGCTACGCTGCCACCATTCGCCTCTGATAAGCTCTCACCAGCAGCGAGATACCAAAGTTGAGCACAAAGTACATCGCAAACACCAGGCCGTAGAGCATAAGCACCTGCGACAAGTCAATCGCGTGGGCCATCACGACATTTGCCGTGTACATGAGCTCGGCCACGTTAATACCCGAAAGATACGAGCTGTCCTTGATGACGGTCGTGCACTGGCTAAACAGCGCCGGAATGATCGTCTTAAACGTCTGCGGCAGAATGATGTAGCGCATGGTGGCAAAGAAGCCGAAGCCCTGGCTCTGCGCCGCCTCAAACTGGCCGCGCGGAATCGAGTTGAGACCGCCGCGCACAATCTCGGCCATAACAGCGCTGGTGAACAGCGTAAAGGCGATGGTCGAAATCACAATGTCCAAACCCTGCACCGTAAAGTAGATAAACAGGATCCACAGCAGGTTCGGCGTGCAGCGGAACAGCTCGATATAGGCACTCACCAAAATACGGAACGGGCGGGGCGCATAGCTCTTAACGAGCGCCAGCACCGTGCCAAAGATGAGCGAGAAAAAGATCGACAGCGCCGAGATCTCGATCGTCTTAACAAAGCCGCCCCAAATGTAGAGCAGGTTGGTCGCGTTGAAGATTTCCATGCGCTAGGCCTCCTCTACGTTGTCGAGCCCCAGCTCGGCCAGGCTCACGCCGCGCGGACGCTCCTTGGAGCGGCGCTCGAGCCACTGCACCAGCATGGCGAGCGGAAAGCAGATGATGAAGTACATAAGGCAGCAGACGATGTATCCCTGCAGGTAACCGTACAGACTCACAAAGTTGTCGGAACGGTACATAAGGTCACCGCCGGCCACAAGCGCCAGCACCGACGTGTTCTTGACCAGGTTGAGCGCCTGGTTACACAGCGGCGGCAGAATGATCTTGAATGTCTGGGGCAGCACGATGTACCAGTACGCCTGCGCACGGGTGAAGCCCTGGCTCTGGGCCGCCTCCATCTGACCGCGCGGAACTGCCTCGATACCGGTGCGGATGACCTCCGAAATGTAGGCCGCATGATACAGACCCACGCCCAAGAAGCCCAGCACGAACGGCGCGATACGCACCGGCTGGTCGGCACCGGTTATGGCCTGCAAAAACTGCGGACCGGCCATGTACATAAAGAGCACCTGCACGGGCAACGGGGTGTTCTGGTAAAACTCCACGTACACGCGGCTTATGGCGCGCAGCACGCGCGAGCGAGTGGTAGAGAACACGCCCAGCAGCGTGCCCAGCACCAGCGACAGCAGCAGACCGGCAACGACCACCTGCAGCGTCACGCCAAAGCCCTCCCAGAAGGGCCCCATGTTTTGAAATGTCGTCGACCAGCGGTCGGCGTCAAACAATCCTTCGAGCATTTGATTCCTTCCTTGGACGATGCGCCTATACAAGACCCCAGGTCTTGACCTCTTGGTCGAGCCAGCCATCGGCCAGGCGATCGCAAACCACCTGATCGACCACAGCCGAAAGGTCGCAGCCCTTCTTGGTCGCCACGCCGTAGCCCTGCTCGCCAAACTTGACCTCGGGCTGCAGCAGCTCAACGGTCTCGTTCATGTAACCGGCCAGCGTGGAGCGGTCCATGGCAAAGACGTCGATATTGCCGGCGTCGAGCGAACTCTTGATGATGGGGTAGCCGCTAAAGGCCCTAAACTCGGGCTTGCAGCTAAAGCCGTTGTCCTTGATCATCTGCTCGATCAGGCCCTGCGTGGTGGCACCCTGGCTCACGCCAATAACCTTGCCGTCCAGGTCCTCAATCGAGGTAAAACCCGAGCGCTTCTTGACCATGAGTCCCACGTAGTCGGTGCGGTACGGCGTCGAGAAATCCCAACTCTTTTTGCGCTCGTCGGTGATGGTGTAGGTCGCCGCGACCACGTCAAGTTGGCCGTTATCGATCAGCGGACCGCGCGTCTTGGGCGTTACGTCGGTAAACTCGACAAGTTCCTGGGCACGGGCCTCCTTGTAGCTCACGCCAAAGACGGCAGCGGCGATCTGGTAGCACAAATCGACTTCCATGCCCTCAAAGCGACCCTTGGCAGTGTCGTAATAGCCATAGCCGGGAACGTCCTTCTTAACGCCGGCATTCAGATGGCCACGCGACTTGATAGCCGCAAGCTTAGACCCCTTGTCGGAGCCCTCGCCGCTGGTGGAGTTGCCGCAACCGGCAAGCGCGGTCCCCGTCAGCGCAAGCATGCCGGCGCCAGCCAGCTGCAAAAAGTGACGGCGCGACACGGCCGCCCTCGTCATATCCGTCATGTCCATCACCGCGCCTAGTGCAGAATCTTGGACAGGAACTCGCGGCAGCGCGGGTTCTCGGGGTTATCGAAGAAGTGCTCGGGCGTGCCCTCCTCCAAGATGCGGCCGTCCTCCATAAAGATGACGCGGTCGGCCACCTGGCGCGCAAAACCCATCTCGTGCGTCACGCAGATCATGGTGATGTCCTCCTGCGCAAGCTCAATCATAACGTCCAGAACCTCCTGGACCATCTCGGGGTCGAGCGCCGAGGTCGGCTCGTCAAACAGGATGATGGGCTGCTTGGTGCACAGGGCACGGGCGATGGCGATGCGCTGCTGCTGACCGCCCGAGAGGTTCTGCGGATACTCGCCGGCCTTATGCGCCATGCCAACGCGCTTGAGCGCGGCGATGGCGATCTCGGTCGCCTCCTCCTTGCTCTTCTTTTGCAGTTTGATGGGCGCGAGCGTTAGGTTGCCCAGCACCGTCATGTTGGGATACAGGTTGAACTGCTGAAACACCATGGAGCTGTACTTGCGAGCCATCTCCAGGTGGTTCTTTTTGGTGAGCGGCGTGCCGTCGATGACGACCTCGCCCGACGTGGGTTCCTCCAGATAATCGACGCAACGGATGAGCGTCGACTTACCCGAGCCGGAAGGCCCGATCATTACGAGCTTCTCGCCGCGCTTGACGGTGAGATTGATATCTTTGAGCACATGCAGGTCGCCAAAGTACTTGTTGAGATGCTTGATCTCGATCATGTCTGCCATGAATGTCCCTTCCCTGCGTTTACACGAGTTGAACTATTGTACGGAAAGAACCGCGTTTCCGCAGCCCACACTACATTCCCGTAAATAACCCGCAACCTTCCACCTGCTCATTGGGGACAGACTTAAATGAGTACCTACTCATTGGGCACTCATTTAAGCCTGTCCCCAATGAGCGCCCGCGGGGGACGCCCTTCCTCCAACCGCCCTTGTTGAGCATAAGTCAGCGAAAACCCGTACACGCGAGCAAGGTGACGTGAAATGAAAGGGCGCAGACCTTATGGTCGCGCCCTTGAAATTGAACGTCAGATTGCCGTGTGTACGGGTTTGCAGCGTCGAGCCGTTACGCGGTTTGGTAAAACCGCGTAACAAATTACGCAAGCTTTGCGCCGACGATCTTTGCCGCGGCCGGCTTGTCGAAGTTGCCGCCGGTGGCCTTGCCGAGTGCACCCATAACCTGGCCCATCTGCTTCTTGGAAGTAGCGCCCAGCTCGGCGATGACCTGCTCGATCAGGGCCTCGAGTTCCTCACCCGAAACCTGCGCGGGCAGCAGGCTCTCCAGAATCTTGACCTGCTCGGTCAGGTTGTCGGTACGCTCCTGGTCGGTGCCAGCCTTGATGGACATCTCCAGCGTCTCGCTCGTCTGCTTGATCAGACGCTTGATCATGCTGTTGACGTCTTCCTCGGTCACATCGCGGCGCTCGTTAACCTCGATATTCTTCACCTCGGCCTTAACCTGGCGAATGATGGACAGGCGAACCTTATCCTTGGCCTTCATGGCCGCGATCATTTCCTTCTGCAGCTCTTCGTTGGTCATCTGCAAATCCTCTCTAATAGCGTGGGCGGCGCTCGCGCGAGCACCGCCCCATGATTACTCAGTCGTCGACGAATCGTCGGTCGAGCTCTTGGTGACGCCCTTCAGACTCACGTTATAGGGTACGTTCTTGGGCATGGGGTTGACGGTAATGTCGGCGTCCTTCTTGTACTGCTCCAGCCACTCGCTGTATGCAGTACTGGCCGCCTGCGTCTTCACCACGTTGGA
>CABUGI010000085.1 GCA_902491055.1 uncultured Collinsella sp. | reverse complement strand
GCAACCGGAGTGAAGATAGAGCCTGGCCCGCCCGCGAAGCGCCACAGAGACCGCAGGGACGGGAGCAGCTATACTACTCTCAGTAGTTAAGGGTCGCGGATTCGCCGCGTCACCGCTCTCAACAGGAGGTCTTTGTTTATGGCAGATCAGAAGCCGGTTGTCGGGATCATCATGGGCTCCAAGTCCGATCTGGGCGTTATGGAAGGTTGCACCGCCGAGCTCGAGGCACTGGGCGTGCCCTATGAGCTCGTGATTGCGAGCGCGCACCGCACGCCGGCGAAGGTCCATGAGTGGGCCTCGACTGCTGCCGACCGCGGCATCAAGGTGATTATCGCTGCTGCCGGCAAGGCTGCTCACCTGGGCGGTGTCGTGGCTGCGTTTACGCCGCTGCCGGTTATCGGCGTGCCTATGAAGACGAGCGATCTGGGTGGTATGGACTCGCTGCTGTCGATGGTGCAGATGCCTTCGGGCGTGCCCGTTGCCTGTGTGGCTATCAACGGTGCCAAGAACGCTGCCATCTACGCCACGCAGATCCTGGGCGCCTGCGATCCCGAGTACCGCAAGGTTATCGAGAAGATGAAGCAGGAGATGGCTGACGCCTAAGCGCTCTGCCAGTCCATTTGCAGCATAAGGAGAGCCATGTCCGACTATCAGGGAAAGCGTTTTTCGGCTTCTCGGATTCCCGATTCAGCCAAGTTGGGAGCAGCCCGCGCGCCGCAGCAGGGTCGGACATCCTCTCCTCAGCAGCCGCGCGCGCCGCGTCCCGTGACGCCGGCGAAGCATCGCCGTCAGGATACGCCGGCTGCATATCGCCCTTCGTCATACAGTACGGCCAAGAAGTCACCTCGCTCTTCGGCGCATACCGCGCCATCGAGCTATACCGAGCCGCCGCGCAAAAAGCGCCGCTCCGTCATTCCCATTCTGCTCATCATCATCGGCATTGGCCTGATCGTTGCCGCGGCCGCCATCTTTATCAACGCGCAGATTGGCTACAAGCAGGCGAGCGAGTCGTATCAAAAGATCGAAAAGCAATATGTGAGCGACAAGGACGCCAGCGGCGTGCCGATTATCGACTTCAACGCGCTTGCCCAGACAAATCCCGAGGTTGTTGGTTGGATTTACACGCCCGGCACTAACATCAACTACCCCGTGGTGCAAACCAACAACAACTCCAAGTACCTCAACACGCTGTTTGACGGTACGGCCAATGCCTCGGGAGCCATCTTCTTGGATAGCGACGACACCGCGCCGGGCATGGTGGATCAGCAGACCACGATTTACGGTCATCATATGAATGACGGTTCGATGTTCAACGTGATTTCGGATACGACCGATCAAGCGACGTTCGACAGCATGGAATACGTGTACTACATCACGCGCGATGCGACGTATAAGTTGCGCCCGCTGGCGACCAAGGTGGTCGAGGACACGTATGCCAAGGCGCGCACGCCCAACTTTGAGGGCGATGACGGACTGAAGAATTACCTGTCCGAGATGCTCGACGGTGCCTCTGCCGTGGCGAGTGATGCCACCGATCGTGCCGCTTCGGCAACCAAGGTCGTAACGCTTGTGACCTGCCGCTCGCTGTCATTTAGCAATACGCGCGCAGTCATGGTGCTCACGCCGGTCGAGGAATAAGTGGTTCGAGAGTAGCTAAAAGAGCCCCGTCCCAAATGAGCTACTCGACGACAGTAAAAAGGAGAAATGATGCTTGAAAGTGGCAAATCGATGCCTTCGGTTGATGCTTGGCTGCGCGAAGCCAAGACCGATTCGTCGGCATCTGCGTGCGGTATGTATCTGACGCATAACGGCGTGGTGCGCGCGACGCCTAAGTCCGAGGTGCGTGGGGTCGAGACAGATGGTGTGGCGCCTGGACATAAGGTGGGCGGCATGGTGTTTGGCTTCGATGCCGAAAAGGTGCAGGCTGCTATCGAGGCAACGCGCGCGATGCCGGGTATCGGCTATGTGCGCGTGTGGCTGGCGAGTGGCGAGCTTACCGTGGGCGACGACATCATGCTCGTGCTCATTGGCGGAGACATTCGCCCGCATGTGGTCGATGCGCTGCAGGCGCTCGTCGGTACCATCAAAAATGAGTGTGTGAGCGAGATCGAGCGCGAGGCGTAAGGCCGGCAGCAGCACTCGACAACAAAAAGCCCGCTGGCAGTTCAATCAGTCTGCCAGCGGGCTTTTCTGTGCGTTGGATAATCTCGGCATTGCGTGGCGCTACACGCGCGTCGCATCCTTGGGGCTCATGGTCATGCTCTGGAAGCGGTTCTCCATGTAATCGTTATCGAAATACTTGCCGTAGAACTGCGCGACGGGAATATCCGGCTCCGTGCCGTTGACGCGCTGGTACCAGTAGTCGAGCGACTGTAGCGTCATGACGCCGTCGACCAGCATAATGACGGTAAAGATGACGGTAGCCGAGTAGCGGCTTTTCCACGGAATCATGTTGATGAGCTTGAGCAGCCTCGGCAGCAGCAGCTTGATCCAGATAAGGCCACCCAGGCCCCACAGGCAGGCAAAGCCCGTGCAGGTGCGTCCGCCCGTAAGGACGGCGAGTGGGTCGGGCATGCCGAACAGCTTCATGTGCGAGTAGCTCCACGAGACCACGCCAAATGAGGTCTGCATAAACCAGCCCACGAACACCTCAAAGCTCGCGCCGAGCACAGCGCTTACCAGGAAAATGATGATGGGGTTCTTTTTATAGAAGCGGTTGAGCACCATGGTCATGAGTACGGCGCCAAAGCCATAGATGGGGCTGAAGGGACCAAACAGCATGCCGGCGCGGTCCTGGTAGACGCCTGGGTCGTCGACCGTCATGTGCCAGATGTCCTCGGCGATCAGGCCGAGCACGCAGCAGACGAGGAATACCCAGAACAGGTTGAAGTAGTTGAGTTTGATGTAGCCCTCGCCGGTTTCATCGCGGCCGAGCATGCCCTCGGCGGCGGCGTCGCGGTCGAGCATCTCCTGTAGGCGGCGCTGCAGTTCGCGCTCCTGGCGAAGCGTAGGGTCGACGGTTGCCGAAAGCGCGATGAGGATACCGAGCTGAATAGCGGGACGAAGCAAGAAGAGCCCGATACCCTGGAGCATCACGTCGACCAAAAGCTCGACGACGGTGAATGCAATAAGGATGTAGGACAGGCGGGCGGCGTTGCGGCGCTGGTTTTTGATAAGGTCCAGGCCAAAGATGATCAGGATGACGGCACTTGCCGCAGAGAGCATGATGCCGGCGACAATGAGTCCAACCGAGACCAGCATATTGTCGCCGAGCTTGGCGGCGGCGTTGCCGTTAATGAGCGCGGTGATGACCTGCCACATAAAGGCGCCGACCGAAGGGAGCGTGCCCACGCCGGACAGGATGCACAGGACGGCGTACACCTTAATGATGAGGGGGATCTTCTTGACCTCCGTGGCGCTGGGGACGCTGGGGTCGAGTTCGTTTCGATCCATACATAACCTTTCTCGTTTTGCTGTAGGTACAAGGATACGCCGCCGACCTGCCAAAAGACAGGACGAACGTCCCAATTGCAGCAATGTAAGCCCTAGCGGTGGACGAGACGCGTCGCGACGGAAGCATGCGGGATCGTCGGCCCCGAGGCGGTTGCCCAATAAAATGTTTGGCTGCAAAACGGATTATAAGCTCGGTGGGCTTTTAAAAAGCGCTGCTCATGCGCGGGAGTGCTTGTCTTGCCGTGCGTATAATAGGGCAGGTAACGCCAAATAACGAGGCTCTGAGGGGATGCCATGTCTCAAGAAACCATCCGCGCGGCCGAGCGTGCCGCGGGACAGGTGAAGACCATGTCGACGTATGATCCGGACTCCGACCAGCTGCATGAGGAATGCGGCATTTTTGGTGTGTGGGCACCCGATCGCGATGTGGCTCGACTGACGTACTTTGGTCTGCGCGCGCTGCAGCATCGCGGCCAGGAATCGGCGGGAATCGCCGTGGGTGATGGCGGCACGGTTATGGTTCGCAAAGACCTGGGACTGCTCGATCGCGTGTTCTCCAACGCCGACTTGTCGACGCTCTCCGGTCAGCTGGCCGTGGGTCATGTGCGCTACGGCACCGCCGGCGCCAAGAGCTGGGAAGCCTCTCAGCCGCACCTCTCTACCATCAATAGCGTCATTATCGCGCTCGCGCACAACGGCACCCTCGTCAACACCGACGAGCTGCGTCGCCAGCTGATCGAGCTGGGCGTACCGTTCCTCTCCAACTCGGATTCCGAGGTCGCGACCAAACTCATCGGCTACTTTACTCAGCGTACTGGCCATCTGCGCGAGGGCATTCGCAAGACCATGGAGCTCGTGCGCGGCGGCTACGCCATGACGCTCATCAACGAGCAGGCGCTCTACGCATTCCGCGATCCGCACGGCATTCGCCCGCTCGTGCTGGGCAAGCTGGTGGATGAGGGCCTGGACCAGGCCGATGCCGCATCCGTTTCGCAGCTGCCGTCGCAGGACGGCGCCGCGACGGTCGACGCCACCACCCATGTCACGCGCGCCGGCGGCTGGGTCGTTGCCTCCGAGACCTGCGCGCTCGATATCGTGGGCGCCGAGTACGTCCGCGACGTCCGTCCCGGTGAGATTTTGCGCATCAGCGCCGAGGGCCTTGTGTCCGAGCAGGGCGTGCCTGCCGCCGAAGAGCCTGCTAACTGCATTTTTGAGCAGGTCTACTTTGCTCGCCCCGATTCCATCATGAACGGCAAGAGCGTCTACGCCTGCCGTTATGACATGGGTCGTCAGCTGGCACATGAGGAGCCCGTCGAGGCCGACCTGGTCATCGGCGTGCCCGACTCCGGCCTGCCGCCCGCGGAGGGCTATTCGCACGAGAGTGGCATTCCCTTTGGCGAGGGCCTCATCAAGAACCGCTATGTGGGCCGTACGTTTATCGAGCCTACGCAGGAGCTGCGTGCCATGGGCGTGCGTATGAAGCTCAACCCGCTGCGTGACAACATCGAGGGCAAGCGCCTGGTCGTCATCGACGACTCCATCGTGCGCGGCACCACCATGGTGCAGCTCGTCAAGATGCTGCGCAACGCCGGCGCCAAGGAGATTCATATCCGCATCAACTCGCCCGAGGTCATCTGGCCGTGCTTCTACGGTATCGATACCGACGTGCAGTCGCAGCTTATCAGCGCCAACAAGACGGTCGACGAGATTTGCGAGTATATCGGCGCCGATTCGCTGGCCTTCCTTTCGGTCGAGGGCCTGCTTAAGGTCATGCCCAAGGGCGGTTACTGCGATGCGTGCTTTACCGGCCGCTACCCCGTGGCGATTCCCGAGAGCTTTGGCCGCGACAAGTTCATGGAGGGCTTTAAGCCCCGCAACCTGGACAAGCCGCTGCACGTTGATGACGACGCCGTGGTCGAGAAATACGACGATCGCAGCTGGGAAGAGGAACACGGCGAGGCCTAACCTGCCAAAAAGGGACAGGTTTATTTTGGTAGGTTTTACCTGCTGTTTTGTTGATATGACGGCGCGCGTTGTTATGGCGCGCGCCGAAATGAACGCAACTATGAGCACCGTTTGGCGCCCGCGCGGCGCCACGGTAGTGGGAGAGGAAGGCTCAGATGAGCGACAGCAAGCATGTGACGTATGAGGATGCCGGCGTCGATACCGCCGAGGGCGGCCGCGCCGTTGACGCTATTAAGCAGATGGTTAAGGACACCAACCGTCCCGAGGTCATCGGCGGCATCGGTGGCTTTGGTGGCCTGTTCTCGGCTGCCGCGCTTAAGGATATGGAAGACCCGATTCTGATTAGCGGTACCGACGGCGTGGGCACCAAGCTCGTGCTCGCCCAGATCATGGACCGTCACGAGACGGTGGGCCAGGACCTGGTTGCTATGTGCGTCAACGACATTCTGGCTTCGGGTGCCGAGCCGCTGTTCTTCCTGGACTACGTTGCCATCGGCCACATCGAGGCCGAGCACATGGCAAAGATCATCAAGGGTGTGGCCGACGGCTGCAAGCTCGCGGGCTGCGCGCTCGTGGGCGGCGAGATGGCCGAGCACCCCGGCGTCATGGCTCCTGCCGACTACGACCTTGCCGGATTTACCGTGGGCGTCGTCGACCGTCCCAAGATGCTCGACCCTGCGAACGTCCGCCCCGGCGACGTGATCCTGGGCCTGCCTTCCACCGGCGTGCACTCCAACGGCTACTCGCTCGTGCGTAAGGTCATTGGCGTCGACGGTATTAAGCCGGGCACGCCCGAGGCCGCCGCTAAGGCCGAGGAGCTGAGCCGTCCGCTCGAGGAACTCGGCGGCGCATCGCTGGCAGACGCCCTGTTGGCTCCCACGCGCATCTATGTCAAGCCGATTCTGGAGCTGCTGCGCGGTGGCGCTCCGGTGCACGCCATCGCCCACATCACCGGCGGCGGCATCACCGAGAACCTCAACCGCGCGCTCGCCGACGACGTCGACGCCGTGGTCACCCGCAACGGCGCCGAGATGGGTTGGGACGTTCCGCCCGTCATCACCTATGTGTCGCGCCAGGCCGAGCTTGCGCCCAACGAGGCGTGCAAGACCTTCAACATGGGCGTTGGCCTGTGCCTGATCGTCGCCCCCGAGGACGAGGCTGCCGTGACCGAGGCCCTGGTCGCGCTGGGCGAGAAGCCGTTCCGCGTGGGCGAGTGCGTCGAGGGCTCCGGTAAGGTCGTGTACTCCGATGAGCGCTAACGAGCAGATGGCTGCTGCCGCGAGCCTGGGCTTTGTGCCCTACACCCGTCCGACCGGCACCGATACGGCCGAGCCGCTCAAGATCGGTGTGCTCATCAGCGGTTCGGGTACCAACCTGCAGGCGCTGATCGATCTGATCGCCGCCGGCAAGCTCAACGCTTCGATTGAGCTTGTGGTGTCGAGCCGTCCTTCGGCTAAGGGTTTGCAGCGCGCTGAGCGCGCGGGCATCCAGACGCTCACGCTGTCCAAGGATGTCTACGCCGACCCCATCGCCGCCGACGAGATCATCGCGCACGAGCTTCTCGAGCGCGGCTGCGAGTATGTGGTCATGGCCGGCTACATGCGCATGGTGCACACGCCGCTGCTGGCGGCGTTTCCCAACCGCGTGGTCAACTTGCATCCAGCGCTGCTGCCGAGCTTTACCGGTGCCCACGCGATCGACGATGCGTTTGCTCGCGGCGTCAAGGTGACCGGCGTGACCGTGCACTTTGCCAACGAGATCTACGACAACGGTCCCATCATTGCCCAGCGTGCGCTGACTGTTGAGGAGGGCTGGGATGTCGATACGCTCGAGGAGCACATCCACGCGATTGAGCACGTGCTGTATCCCGAGGTCGTGCAAATGCTCGCCGACGGCCGCGTCCACGTGCTGGAGAGCGGCAAGGTCGCAATTGACGCGCCTCGCGGCTAGCGGCGCACAGTACAATTTAGCCGAGTAGTCAGGGTGGTCATTGGCGCCAAGGCGCGCGTGGCCACCTTTTGTTTTTGGGTAGTCATCGGGGACGGTCTTTAACGACTAGTCATTCAAGAACGCCTCCGATGACTAGGTGAGAGAGGTGAGCGCATGGCGGATAACGAAGCGCTGTTTACGCCTGAGCTGGTGTTTTTTGATTGGGAGTGTGCAACGCCGGATGAGGTGTTTGCGCGGCTCGAGGGCGAGCTTGCCCCGCGCGGCTACATTGCCGACGGTTGGCTCGACGCCGTTCGCACGCGCGAGGATGCCTATCCCACGGGTCTTGCCATGCCGGCGGCAAACATTGCCATTCCGCATACCGATCCGGGGTTTGTGGCCAAGCCCTATATCGCGGTGGTGAAGCCCGCCGCGCCCGTGACATTTAACGCCATGGCTGGCATGGGCGCTCCGGTGTCGGCGCAGATCGTCATCAATCTGGGCATCGCCGAGCCGGGCGGCCAGGTCGAGGCCCTGCAATCGCTTATGAATATCTTTATGGATGCCGACGCCGCAGCCGATGTGCTCGGCCAGACCACATGCCAGGGCATGGTCGACGCCATCCGTCGCCACTTTTAGGGCTGGCACTTGGGGACTGTCCCCCACTGTCGGCAGAGACGATATGAGCAGGACATAAAAACATTGAGAGCCCCTGCTGCATGAA
>CABUGI010000084.1 GCA_902491055.1 uncultured Collinsella sp. | reverse complement strand
GCTATTTGAGAAGTTGTGCCATGGCGTTGACGAATTTTTGGACTTGGAGGGTGGGCTCGAGCGGATAGTGCAAAAAGACCGGCACCTCGCGGCCGCATAGGAACGGCACGCCCACAAAGGCAGGGTGCACCCCCGACCATGCGCCGCAGGTGAGCACCGCGTCGCCCTTTTCCTCGGCTTCGTTAAAGAGCGCAAAGTCAAAGCTGTCCACGTCGATCACGTCCACGCCGCCGTCGGCCAAAAGGTCGATGCGTAGGCTGTCCATGGCGTCGTTGCCGTGGCGCAGTACGCGCAGACGCATGCCCTCCAGGTCGGCGACCGTAATGCGACTCTTGCGCGCCAGCGGGCTTGTGCGCGGCAGGTCGATATAAAACGGCACGTTGACAATGCGGAGCCTTTGGCAGGCATCACCCCAGCGTGGGGTAGAAAAACTCGACTGCACCACATCGACCTCGCGGCCCAAGCTGCGCATGACGGTCTCGCGCTCATCGTAGAGGTCGCTTACCGGCACGATCTCAAATCGCAGCGACGGTTCCAGATCGTGAATGCCCGACCACATCGACAGCGTTTGGCGCCCCGGGCACATCATCGACACGCCCAGGCGCACGGCACCGCCATCGCCCGCGGCGCGTCGGGCACGGCGCAGCGCGTCCTCGGACTGCCGCATGATCGAGCGCGCGTCGTCCACCAGCAGAGCGCCGGCCGGCGTCACCTTGGCGCCCGAGTGCGAGCGTTCAAACAGCGTGATACCGAACTCGGCCTCGAAGCCCGACACCTGCTTGACGAGCGCCGGGGTCGACACGCGCAATTTTGCCGCTGCACGCGAAAAGCTTCCCAGCTCCGCGGCGGCCGATATGGCCTTAAGTCGTCGATCGTACACGTCAATCTCCCGTTTTCGCGCCCGTGGCCACATGGTGCCACAGGGAGGGGTTGTTTTCGCAGGTCACGCGCTCAGTTAAGCATAAACTGCATCGCACAGTGTAAACCTGCGGTTAACGCCATTCTAACAAATATGCAATTCACCTGCGCAAATGCAAAGCATACGATAACCTGCGAAAACCACGTGGGTCGATTAATGGGAACGGCCCACCGGGAGGCACAAGAAGGGAAGTTCCTATGAGCAACTGGCTTAAGCTCGAGGGCGATGTCTGCGCCGTGACCGGCGCACTCGGCGGTATGGGCGTCGAGATTTGCCGCGAGTTCGCCCGCAACGGGGCCAGCGTCGTCCTGCTCGATCTGGACGAGGAAAAGGTCAAGGCCGCAGCCGCCGACCTCGCCGCCGAGTTTGGCATCCACGCCGAGGGTTACAAGATGAACGCCACCGACGAGGCCGAGGTTCAGGCCGCCGTCGACGCCACCATCGCCAACTTCGGCCGCGTCGACGTCCTCGTCAACACCGCCGGCATCCTGCGCTTCGCCGCCATGGAGGACCTGCCGCTGAGCGACTGGGAGCAGGTGCTCAACGTCAACCTCACCGGTTACTTCATCACCTCGCAGCGCTTTGGTCGCGAGATGATCAAGGCCGGCCAGGGTCGCCTGGTGCACATCTCGACCGTCGCCAGCCACTCCCCCGAGACGTTCTCGGGCGTGTACAGCTCCACCAAGGCCGGCGTCAACATGATGTCCAAGATGCTCGCCGCCGAGTGGGGCCCCTACGGCGTGCGCTCCAACTGCGTCGAGCCCTGCTTCGTTAAGACCCCGATGTCGGCCAACTTCTACGCCGACCCCGAGGTCGAAAAGAGCCGCAGCCGTCTGATCGCCACGCGCCGCATCGGCGAGGTCAGCGATATCGCCAACGCCGTCATGTTCCTGGCGTCCAAGCGCTCGGACTTTACCACCGGCGACGCCATCAAGGTCGACGGCGGCTTCTCCAACATGATGGGCGACCTCACCGCCAAGCCCGGCGGCCGTCGCGCCTATGCCGACAACTACCTTAAGAACAAGGGTGTCGAGCTCTGGTCCGATGAGTCCGGCGTCGCCAAGCCGACTGACCAGTAAACCAACCTGACAGGGAGGTCCCGCGGATACGACCGCTCCTCCCCCGTATCGATTAGAAAGAGTCCAATGGCTTCCACCAACTCCAACAAGGGTCGCGCCGTCGTGCTTTCCGCCGCATGCGTCACCATGTTCTTCATCAGCTCCATCGCGCTGTATTCCGTCGTGAGCAAGAACCTGCTCGCCGTCTACCCCGAGTGGTCCAGCGCCCTTACCTGGGCCTTCCCGGTCTTTCAGACCATCATGGCCGTGACGGGCATCTTCGCCGGCCGCATCTCCGATAAGATCGGCCCGCGCAACGTCGTTATCGCCGCCGCCGTGTGCTACGGCCTGGGCTGGTTCATGTCCGGCACCGTCACCGAGCCGTGGCAGTTCTACCTGTGGTTCTCGCTCGTCGCCGCCATCGGCAACGGCCTGGGCTACAACCCGGCGCTCACCACCGGCCAAAAGTGGTTCATCGACAAGAAGGGCCTCGCCTCCGGCATCACCCTGGCCGCTTCGACCGCCGGCCCCGCCGTGCTGTCCCCGGTGCTCGCCTCGCTGCTCATCCCGAGCCTGGGCATCTTTGGCGCCCTTAAGGCGCTCGGCGTCATCTTCTTTGTGACGATCGCCGCTTCCGCCCTGTTCCTGAAGGCCCCCGAGGCCGGTTGGCTGCCCGAGGGCTTCGAGGCCCCCAAGGGCGGCGCGCACGCCGGCACCTTCGGCGACCTCACCCCGAGCGAGATGGTCAAGACCCCGCGTTTCTGGGTTCTCATCGTCACCTTCGCCTTTGCCGCCACCGCGGGCACCCTGCTCGTCGGCAAGGTTGCCTCCATCGCCGCCGTCCAGCTCTTCGCCGACCCCACGAGCGCCGCGGCCGTCGCCCTCGGCGGTGTGGTGGTCTCCGTCAACACCTGCGCCAACCTGGTTGGCCGTCTGTCCTTTGGCCAGATCATCGACAAGCTCGGCGCCTATAAGTCGCTGCTCATCAGCCTTGTCGTCACCATCGTCGCACTCGTCATCATGTCGATGAGCTTTACGCAGAGCATGTTCTTTGTGGCGCTCGCCCTGCTCGGCTTTAGCTTTGGCGCCCTGCTCGTCATCTACCCGCCGCTCACCGGTGGCGCCTTTGGCACCAGTAACATCGGCGTCAACTACGGCATCATGTTTTTGGGCTATGCCGCTTCCACCTGGATCAGCCAGCCCATCACCGCCGTGCTGTATCACGCCGAGGCCGGCAGCGCCGCCTACCAGCAGTCCTTCTACGGCGCCATCGTGATCGCCGCCATCGCCGTCGTGCTCACCGTCTACATGATGGTCTCCGACAGCAAGAAGAAATCCGCCTAGTTTTACCGACGTGACAAAGGGACTGCCCCTTTGTCACATTCCACCGGCCACCAGTATTAAGGAGTCGAAATGTCTGAGCTCAATCCCGTCCGCATTGCCGTTATCGGCGCCGGCGCCATGGGCCGCAACCACATCCGCTTTGTCACCGAGGAGCCCGAGGCCGAGCTCGTCGCCATCGCCGACGCCTTTGAGGGCGCCCGCGCCACGGCCGAGGCCGCCGGCGTGCCGTTTTACACCGATCCCGCCCAGATGATGGACGAGGTCAAGCCCGAGGCCGTCATTATCGCCACCCCCAACGACCTGCACCTGGGCGTTGCTCGCGAGGCTGTGAAGCGCAATATCGTGCCGTTGGTCGAAAAGCCGATCTCCAACGACCTGGAGGATGCCCAGGCTTTCGCTGCCGAGGCCGAGACCGCCGGCGTGCCCGTGCTCGTGGGCCAGCACCGTCGCCACAACCCCTTCGTCAACAAGGCCAAGGAGATCATCGAGTCCGGCGAGCTGGGCAAGCTCACCGTGTCGAGCTTCCACTACATGATCTATAAGAACGACGAGTATTTCGATGTCGAGTGGCGCCGCAAGAAGGGCGCCGGCCCGATCCTGGTCAACCTGGTTCACGACGTCGATCTACTCCGCTATCTGCTGGGCGAGCCCGTTGCCGTCCAGGGTATGCAGTCCAGCGCCGCCCGCGGTTTTGAGACCGAGGACTCCGCCGTGGTCAACGTCCGTTTTGCCGATGGCGCACTTGCGAGCATGACCATCTCCGACGCCACCGCCAGCCCCTGGAACTGGGAGGCAACCGCTCGCGAGGATCCGCAGTACCGCCCCTTCGACGCCGACGCCTACTTTATCGGCGGCACTAAGGGCGCCCTGTCGCTGCCCCGCCTGCACCAGTTCTCCTACGACGGCGCCTCTAACTGGCACAAGCCGCTGCAGATGGAGATCCCGGCTGTGGACCCGGCGCTGCCGCACAAGATGCAGCTCAAGCACTTTGTGAAGGTCGTCCGCCGCGAGGTCGAGCCCGTCGTGACCCCCGCCGATAACGTCAAGACGCTCACGCTTCTCAACGCCATCAAGGAGGCCGCCGAGACCGGCCAGCTCGTCGAGCTGTAATGCCTTAAGAGCGGGTCGCGGCAAACTCCCCGCCGAGCGCCTTGGCCCGCCGCCAACAAGCCCCTCTTCTTTGCCCCGCGAGCAGCCTCCTGCCCGCGGGGCCTTTTGCTACCTTGCCGACGATTTTTCTGGAGCGGGGGCTATTTTGCACCTCAGTCTGATTCGTTCGCCACGAAATGGGCCTATCTACTACGTTTAACCGATCACCCTCAAGCATGCCGAATTTCGAGAAATAAAAACCGCAGGTAGGCGGGTTGCGTATTTTCGGAAAACCGAGGGATGGTCGACCCATATGGTTCAAACGTAGTAGATAGGTCGTTTTCGTGGCGCGGCCCCAAAACAGTCTTTTGGGACGGGTGGTATCCTTGGTAGCCCTGTGCTGCAAACGCACCTTAAACGCAAGGAGTCCCATGGATCTTATCGCCCAGCTCGCCCGCGAGCTCAACCTTAAGGCCGCCAACGTCGAGGCAGCCGTCAAGCTCATCGACGAGGGCAACACCATCCCCTTTATCTCGCGCTACCGCAAGGAGGCCACAGGCGGAATGGACGACGTCGCCCTGCGCGCACTCGACGAGCGCCTGTCCTACCTGCGCAATCTTGAACAGCGCAAAGAGGACGTCCTTCTGCTCATCGACGCCCAGGGCAAACTTACGCCCGAGCTCGAACAGCAAATTCGCGAGGCCGCGCAGCTCCAGCGTGTCGAGGACCTCTACAAGCCCTACCGCAAAAAGCGCATGACCCGCGCACAGAAGGCCCGCGAGGCAGGCCTGGAGCCGCTTGCCAACATGATCATCATGCAGGCCTCGGCCAAGGGCAGCGCGCTCGACACCGCCGCGGCCTACGTCAACGAGGAAGCCGGCTTCGACACGCCCGAGAAGGCGCTCGCCGGCGCGGCGGACATCGTGGCCGAGACGGTGGCCGAAGACCCCGAGAACGTCGCCGACCTGCGCGCCTTTACGCAAAACACCGCCGACATCATCGTCGAGGCCACCGACCCCGCCGAGAAGACCCCCTACGAGCCGTACTACAGCTATGATGAGCCGCTGCGCCGTATTCCCAACCACCGCGTGCTGGCTATCGACCGCGGTGAGCGCGAGGGCAAACTCCGCGTGCGCGTGAACGTCGACGGCGCTGCCGCCACGGCGCGCCTCGGCAGCCGTTGGCCCCGACGCCAGGGCGTCTTCGCGCCCGTCTTTGACGCCGCCATCGCTGACGGCTACAAGCGCCTCATGGCCCCCTCGCTGGAGCGCGAGGCCCGCGCCAAGCTCACCGTTCGCGCCCAGACCGAGGCCATTAATGTCTTTGCCAAGAATCTCGAGGGCCTGCTCTCGGCACGCCCCGTGCGCGGCGCCCGCGTGCTCGCGCTCGATCCGGGCTACCGCACCGGCTGCAAGGTCGCCGTCATGGACGAGACCGGCAAGCTGCTCGACCACGGCGTGGTCTACCCCACCAAGCCGCGCCACGACGTCGCCGGCACCAAGCGCGAGCTCGCCCGCCTCGTCAAAAAGGACGGCGTCAACACCATCGTCATCGGCAACGGCACCGCCAGCCGCGAGACCGAGGAAGTCGTCTCGGAGTTCATTGCCGAGCAGGCGCCCAGCCTTCGCTACACCATCGTTAACGAAGCCGGCGCGTCGGTGTACTCCGCTTCCGAGCTCGCCAGCCAGGAATACCCCGACCTGGACGTCACCGTGCGTGGCGCCATGAGCCTGGGCCGCCGCCTGCAGGACCCGCTGGCAGAGCTCGTCAAGATTCCGCCCCAGTCCATCGGTGTGGGCCAGTACCAGCATGACCTTGACCAGGCCGAGCTCTCGCGCACTCTGGGCCACGTGGTGGAGGACGTCGTTAACCGCGTGGGTGTCGACGTAAACACCGCGAGCGCAAGTCTGCTGGGATACGTATCGGGCATCACGCCGAGCGTGGCCAAAAACATCGTGGCCTACCGCGAGGAAAACGGCGCCTTTACCGATCGCCGCCAGCTCAAGAAGGTCCCCAAGCTGGGGCCCAAGGCATATCTCAACGCCGCGGGTTTCCTGCGCATTAGCGGCGGCAAGAACCCACTCGACGCGACAAGCGTCCACCCCGAGAGCTACGAGGTGGCCACGGCCGTCCTGGAGCGTGCCGGCGTTGCGGCAAGCGAGCTCAGCCGCGGCGGCGTGCCCGACATCGAGCGCCGCCTGGGCAGCATCTCGGCGCTAGCAAGCGACCTGAACTGCGGTACCCTGACGCTCATCGACATTGTCAACGAGCTCAAGAAGCCCGGCCGCGACCCGCGCGACGACGCGCCCGAGGTGGTCTTTAGCCGCTCGGCACTTTCCATCGACGACCTGGAACCCGGCATGGAGCTCAAGGGCACGGTGCGCAACGTCGTCGACTTTGGCGCCTTCGTCGACGTGGGAGTGCACCAGGACGGCCTTGTGCACATCTCCAAGCTGGCCAACCGCTTTGTCAAGCACCCGAGCGACGTGGTGCGCATCGGTGACACGGTCAAGGTGTGGGTCGAAAAGGTCGATCGCGACCGCAAGAAGATCTCGCTCACCATGGTACAGGGCAAGTAAACCGCCAAAGCAAAGGTACCCCCTGTAGCGATGTGCAAAATCGCGAGTATTCTGCAAATTCCACCGTTCCGGATGCCCCTCAGAGACGAAAAAGCATGGAACGGCCCCGTTTTAGCGTCATCAGAGCCAAAACGGGGGCCGTTCCATGCTTCGGTTAACTGATAAAGACCTTTACCTTGCTGAATACTCTCAATTTTGCACGGCGCAGGCGGGGGTACCTTTGCCCACGGCAGGATATGGAAGCCAAGCGCCAACTTGCTGGCAAGCTCGTGTCGGCAGCCCCGGCCTTTCCTTTGCCTAGCGCGACCCTCGCGGAGCGCGTGAGCGATAGGGAAAGGAAAGCCGGGGCGAGCAGCCCGCGGCGTAGTCAGTGTTCGCGCTACGGCAGGATATGGAAGCCCAAAGCGGCGATATCCTTGGCAAAGCCGCGCACGGTGTCGAGCGAGACCTCGTACGGGTCGCGACCGATGTTCTTGCGCTTGGCCAGGATGCTGTTGGGCACCGTAATGATCTGGCAACCGCAGGCTTCTGCCTGGTAAATGTTGATGAGCTCGCGCGTGGACGCCCACAGGACCTCACAGTTGGGCTTTGCGGCGGCCTTCTTAACCGACTCCGTCATAAACGGAATGGGGTCGACGCCGGTATCGGCGATGCGGCCGGCAAAGAGCGAGATGATGGACGGCGTCTCGGCGTCAACGGCCTCGACCATCTCATCGACCTGCGTAGGCGTAAAGATGGTGGTGACGTTGACCTTGATGCCGTCGGCCGAAAGCTTGCGCACCAGCTCGGCGGTGGACCCGCCCTTGGTGGTCACGCACGGAATCTTGACGTAGACGTTCTCGGCCCAGGTAGCGATCTCGCGCGCCTCGACCTCCATGGTCTCGACGTCGTCGGCAAAGACCTCAAACGAGACGGACACATCGGTGATGTGGGTCAAGACCTCTTTGGCAAACGCGCGGTAATCCGTCACGCCGCCCTTCTTCATAAGGGACGGGTTGGTCGTGAAACCCTGAACGTTGCCGTTCTCGTACATGTCGAGCATGCCCTCGAGGTTTGCACCGTCAGCGAACACCTTGATTGCCATCTGCCTGATTCCTTTCG
>CABUGI010000083.1 GCA_902491055.1 uncultured Collinsella sp. | reverse complement strand
GCGGCAACGCGCTCGGCCTGAGGGCCGGGCTCACCGGCCATGGTCAGGGGACGTCCGCTTACCAGGATGTCGGGCTCATAGTCCTCAACCAGGTAGCGGAACGTCTTGGCCATACCGGTGACCTCGGCAGCCGGAAGCACCTTGACAGGCATCGCCATCTTGCCATCACGGCTCGAGACGGCGATGCCAATCCTGGTCTCCCCTATGTCCAGCGCGAGCGCAACCACAGCGACTTCTTAGATTCTTAGGCGCCGAGCGCGGTCTTAGCGGCCGCGAGGGCATCGGCGATGCCGGCAGCATTCTTGCCACCGGCCTGGGCCATGTTGGGACGACCGCCACCGCGACCGTCGACCAGACCCGCGATCTGCTTGATCACGTTACCGGCGTGGAAACCGGCCTTGACGGCGTCATCGGAGCCGGCAGCGAGCAGGGCCGGAGTGCCCTTCTCAGTCACGCTGGCGACGACACAAGCGACAGGGCCGGCGACCTTCTGATGCACGGTATCCCATACGTTGCGCAGGTCGGCAGCCTCAAGGCCCTGGAGCTCAGCAACGACTAGCTTGTAGCCGCCGAGCTCGACAGCACCCTCGATGGCACTGGAAATGGCGTCGGAGGAGCCACCGGTCAGAGCCTTTTTGAGCTTGTTGGACGTCTCGCGCAGCTCGGCCTGCAGGTTCTCCACGCGGGCGGGAACCTCGTCGACGCGGCACTTGAGCGCAGCGGCGGCGGCGTCAACGAGCGCCAGGCGGTCGGCCATGTAGTCGAGGGCACCCTTAGAGGTCACGGCCTCGATACGGCGGACATTGGAGCCCGTGGAGGACTCGGAAATGATCTTGAACAGGCCAATCTCGGCGGTATTGGCGGCATGGGTGCCACCACAGAGCTCGCGGGAGAACGGCTGGTCCTCGGCGCCCACGGAGACGACGCGGACGACATCGCCGTACTTCTCTCCAAACAGAGCGACAGCGCCGGCAGCCTTAGCCTCATCGATGCCCATGACACGGGTCACGACCGGCTTGGAAGCGAAGATCTGCTGGTTGACCAGGTCCTCGACAGCCTTGAGCTGCTCGAAGGACAGAGCCTCGAAGTGCGTAAAGTCAAAGCGCAGGTGCTCGGGCGTCACCAGCGAGCCGGCCTGGGAGACGTGCTCGCCCAGGACCTGCTTAAGGGCAGCGTCGAGCAGGTGCGTGGCGGTGTGGTTGCGGCGCAGGAAGCCACGGCGCTCAGCGTCGAGCGCGGCGGTAACATCGGCACCGACAGTCAGCGTACCATCGGCAACGTGCGCGACGTGGGCATACAGGCCGTTGTGGTTCTTGGTGTCGACAACGGTCAGAACAACGCCCTCAGCGGAAAGCTTGCCGGCATCGCCTTGCTGGCCACCCATCTCGGCATAGAACGGGGTGCGGTCGAGCACGACCTCGACGTCCTCGCCGGCGGCAGCGGACTCGACGGACTCGCCGTTGCGAACGATGGCGACTACCTTGGCGCCCTCGATGACGTCGTTGTCATAGCCATCGAAATCGGTCGCAGCGACCTTGTCGGAAAGCTCGACCCACACGTCGTTGAAGCTGCCCCAGGCATCGCCCTTGGCGTTGGCACGAGCGCGGGCCTTCTGGTCCTCCATGCAGGCAGTGAAGCCGTCCATGTCGACGTCGTGACCAGCGGTGCCGGCGATCTCGACGGTCAGGTCGATGGGGAAACCAAAGGTGTCGTGCAGCTTAAAGGCAACATCGCCCGGAAGCGCAGCACCCTCGGCAAGCGCTGCCAGGGCCTCATCCAGGTAGACGCGACCGTTGTCGAGCGTCGTGGAGAAGCGCTCCTCCTCGGAGGCGACAATACCCTTAACGAGCGCGACGTTCTTGAGCAGCTCGGGATAGGCCTCGCCCATCTGAGCGTTAACCTCGTCGATGAACTTGGTCAGGAAGGCGCCCTCGATGCCCAGCAGGCGGCCGTGGAACACGGCGCGGCGGAGCAGACGGCGAAGGACGTACTCGCGGCCCTCGTTACCGGGCAGGATGCCGTCCGAGATCATAAAGTCGACGGCACGGGAGTGGTCGGCGATGATGCGCAGGGAGCGGCTGGCGCCGGAGTAATCGTCGGCGTCATAGGTCTTGCCGCTGATCTCCTCACCGAGCTTGATGAGGTGCTGCATCAGATCGCCGTCGTAGTTGGCGGTCTTGTGCTGCATGATGGCGGCCATGCGCTCCAGACCCATGCCCGTATCGAGGTTACGGTGTAGCAGCTCCGGCATGGAGCCGTCCTCCTGGCGGTCGTACTGGGTAAACACGAGGTTCCAGAACTCAAGGAAGCGGTCGCAGTCGCAGCCGGGCTTGCAGTCGGGGCTGCCGCAACCGACCTCCTCGCCCATGTCAAAGTAGATCTCGGAGCACGGACCGCAGGGGCCGGTGGGGCCAGCGGCCCAGAAGTTGTCGTCCTCGCCCAAGCGGGAGATGTGGTCCTCGGCAACGCCCAGGGAGCGCCACACGTCATGGGTCTCATCGTCCTCGGTAAAGACGGTAAAGTACAGGCGGTCGAGCGGCAGCTTGAACTCCTTGGTGATGAGCTCAAAGGCCCAAGCGCAAGCCTGCTCCTTGGAGACGCCGCCAAAAGAGAAATCGCCGAGCATCTCGAAGAACGACAGGTGACGGCCGTCCTCGCCGATGCAGTCGATGTCGTTGGTGCGGACGCACTTCTGGCAGGAGATCGCGCCAATCTCCTTCATGGTCTTCTTGCCCTGGTAGTACTCCTTAAACTGGTTCATGCCGGCGTTGGCAAGCAGCAGTGAAGGATCGTCGGGGACGAGGGACGAAGAAGGATAGAGCTTAAGACCGCGCTCCTCAAAGAAGTTGAGGAACTTGGAGCGAATCTCGGCCGTAGTCATTGACGGGTAGTCAGCACTCATAGAGGGAATCTCCTCGGTTTCACATCGAAACAGTTCAAACGTAACGATATTACCATCCCACCGCGCAAGTGCAAAAAAGAGGGCCGGCACAATGCCGGCCCTTCAGCGAAATTGCATGTTAGCGCGTATGAATATTAATCCGAATTACCCCGCTAGTTGTCATCATCGTCCATGGAGCCGTCGATGCCGGTTTTGGTGTCGTCCGTGTTGGAATCGCCATCCTTGGCAAAGGGGTTCTTGAAGAAGCCCGTGGAATCGGGTTGCAAACCCGAGAGCTTGATCCAGGGATTATCGAACTCGGGCTTAGGCATCGCCTGGGCCTCGGGCGCAGTCTCGTTACCGATGAGCTCGGACTCATAGATGAAGGTGTCGTCACCGAGCGCGTCGTAAGCGGCGACCGGGTTGCCATCGGCATCGCGGTACGGCGTGCCCTTAAACACGGCGCCGTCATAGGCCACAAGCTGACGGCCGGTCTCATTCTCGAAGTAGTACACGAAGATGCCCTTGAGGGCCGCACAAAGCGGGATGGCAATAATCATGCCTATGGGGCCCATGAGTGCCGAGCCAATAACGAGCGCCGTGAGGCTCATGATGGGATGCACCTGCACCGAGCTCTGCATGACCTTAGGAGAAATCACGTTGTCGGTGACGTTTTGCGCGACCATCATCACGATGAGCGTCCATAACGCCAACATGGGGCTGAACATGAAACCGAGCACCGTGGCGATTGCTGCGCTCACCCAAGGACCGACGACCGGAACCAAATGCATGATGCCGGTAAAGATAGCCATGAGCGCCGCATACGGATGACCGATGATCATAAAACCGATAAAGGCGAGGAAACCACCGCAGATGGACGTCACGACCATACCGCGCATGTAGCCGCCGACAGAGCGAGAAAGGATGGCGACCATAAAGCGGTACGAGGTCTCCTTCTCCTGACCGATGATGGTGCAAATCTCGTGATGCATGCGAGGGTAGTCGCAGGCCATCCAGTAGGCAAGCACCAGACCAAGGAAGATCACGAACAACTGCGAAGCCGTATTGGTGATGAGCGGGAACACACCGCGGCCAAGCTCGGCAGCGATCTGAGACACATACTTCGATGCCACGGCAACCAGCGACGAAAGATTATCGTCCAAATACTCCTTGAGCGGCGTGTTGTTGAGCGTCTTGGCATGCGAGATCATCTCGTTGAGATCGCCACCCGCAACACGAAGCTGCTCGGGCAGGCGGCTCAGGACTTCCATGATCTGACCAAAGAGAATCGGCGACAAGATGCAAACGACACCGACGAGCACGGCAACAACAACAATTAGCGCAATAAGCGAACCGATGCCGCGATTCACGCCATGGTGCTCGAGCCAGTTGGTGATCGGGGACATCACAAAAGCAATGATGGAGCCAACGGCAAGAAACTCAATAACCGGTGCCAGGATGCCCATAAGGTTAAAGATGACAGCAGCAATAACAATGCAGCCGACAACAGCCCAAATGCGCAGCGTCAGAACGCGGGTGTCGCGCAGCACGCGATCGGTTTGTTGGGGGTGTTCACTCATGAACGAATCATCACTCCGTCGGGGTCGATCTTGTCCTGAATCTTCTTAAGCGTGCGGCGCAGCAGACGCGAGACCTGCACCTGCGAGATGCCCAGCTTCTTGGCAATCTCGATCTGGGTCATGCCCTTCACAAAGCGCAGCTCGATCACCTCGCGCTCACGCGGCGAGAAATCGCGGATGGCTTCCTCGATCACCAGGCGGTCATCGGTAAAGTCGAGCTCGTTGTCATCGTCGGCGTAACGGTCGAGAATCGAGGGCGCATCGTCGGAATCGGACGCACCAGGAGCCTCGATGGGCACCGAGGTATAGGCCGAAGACGATTCCATAGCCTCGAGGACCTCATCGACAGTCACATCTAGATACTCAGCGATCTCCTCAACCTTGGGCGAACGCTGCAGCTCGTTGGTAAGTTTGTCAGTAGCCTGGTTGACCTTGGCCGAGAGCTCCTGCAGACGACGCGGTACGCGCACACTCCAGCCCTTGTCGCGAAAATGGCGTTTGATCTCGCCCAGGATAGTGGGTGTCGCAAACGTCGTGAACTCGAGTCCGCGCTCGGGATCAAAACGGTCGATAGCCTTGAGCAAGCCCAGATAGCCGACCTGCATGAGGTCGTCGAGCGGCTCGCCGCGATTCTTAAATTTGTTGGCAAGAAACCTTACCAGGTTCATATGGGACATGACGAGCTGCTCACGGGCGTCCGGATCACCGGTCTCCTTGTAACGACGAAACAGCTCGCGAGTTTTCTCCTTGTCCCAAGCGGTCTTGCCGCTCCGGGAACGTTCGGTCATATTAGATATCCGCCTTGAGGTCGAGGGAAAGCGTCAGGGGCGCCGTAGTCTTTTCGTAGGAGTCGCACACGCTCGCGAGGATGAGCTCGGCATACACCGCAGCCTGGTCATCTTCATCGACCGTAGCCTGGTCGCCAAAGGTAATAGTCATGCCAACGTGGGTCTCATCGACATCGAATTTGATGGTGATGTCATCGCAGTCGACCGCGGTGCAACCAAAGATGAAAGCCTCCTCAGCAGCCATGCGGATGTCCTCGATGCGATCGACAGACATAGAGCACAGGGCACCAACGTTGGCTGCCGTCATGCGCACAAGGCGAGCGAGACGCGGGTCACCGGCAACGGTCAGCGTGATAGGGCAGGTTGCTTCGCTACTCATCGCAGGACTCCTCAGAGGTCTCGGCGGGCGTATAGGTGTAATACTGAGCCGGCTTGGATACAGACTTCTGACCATCATCGTCGCCCGCGGCGGCCTCGTCCTCGCCAATTAGGACGCGCTCGGTAGGCTGCTCGGCCTCCGCAGCGGCAGCGGCGAGCTTGCGATCTGCGTCGGCTGCAGGAGCCTTCACCTTATTGAAGAGCTTCTGCACAGCACCGGCGGCAGAGTCGGTCACGCTCGACACAGCATTGCTGGCCTCGGCCATGCTGCCCGTAACCTCAGAAATGTCGCGAACCACGGCTTCGACCTCTACGAGATTGGAGGTAAGGGCATCGACCGCGGTCTTGCTCGACTTAAGCAGCGGCTCCATCTGGGCAAGCGCCGGCGTAAGCTCATCGACAGCGCCATCGAGCTTTGCCACCACAGGCTGAGCCTCGGCGATGGTGTTGTTGAGGTCGTTCACGGTCTTATCGAGCGAGTCGACAACATTGCGGGTCTTGCGCAGGGTAAGCGCGAGCTCAGCGATGGCCCACACGCCGGCAACGGCGAGCAACAGCAGGGCGATTTGAATGGGACTCATACAAGCCTCCCGGAAGAATCGAAATACAGACGCTTTTCATGGTACCCCAAAGGGGACCGAACATGCCAAGAGCAGCAACGTGGGACAAAATTATCAGCAGCTACTTCGGTGCATTCCCGCTGCGGTCGCGTTCGCTTTGCTCTACGCGCCACTCTTCCCAGCCGCGCCCGGCAGGCTGCCAGAACGCACCGCGCTCCAGCCCCTCGGGCAAATAGCGCTGATCGACCCAGCCTTCGGGATAATCGTGCGGGTATTTATACACACCGTAGTCGTCTCTGCCTGGGCGATGGCGATCGCGCAGATAACTCGGCACCTCACGAAGGCCACTAGAATGGATATCGGCCAGTGCCGCATCAATGGACGCCTCACAGGCATTGGACTTAGGCGCCAAACAAACATAGAGCGCAGCCTGCGCGAGGTTAATACGGCACTCGGGATAGCCAATGACCTCGGCAGACTTAAACGCGGCATGTGCCACCAAAAGCGCCTGCGGGTCGGCGTTGCCAACATCCTCAGAAGCGTGAATCATAATGCGGCGAGCGATAAACTTAGGATCCTCCCCAGCATCGATCATGCGCGCGAGCCAATAGATCGTGGCATCGGGGTCGCTACCGCGCATGGACTTGATGAACGCACTGATGATGTCGTAGTGCATGTCGCCGTTTTTGTCATACGTAAAGCCGCGACGCGGGTTGGCGATCTTTACGTCATCCACGGTGATGGGATAGCGCTCCCCCGCCGCGGGCGCTGGCGTTCCCTCGGTATCGGGACGCGTGACGGCAATCTCGCTCGCAAGCTCGAGCGTCGTGAGCGCCGAGCGAGCGTCACCCGCTGCCAGCGTGCAGATGGTCTTGACCGTATCCTCATCGGCCGAGAACTTACCGTTCAAGCCCTGCGGCGCCTCAAGCGCACGTTCAATAAGCGTGGCGATATCCTCATCCTTCAGATGCTCAAGCTCCACGACGCGACCACGTGAGAGCAGTGCCGAGTTGACCTCGAAGTACGGGTTCTCCGTCGTAGCGCCAATCATAATGACGGTACGGTTCTCAACTGCATGCAGCAGGGCATCCTGCTGCGACTTAGAGAAGCGGTGAATCTCATCGATGAATAGAATGGTGCGGCGGTCGTACGTATTCAGGCGCGTCTTGGCCTCATCAATCACGCGACGCAGGTCCTTCACGGTACCCGTGACGGCGCTGACCTCGACAAACTCGCTCTTGGTATGGTTGGCGATAATGTGGGCCAGCGTCGTCTTGCCCGTACCGGCAGGCCCGTACAGAATCACGCTCGAAAGCACGTCGTGCTCGATCGCGGCACGCAACCATGAGCCCTTACCGACGGCCTTTTGCTGGCCCACGTACTCGTCGAGCGAATTGGGGCGCATGCGCACCGCAAGCGGCGCATTCTGAAAGGAACGCTCGCGCGTCGAGGCAGAAAAAAGGTCGTCCATAGCCATCCCGTGCATCAATCAAAAACGTTTTCAACTAACCAGTATACCGAAAGGATACGAACTACCGTTCGTTAATATAGGTACGGTGCGGAAACTCCAGGCCAGGGAATAACTTGCTCGTCAGCTCGCAGAAATAGCCGTCCGTCATGCTCGCGATATAATCCACCACGGCTTGATCCTTGTCGTCCTGCCAGGCATAGGTGCGATCGTAGTAGGAAAGTTGCTGCTCAATGCGCGAAATATGGTGCTTAAAGATGTAAGAGGACTCGTCACCACTGTTTAGATCCCGCAGGCAACGGTCGTAGAGCTTTTCGAAGGCCTCGCGCAGCTCCACCTCGGAATCGCCTTCGATACCGCCCTTGCTATAGATCTTCTCGTAGTTCTCGCGCTTGGCTCGGCGGATTTCCTCAAACAGGTCCTCGCTCATCTCGATGCGCGGCTTACCATAGCTGTGCTCAACGATATCGATGGA
>CABUGI010000082.1 GCA_902491055.1 uncultured Collinsella sp. | reverse complement strand
AAGTTGACCTTGAGGCGATTTTTACGTCCCTTTACACACCGTTCACATCGCCCCCAAACTCCCCCACCCACGGTACACACGGCCCACCAACGCGTCGGTGTCTGGCGAAAAATGGGACGGGCCCCAGATTGCCCACGTGCGCAAAAGTGCGTCTCGGCAATCTGGGGCCCGTCCCCTTTAATTTTTATAAATATGCAGGTCAGCGAGGTACTAGCGATGTGCCAACGGATGCGCCGCCAGATAGACCTCGGTCAGTTGCGTGCGGTCGACATGCGTGTAGACCTGCGTGGTCGAAATATCGGCATGGCCCAAAATCTCCTGCAGCACACGCAGGTCGGCACCGCCCGCGAGCATGTGGGTGGCAAAGGAGTGGCGCAGGGTGTGGGGATGGAGCCCAACCAGCCCCACCTGGCGCCCATACCGCTCGCATATCGCATGCACGGCCTGGCGCGACAGGCGACGTCCGTTCTTATTTAAAAAGACCGCCGAGGTCTCCGTCCCGTGAGCATGGGCGGCCAGGAGAGTGCGCCCGTCACCTATATAGCGTGTCAGGGCACGCGCCGCGCTTCCCACCAACGGGGCCAGACGCTCCTTGGAGCCCTTACCGCGCACCAGGACAAACCCGTCATCGATATGGATATCGCCCACATCGAGCCCAACCAGCTCACTCACGCGCAAGCCGCAACCGTAAAGCACTTCCAAGATGGCATGATCGCGCAGTCCCATCTCGCCCTCGGGAAAGTCTTGATCGAGCAGTGCCGAGACATCCTCCACCGAAAGGTATTCCGGCAGGCGATTTGCCCTTTTGGGCAGGCGCAACGCCGCCGTCGGGTTTTGGGCCACGGCCCCATCGCGCACCAAAAAGGCATGCAGACCCTTCACGGCAGCAAGCGCGCGCTCCACCGAGGCGTCGGAATAGCCTCCGTCGCGGCGATCGGCAACAAAGCCCTCCACGACCTGACGGCTCACATCTTCAAAAGACGCAATGTCAGCCCGCTCCAGATAGGCGCAGTACGTCGCCAGGTCACGACGGTAGGCCGCAATCGTGTTGCGTGCCAAACCCCGCTCGACCGCGAGGTAATCGAGATACTCCCCCGCCACCACAGCGAGCGACGAGGGAGTAGCTTCAGTATGTTCCTTATTCTCCGGCACCCTTAGTCCGTAGCGAGGTTCTTGGGCGTCACCTGCAGACGGTCGACACCCTCGTGCTGGCCGATCGAAGCGCGCACGAACTCGCGGAACAGCGGCTGCGGGTTGGTCGGGCGGCTCTTGAACTCGGGATGAGCCTGGGTTGCCACATACCACGGATGTACGTCGCGCGGCAGCTCGACCATCTCGACCAGACGCTCGTCGGGCGAAAGACCCGAGATTACCAGACCGGCGTCCTCGAGCTGATCGCGGAAGGCGTTGTTGAACTCAAAACGGTGACGGTGACGCTCGTAGACGAGCTCCTCGCCGTATGCCTCGCGCGCGAGGGTATCGGCGGCGAGCTTGCACGGATAGGCGCCCAGGCGCATGGTGCCGCCCTTCTCGGTCACGTCCTCCTGCGAGCTCATCAGGTCGATGACACTATACGGGCCATCCGGATCGAACTCGGAAGAGCTGGCGCCGGCAAGGCCGACCACGTTGCGGGCGAACTCGCACACGGCTACCTGCATACCCAGGCAAATGCCCAGATACGGAATCTTGTGCTCGCGGGCGAACTCGGCCGCGAGGATCTTGCCCTCCAGGGCGCGCTTGCCAAAGCCGCCAGGGACCAAAATGCCCGAGGCGTCACCCAGGACCTCGGAGACATTCTGCTCGTCGAGGCTCTCGCCATCGACCAGCTGCACGTCAACGTGGCGATCGTAGAACACACCAGCGTGGTGCAGGGCCTCGATAACCGACAGGTAGGCATCGGGCAGCTGCGTATACTTGCCCACGACGGCGATCTTCACCTTGTCGGCGTGCTGGTTGGCATGGTTCTGCTTGCGCAGGAACTCGTTCCACTGACTCATGTCGCGCTCACGCGGGTCCAGACCCAGACGCTCGCAAATGCGCAGGTCAAAGTCCTGCTCGGCAAGCAACTGCGGAACATCGTAGATGCTCGCGCAGTCCTCGTTGGTAAAGACACAGTCGGTGTCGACGTCGCAGAAGCTTGCGATCTTGCCGCGGATGGCATCGTCGATATGGTGGTCGGAGCGCAGAACGATAATATCGGGCTGGATACCAAAGCTGCGGAGCTCCTTAACGGAGTGCTGCGTCGGCTTGGTCTTGACCTCGTGGGCGGCGGCGATATAGGGAACGAGCGACACGTGGATGTAGCAGACGTTCTCGGGGCCGGCCTCCTTGCGATACTGGCGAATGGCCTCGACAAACGGCTGCGACTCAATGTCGCCGATAGTGCCGCCCAGCTCAGTGATGACCACGTCGGAGCCGGTCTGCTCCTCAATACGACGGAACTTTTCCTTAATGGCGTTCGTGACGTGCGGAATCACCTGTACGGTGCCGCCCAAAAAGTCACCGCGACGTTCACGGGCGATCAGGCTCTTATAGATGGCACCAGTCGTAAAGTTGGAATCGCGGGTTAGGTTCTCGTCAATAAAGCGCTCGTAGTGGCCCAGGTCCAGATCGGACTCGTAGCCGTCCTCGGTCACAAAGACCTCGCCATGCTGGAACGGGCTCATGGTGCCGGGGTCGACGTTCAGATACGGGTCGGCCTTTTGCATCGTTACCTTGTACCCGCGCGACTTGAGCAGACGGCCCAGCGAGGCCGCGGTAATACCCTTGCCCAGAGACGAAACCACGCCGCCGGTCACGAACACATGCTTGGTCATATTGAGTTACCTGCGCTTCCCGTAGAAGTTGTCCATACACATCTTACGGGTCTTCATTGTAATACTCGCGACGCGCGCCGCACGCATTTTTTCTTACGCGCAATCGCATTTCTCCATCTCGAAACAAAACGCCGTCCGGTTGCCCAGGCGGCGTCGTTTCCACTATGAATGCACGCTGTTATCGATCGGCGGCTTCATCCTCGATCAAGTCCTTCACGAGCATACCGGCACGGATGCCCTCTAGATACCATTCGCCACGCTCCGTGAGACAAATACCATTTGCGAGCTGGCCGCCGTCGTCGCTGTAGCGCGAGACGACCTCGATGATGTCTTCGGATTCCAAGCGTTCAATTGCCGCGCGGGCGCGATACGGAGACACCCCCACACGCTCGGCAAGCGTCTTGCGCGAAAAGCCATAAAATCCGCCGTTGTCTTCGGACAGCTGTGCGATCTCCATCAGCACCTGCACCTCGACACGCTTCATATCGTTGACACTCGCACGACCCTTGCCAGCCATGGCAGCCTCCTCAAACCGAGCACGGGCATCACCTGCACCGTGCGCGACCGGCACACCCCATGATGGCCGGCAACATCCATCATGCGGCATCCCCGCAAAAGGATGAAACAGTTAGGGTTATTGTATACCGCCCAAATCGCTTATAGGCAGGTAAACGGGCTATTTTTAGGTTAAACGGTAGCTTTGTTGATAAAAGGGGCACACCGAATGCATACCCGATGCGCCCCTTTCAGACCAATTAATCCAGGCTTAGCGGTGGAAGAAACCACGGCGCTCGAACTTGGGCTCGCAGCACACGTTGATGCCCAGCTTGCGCAACACCGTCTCGTCCGTCGGCGAGATGATCACGCTAAAGAAGGCATCGCACCCGCGCAGCTGCTCCAGACCCGAAAGGACGCGGGCCGCCGTCTCGCTCGTTGCCGAGGTGATCGAGAGCGCCATAAGCGTCTCGTCGGTGTGCAGGCGCGGGTTCTTGCTACCCAGGAAATGCGTCTTGAGCTTGCTGATAGGCTCGATCGCCTCATCGCTGATGACCTCGAGCTCAAGGTCAACGCCCGAGACATGCTTAAGTGCGTTCATGATGAGCGAGCTCGCGGCGCCCAGGCGCGTGGAAGTCTTGCCGGTCACCACGGAGCCATCGGGCATGACCATGGCGCCTACGGGGCCACCCGTCAGCTGCTCCCTGGTAAGGGCGGCCGAGCGTGCCGGCGAGTAGTTCTTGTCGATACCGGCCTTCTTCATAATGATCTTGAGACGATCAACCTGCTCATCGCCCACGCCGGTACGGCGCACATTTTCGACCGCGGTAAAGTAGCGGCGGACGATCTCCATCTTGGAAGCGTCGCGGCAGGCATCGTCATCGGTAATGGCAAAACCGACCATATTGACGCCCATGTCCGTGGGGCTCTGGTAGGGGCTCTTGCCCAGGATCTTTTCCATCAGAGCACGGACCACCGGGAAGGCCTCGACGTCGCGGTTGTAGTTGACCGTGGTCTTGTTGTAGGCCTCCAAGTGGAAGGAGTCGATGATATTGGCATCGTCAAGGTCGGCCGTGGCGGCCTCATAGGCGATGTTGACCGGATGCGTGAGGGGCAGATTCCAGACCGGGAAAGTCTCGAACTTGGCGTAGCCGGCGGCGGTGCCGTGCTTGTGCTCGTGATAGAGCTGAGACAGGCAGGTGGCGAGCTTGCCCGAGCCAGGGCCGGGAGCGGTGACCACAACGAGCGGACGAGTGGTCTCGACAAACTCGTTCTTGCCGTAGCCGTCGTCGGACACGATCAGATCGACGTCGTGGGGATAGCCCTCGATGGGATAGTGCAGCTTGGCGGGAATGCCGAGCGCGTTCAGGCGGTTGCGGAACACATCGGCAGCGGGCTGGCCGGCATATTGGGTGATGACCACAGCCGCGACGGCAAAGCCGTTGCCGCGGAACAGGTCAACCAGGCGCAGCACATCCTCGTCATAGGTAATACCGAGGTCACCACGAGCCTTGTTTTTTTCGATGTGGTTCGCGTTGATCGCGATGATAACCTCGACATCGTCGGCGATGCTCTTGAGCATGCGGAACTTGCTGTCCGGTTCAAAACCCGGCAGCACGCGGCTCGCATGATAGTCATCGAACAGCTTACCGCCAAACTCCAAATAGAGCTTGCCACCAAACTGCGAGATGCGCTCCTTAATGTGAGCAGCCTGCAGCTCGATATACTTCGCGTTGTCGAAACCCTGGCGCATATATGGCTCCCGTCCCGTTTCCATTTAATGTTCTAGGCGATTATAACGGAGCCCGCCCTCCCCGATACCCAGACCATCAACAGGCACCAACCAAACATCCGTCAAACCTCTTGTCGGACATATTTGGTGCAAACTAACCTGACCCCATTGCACCGCCCCATAACACCAACAATGGCAGCGCCGCAGGTGGAGCAAAAGTCAGCGAAAGCCCGCCAGAGCGAGCAAGGTGACGTGAAAGAGGAGGGCATAGGCCTTTTGGCCATGCCCGACGATTGAACGTCAGATTGCCGCTCTGGCGGGCTTGCAGCGTCGAGTGGTTCCGGCGTTTGGTAAAACGCCGGAACACAAGAGCGCCCCCTCCCGCGCACGGAACGGGAGGGGGCTAAAGGTAGGAGTCTACCGGTGGGTTGACCCCACCGGACAGACGATGACCAGGTGATCCTTTACAGGATCGTCAAGGTTTCCGTGGGGTACCCGTTGGGTACTTAGAGCAGCACGCAGGCGACGGTCAGGATGACGGCGCAGACGACGGAGAGCGCGACGATGAGCTTAAGGGCAAACTTGAGCCAGGTCGTCCACTCGATCTTGGCCAGGGCGAGACCGCCCATGATGGCACCGGAGGTCGGGGTGAACAGGTTCACGACACCGATAGCAGCGGAGAAGATCATGACCATGACCTCGGGCGAGAAGCCGAGCTTAACAGCCAGCGGTCCCATGATGGGCATGGAGACGGTAGCCATACCAGAGGTCGAGGGGATCAGGAAGGACAGGCCGAAGTAGACCAGGAAGCTCATGGGAGCGAAGATCACGCCGGACAGGCCAGCCAGAGCATTGGCGGCAGCGTCGAGGACGTAGACGTCGAGGCCGGTGTTAGCCATGAGGACGGAGATACCACGGGCGAGGGCGATGACGAGAACAACGGACATCATGTCGGCAGCGCCGGTGATGAAGGTGTTGACGATCTGCTTCTCGGACAGGCCACCGATGATACCGATCAGGACGGCCATGAGGAAGAACCAGGTGGAAGCCTCGTCGAAGTACCACTGACCAATGGGCAGGCCGGTGATCAGGGCAGACCAGCCCTGGACGACGGCGTTACCGTCGGCGTCGTAGACAGCGCCAGCGTCGAAGAAGTTGGCGACGCCCTCGTTGAGGTCGGCCAGCGGGATGAAGCCGACGATCATGACGACGAAGGTGAAGGCGAAGGCGATCAGAACACCCTTCTGACGACCGGTGAGCTTGACCTCCTTGTGGACCTCGGAAGCAGCCTTGCCGTGAGCCTCTTCGGCGTCCTTGAGCTCCTGCATCGACAGGATGGTGGAACCCTTGTCAGCCTTGACCTTCTTGGCATAGTTCATCACGAAGAAGATGGACATAGCGGTAGTGACAATCCACAGGACGGCACCGAGGCCGATGATGATGGACTGGTTGACCTCAATGCCAACGCCGGTCAGAGCGTCGACGGCAGCGCCGACGGCGAACGGGTTAACCGTGGAGCCCAGGCAGCCGCAGCCAGCGCCGAGCAGGACGGTAGCGGCACCGACCATGGGGTCGAAGCCAGCGGCCATCATGGTAGCGGCGAGCAGGGCGTAGAAGGGAACGGTCTCCTCGCACATACCATAGGTGGTACCACCGAGGGAGAAGATGAGCATCAGCACGGGAATGAGCATAATCTCGTTGCCCTTAAGCTTCTGCACCAGAACGGCGATGCCGTTGTCCAGGGCGCCGGTCTCGGTCATCATGCCGAGGAAGCCGCCCAGGATCATAACGAAGAGACAGACGGGCAGAGCGTCAGCGAAGCCCAGGATCGGGGCGGTGCAGAAATCGCTCAGGCGGGCTGCGGTAACCGCGCCGCCGGACGTGCCGGAGACGATAACGGTAATCACTGCAACAATTGCCAGCAGAGCTAGAAGAATGGTGAACGATGAAGGCATACCGCGCTTTTTCTTAGCGGTCTCAGTCATGGTTCTCATCCCCCCTTCATAAATCATTTAACTTTCTCGCGCGAAGCGGATCTTCCGTGCCGTGCCCACCGCCCGACGCGAGATATTTACCAGACAAAGCCGCTCGGGGTGTGCAGCAAGACACCCCGAGCGAGATGCTAGATGCTCTTACTTGAGCGTGGCGTACATGACAGCCTTGATGGTGTGCATGCGGTTCTCGGCCTCGTCGAAGACCTTGGAAGCGGGGCTCTCGAAGACCTCGTCGGTGACCTCCTGCTCGGTGATGCCGAACTGCTCGCACTTCTCGGCGCCAATCGTGGTGTTGGTGTCGTGGAAGCTGGGCAGGCAGTGCAGGAAGATGGCACCCGGGTTGGCCATAGCCATGACCTCGGAGGTGACACGATACGGGGTGAGCTGAGCGATGCGCTCGGCCCAGACCTCGTCGGGCTCGCCCATGGAGACCCACACGTCGGTGTAGATAACGTCGGCACCGGTGACGCCGTCCTTGACGTCGGTGGTCAGCTTGATGGTGCAGCCGTTGGCCTCGGCGATGGGCTTGCAGGCCTCGATGACGTCGTCGGCGGGCATGCACTCCTCGGGGCCGCAGGCCACGAAGTTCATACCGAGCTTGGAGCAGACAACCATGAGGGAGCGAGCGACGTTGTTCTTGCAGTCGCCCATGAAGACGAGGGTCTTGCCCTTGATGTCGTAGTTGAAGTTCTCCTGGACGGTCAGGATGTCGGCGAGCATCTGGGTGGGATGCCACTCAGTGGTCAGGCCGTTCCACACGGGCACGCCGGACTTAGCAGCGAGCTCCTCGACGTCGTCCTGGGCAAAGCCACGGAACTCGATGCCGTCATACATGCGGCCAAGAACGCGGGCGGTGTCCTCGATGGACTCCTTCTTGCCCATCTGCGACGAACCGGGATCGAGGTAGGTGACGCCCATGCCCAGATCCATGCCGCCGACCTCGAAGGCGCAGCGGGTACGAGTGGAGGTCTTCTGGAAGAGCAGAACGATGTTCTTGCCCTCGAGATAGCGGTGCGGAACGCCAGCGCGCTTCATGTCCTTGAAGTTCTTGGAGAGCTTGAGCAGGTACTCGATCTCCTCGGTGGTGAGGTCGAGGAGCTTGAGGAAGCTACGGCCGGAGAGGTTAACACCCATGGTTCGTTTCCTTTCGAAAAAATGAATTACGTAAGTATTAGTGTTGCCCGTTTGACGGGCGAAACCGGTGCGGTTGTAGGGAGACCGCACCGGAAACGGAAGACTTAGAGGTCCTCGCGCCAGAAGGGCATGCTCATGCAGCGCGGGCCGCCGCGGCC
>CABUGI010000081.1 GCA_902491055.1 uncultured Collinsella sp. | reverse complement strand
AGATCGACATCGATATTCCCGCCGGTGTTTCGACCGGTCGCCAGCTGCGCGTGAGCGGCTTTGGCGAGGCAGGCCTTCGCGGCGAGCCCTCGGGCGACCTGATCGTCAACGTGCGCGTTGCCGACCATGAGCGCTTTAAGCGCAACGGTGATGACCTGTACCTGGTGAGCGATATCTCGATTGCGCAGGCTGCGCTCGGCTGCGAGATTGAGGTCGAGGGCATTATGCCCGACGAAGTCGTCAAGGTGACGGTCCCCGCCGGTACGCAGTACGGCGACACCGTCAGCGTCAACAATTTCGGCATGCCGCGCATCGGCGGTGGCGGCTCACGCGGTCGACTGATCGTGCAGCTGCGCGTGGTCGTCCCCACCAATCTCTCCAACAAGCAGCGCGAGCTGCTTCGCGCCTTTGCCGACGAGATGGGCGATGACGTCGCATCCGGTAAGAAGTCGGTGACCGACCGTATCAAGAGTGCCCTCGACGACATCCTCGATTAAGGAGCCCGTGTGCTCGCACCCCATATTTCCGTCGTCAACCTCGGTTGTCGTGTCAATCGGGTTGAGTCTGACCGTATCACTGCCGATCTTATGCGCCTGGGCTTTGCGATGGTGGAGCCCCGGGACGCCGAACTGATCGTTATCAATACCTGTGCCGTGACGGGGGAGGCCGAGGCCAAGACCCGCAAGGCCGTCCGTCACGCCCTGGCCTATCCGGGCGAGCCTTACGTGGTCGTAACCGGCTGCGTCGTCAACCTGCATCCCGAGGAGCTGTTGGAACTCTCCGACCGCGTGATCGCCGAACCATCCAAGATTGACGTCGCCGAGCGCGTCTGCGGGGTGCTGGGTGTCGAATCCGATAGCGTGCCCGCCTGCAGCGATGGCGACGTGGTCGATGCGCTCGGCCGTTCGCGGCTGGGCGTGAAAATCCAGGATGGCTGCAATCACCGCTGCACCTATTGCATCGTGTGGAAGGCCCGCGGCCCCGAGCGTTCCGTACCCGTCGAGTCCGTGCTCGAACAGGTGCGTGAAGCCCAGGAGGCCGGCGTGCCCGAGGTCGTGCTGACCGGCGTGAACCTGGGTGCCTATGACGGCAAGAGCGCGACCGACGAACATGTCGAGATCGATGAGCTGCTCCAGGCCATCATGGAGCGCACCGAGATCGCCCACGTGCGCATCTCCTCGGTGGAGCCCATGGATATTTCCGAGCGCTTGCTCAAGGTGATGGCTCGCTATCCGAAGCGTATCGCGCCGTTTTTGCACCTGCCTGTGCAGTCTGGCTGCACGGCGACGCTGCATCGCATGGGCCGTCCCTATAGTGCCGAGGCCTTTGAGGATACGGTGCGCATGATTCGCGCTAACCTGCCCCAGGCGTCTCTTTCATGCGATGTCATCGTCGGTTTTCCTGGCGAGACGGACGAGGAGTTCGAGGAGTCGCTGGCGCTGTGCCGTCGCGCGGGCTTTTCGCGCATGCACGTGTTTCGCTATAGCAAGCGCCCCGGCACCCTCGCCGCCGACATGCCCGACCAGGTACCTCCTGAGGTCATGGCCGAACGCAGCCGTCGCATGCGTGCCGCCGCACAGGAGCTTGCGATCGCCGATGCCCGCCGCCGTGTGGGCACGGTCGAGCGTGCGGTGCTCGAGTATGGCGACAACCTGACGCTCGGCTCGTTCCATCATGCCCGTCTTGACGATACCTGTGGACTTACAGCCCCGTGCCTGTTCGATGTTGCTATCATCGGAGTCGATGATTCCGGCTTGGTCCATGCACGCAGGGAGGTTCATGGAAGCCTCGAAGATTAGACTTACCGTTCCCGAGGGGATTGATCCCTCGCGCGTTTTGGGCGCCGGCGACGGCGTCCTTCGTGCGCTCGAGAGCTTGGTTCGCGCTCATGTGGTCGCCCGTGGCGATAGCATCTCCGTGAGCGGCGACCCGGACGAGGTCGAACTCGTGGCGCGCTTTTTCGAGCACGCTTTTCGCGAGGCGGCCGCCGGGCGCACGCTGTCTGCCGACGATGTCTCTCGCTGCCTGGCCGTCTTGCGCGACGGTGAGCACGAGGCTACGTCGCTTCGCGATGACGTACTGCTTTCGTATCGCGGCCGCGTCATTCGCCCCAAGACGCTCGGGCAAAAGCGCTATGTGGATGCCATCCGCTCGCATACCATCACGTTTGGCTTGGGTCCTGCCGGTACCGGTAAGACCTATCTGGCCATGGCGCTCGCCGTTGCCGCGCTCAAGCGTCACGAGGTGGGCCGTCTGATCTTGACGCGTCCGGTTGTCGAGGCGGGGGAGAATCTGGGCTTTTTGCCTGGCACCCTCGAGGAAAAGATCGATCCCTACATGCGTCCGCTTTACGACGCCCTTTTTGACATGATGGATCGCGAGCGCACCGATGAGCTTATGGAGCGCGGCGTGATCGAGATCGCCCCGCTTGCCTACATGCGCGGCCGCACGCTGAGTGATGCCTTCGTGGTGCTCGACGAGGCGCAAAATACCACGCCCGAGCAGATGAAGATGTTCCTGACGCGCCTGGGCTTCAACTCCAAGTTCGTGATTACCGGCGACCTGAGCCAGCGTGACCTGGTGGGTCGTCGTGGTGGCTTGGCGGATGTCGAGAAGATTTTGGGCCGTGTCGATGATGTCGCATTTTCGCACCTCAAGCGTGCCGACGTGGTGCGCCATGCCTTGGTGGGACGTATCGTCGAGGCATACGATACTTATGATGATGTGCGCGAGAAGCGCGTACGTGACCGAAAGGAGTCCCGTTGAGTGTATTGATCAGCAACGATGCCGAGCTCGATACGCTGCTCGACGCGCAGGAGGTGGAGCACATCTGCGAGGTTGTGCTTGCCGCCGAGGGCGTTGAGCGTGAAGTCGAGATTTCCCTTTCGTATGTCGACGAGGACGAGATGCACGAGCTCAACCACGAGTGGCGCGGTATCGACCGCACCACCGATGTGCTCTCGTTTGAGTGCGATTCGACCTTTGACGATGACATTCCCGCCGATGAGACGCTCGAGCTCGGCGATATTATCTTGGCCCCGCAGGTTATTGCCCGTCAGGCCCCCGGTTTTGGCAATAGCCCCGCTGACGAGTGCCGTCTGATGCTCGTACACGGAATGCTGCACCTGCTGGGCTATGACCACATCGAGGACGACGAGGCCGAGGTCATGGAGGCCCGCGAGGACGCCATCCTGCGCGATCTGTCGCTCGAGCGCGGCGAGGACCCTAAGCTAGTCCACGTCGGCCCCATCACCAACCACGCCCACGACTAGGAGCCGTCTATGATTCCCGGATCGAACAAGGACCATCCGTCCTTCTTTAAGTCGTTTTCCTACGCCATGGAGGGCTTCGTCACCGCCGTCAAGACCGAGCGCAACATTAAGGTCATGCTCGTTGCGGGCGTGTGCACCGTCATTGCCGGCTGTATCGTGGGCCTCGACATTGCCGAGTGGGCCACGATTATCATCTGTTGTGGCTTGGTGATTCACGGCGAGCTGTGCAACACCGCTATGGAGGCCATCGTCGACCTGGCGACCCAGGAGCTCCATCCGCTGGCCAAGCGTGCGAAGGACATCGCCGCCGCCTCTGTATACGTTCTTTCCATCACTGCCGCGATTGTGGGCGTGCTGGTATTTGCCCACGCGCTCGGCTTTATTTAGAAAGGGATTCCCATGTCCGACAATATGCAGTCTGCCGATGAGATTTTGGACGACGAGTCCCTGGACGCGGTGGATACCGAGGAGCTCGAGGAAGTCGAGGAGTTCGACCCGTTTGAGGGCATGAGCGATGAGGAGCTCGACGCCCTGTGCGACGAGGACGACAACCTCGCGGGCTTTGGCGACGTGGAGCCCGGTTTCCGCAGCGGCTTTGTGGCCCTGGTCGGTCGTCCCAACGCCGGCAAGTCTACGCTGCTCAACGCCTGCTATGGCAAGAAGGTCGCCATCACTTCGCCGGTGGCCCAGACGACCCGCCGCCGCATGCGCGCCGTCGTCAACCGTCCCGGCTACCAGCTGGTCTTTGTCGATACCCCGGGTATTCATAAGCCCAAGGACGGCCTGGGATCCGAGCTCAACAAGAGCGCGCTGTTCGAGCTGAACGATGTTGATGTCGTCGCGTTTTTGATTGATGCCACCAAACCGATCGGCAGGGGAGACGCCTGGGTTGCCGAGCGCGTCAGATGCGCCCGTTGCAAGAAGGTCCTGGTGCTCACTAAGGCCGATGAGGCCGACCCCGCACAGGTCATGGAGCAGCTCAAGGCAGCCCACGAGCTCATGGAATATGACGACGAGATCGTGACGTCGTCGGTCAAGAACTTCAACGTCGATGCCTTTATCGAGACCGTTGCGCACTTTTTGCCCGAGGGTCCGCGTTGGTTCCCCGAGGATATGGGTACCGACGCTTCCGACGAAACGCTCGTTGCCGAGTTTGTGCGCGAGAAGGTCTTGCGCCGCACCCGTGATGAGATCCCGCACTCCGTTGGCGTGATCTGCGATGCACTCGAGCAGACCAAGAAGGTACTGCGCGTGCACGCCACCATTTACGTCGAGCGCGAGGGCCAAAAGGGCATCATCATCGGCAAGGGCGGCGAGATGATCAAGCATATCGGTATCGACGCCCGTCGCGATCTTGAGCGTATCTTTGGCACGCAGGTCTTTTTGGAGCTGGACGTGAAGGTCAAGGCCGGCTGGCGTGACGACGAGGCCCAGATTCGCCGCTTTGGCTACAACGCCGAGGACTAAGGGCGCGCGGCGCGCATGGCAGGCTCCCGGACATATCGCACGAAGGTACTCGTCCTCGACAAGACGAAGCTCAAAGAGACGGACTTGATCCTGACGATGCTTGACGAGCGGGGTCGGCAGGTTCGTGCCGTGGCAAAGGGCGCCCGCAAACCCGGTGGACGCCTGGCTGCGCGCTGCGAGCTGTTCTGTACCGTCGATATGCTGCTTGCGCATGGACGGTCGCTCGACGTGGTTTCCCAGGCCGAGCTTATGGAGGCGCCGCTCGGCGTTGCGCCCGATTACGAGACGACATGCGCCGCAAGCGCGATCGCCGAGGTCGCGCGCGTGTGCTCGTTCGAGGACGCCGAGGACCCGTTTACCTTTGCTATCACGCAGCGGGCGCTCACGCTTGTCGGCAGCGGGCTCGACGCGGCACATATGGACCTACTTGTGGCGGCATATGTCTTTAAGCTGCTATCGCACGTTGGCTATCGTCCCGATTTTTCGGCCTGTGTGCTGTGCGGAGACCCCATGCTGTCGTATTTTTCAGCCCAGGCGGGCGGTCTCATGTGCGGGTCGTGCGCGTCGAGCGTTCCAGGTGCCGAACTGGTGTCGACCGGTGAGACCGCATGGCTGCGCGCCCTCATGTCCATGACCTTCGATGCGCTCATGGCCGAGCGAATCGACCCGCATACGGCGGCATTCCTGCTCGGGCTTTCGCATGTTTGGGCTGCGACGCACACCGATCAGCGCCTCCGCGCGATGGAATTCATGTTGGGTCGGTGATGATGCGCAGGCGCGGGCTGCTTGTGGTAACATACCGACCTGTTGGTACCTCGACCTTGGTTGTTCGCTCCACCGGCGGCTTCCCAGTCCGAGGCGAATCGAGTCGCCCGTGGGCGACGCAAAACGAAAGGTGAAACAATGACTGTTTCCAAAGAGCGCAAGGCGGAGCTGACTGCCCAGTTCGGTAACACCCCGGTCGACACCGGCAACCCCAAGGTTCAGGTCGCCATCCTGTCCGAGCGCATCAAGGAGCTGACCGAGCACATGAAGTCCCACCAGAAGGACTTCCACACCCGTCGTGGCCTGCTCATGCTCGTCGGCCGTCGTCGTCGTCTTCTCTCCTACATCAAGAAGAACGACATCGTCGAGTACCGTGAGCTCATCAAGGCTCTGGGCATCCGCGACAACATCCAGTAGGATTTGTACATGCTAAGAGCGTCCTGCGCAGCGGGGCGCTCTTTTTGTGTAAGGGCGCGAACAATCACGCTCTGAAGCGTGGCGGGGGCAGGGGGCCCGCGTCACATGAGAAGCCCGCAGACAAGGGGTCTGCGGGGTTAAGGAGAACAATGACACTCGTATCCAAGACCTTTGAGCTGTACGGCAAGACCTACACCTTTGAGTCGGGCGAGCTTGCCAAGCAGGCCACCGGCGCCTGCCTGGTCAAGCAGGGCGACACCACGATGCTCGACACCGTGGTCGTCTCCAAGGAGCGCAAGAACTACGACTTCTTCCCGCTGACCGTCGACTTCAACGAGAAGATGTACGCAGCCGGCCGCATCCCGGGTGGCTACCTCAAGCGTGAGGGCCGTCCCAGCGAGAAGGCCACGCTCACCGCGCGCATGATCGACCGTCCGATTCGCCCGAGCTTCCCGGACGGCTTCCGCAACGAGGTACACATTGTCGCTACCTCGCTCGTCGCCGACCAGGTCAACCCCTTCGACGTCATCAACGTCATGGGTGCCTCCCTGGCCATGACGCTCGGCGGCGTGCCCTTCGAGGGCCCGCTTGCCTGCGTGCGCATCGGCCGTAACGTGGAGACCGGCGAGTTTATCGTCAACCCCACCTACGAGGAGCGCGAGAACTCCGATCTGGACCTGGAGCTGGGCGGATCCGCCGACTTCATCTCGATGGTCGAGGCCGGCGCCGAGGAGATCTCCGAGGACGACATGCTCGCCGCTATGAAGTTTGGCCAGGAGGCCCTTGCTGCTTTCTGCCAGGCTCAGGACGAGTTCGTCGCCGAGTGGGAGCAGGTTAACGGCCCCATCGTCAAGAAGGAGTACCCGCTCGACCAGCCCGTCGAGGAGGTCCAGGAGCGCATCTTCGCCCACTACGACGAGATGGCTGCCGCCCTTCGCGACGCCGACAAGCTCTCCCGTATCGGTAAGGTCGAGGCTCTGAAGGAGTCCATCCGCGCCGAGTTCACCGAGGAGGAGCAGGCCGCTTGGGAGCGCGAGATCCCCGTGGCGCTCAAGAAGCTCGAGAAGAAGGCCATGCGCACCATGGTCGTCGAGACCGGCGAGCGCGTCGACGGCCGTGCTGCCGACGAGATCCGTCCCATCATGGTGAAGGACAACTACCTGCCGCTCGTTCACGGCTCTGGTCTGTTCCAGCGTGGCCAGACCCAGGTGCTTTCCGTCCTGTCGCTCGGTATGCTCAACGAGGGCCAGCGCTTGGACACCATCGAGCCCACCGAGGGCAAGCGCTACATGCACCACTACAACTTCCCGCCTTTCTGCACCGGCGAGACCGGCCGCATGGGCAGCCCCAAGCGCCGCGAGATCGGCCATGGCAATCTGGCCGAGCGCGCTCTGCTTCCGGTGCTTCCCGACGAGAACGAGTTCCCCTACGCCATCCGCGTCGTCTCCGAGGTCATGGAGTCCAACGGCTCCTCTTCGATGGCTTCGACCTGCGGCTCCACGCTCGCCCTTATGGACGGCGGCGTGCCCATTAAGCGCCCGGTCTCCGGTATCGCCATGGGCCTGATCCAGGAGGAGGGCAAGACCGTGGTCCTGTCCGACATCCAGGGTCTCGAGGACTTCCTGGGCGACATGGACTTTAAGGTCACTGGCACCACCGAGGGTATCACCGCCCTGCAGATGGACAACAAGGCCACCGGCCTCACCTTCGACATCCTGGCCCGCGCCCTGCAGCAGGCCAAGGAGGGTCGCGCCTTCATCCTGCAGAAGATGCTCGATGTGATCCCCGAGCCGCGCCACACCACGCGCAGCACCGCTCCGCGCATCGTTTCCATCCAGGTTCCGACCGACAAGATCCGCGACGTCATCGGTTCCGGCGGTAAGGTCATCCGCGGTATCCAGGACGAGACCGGCGCCTCGGTCGACATCCAGGAGGACGGTACCGTCTTTGTCGGCGGCACCGGCGAGTCCGTCGACCAGGCCGTCGAGCGTATCAAGCTCATCATCAAGGTTCCCGAGCCGGGCGAGGAGTACACCGGTCGTGTGGTCTCCATCCAGCCCTTCGGCGCCTTCGTTAACCTGCTGCCCGGTAAGGACGGCCTGCTGCACATTTCCCGCGTTGCCAAGGGCCGCGTGGAGAAGGTCGAGGACGTCCTCAATGTGGGCGACGAGGTCAAGGTCGTCGTCATCGAGGTCGACGATCGCGGCAAGATTTCGCTCGATCGTCTGGATAAGCCCGAGGCCCCGGCTCGTGTCGAGGGTGCCTCTGAGGGCGACGGCGAGCACTTTCAGCGCCGTGAGCGTCCGCGTCGCGAGCGCTCCGAGCGCGGCGACCGGCCGCGTCGTCCCGGCGACAACGGAGGCCGCAAGCCCCGCCGTCACCACGACGCCGAGTAACAGCTAAACATAAGCAGCTCAACAAGGGCGACTCCGGACAGGGGTCGCCCTTTTGCTATTCCCGGCGGGTCCGCGGGTAAAGTTTCCTGCTCTACAGTCCTGCTCGCACGGAGAGCACATTAAGTGCTCTCCGGCTCGTGCGGAACTC
>CABUGI010000080.1 GCA_902491055.1 uncultured Collinsella sp. | reverse complement strand
TGGATAGAGCAGGGGACTTCTAATCCCAAGGTCGACGGTTCGAATCCGCCATGGAGCACCATCGTTTATTAAGCCCAGACCGCTTGGTGGTCTGGGCTTTTTTCATCTTGTGTGTTGCTGGAGCCGAGCGCGAGCAAGCCGCTGCTGTTTGTTGGGGTTGGCATTTTACTTTTCGAGATGCTCTTTCAGCAGCTCCAACGCGTGGGCGTAGCCCTTCAGGCCCTCTCCGGTGATGGTGGCGAAGCAGGCCAGACGGGCGTAGCTCACCTGGCGGAAGTCTTCGCGGGTCTCGACTGCGCTAATGTGGACCTCCACAGCCGGGATGGCGACGGCTTTGAGCGCGTCCAGGATGGCCACGCTTGTGTGCGTGTAGGCGGCCGGGTTGATGACGATGCCGTCGACCTTTCCGTAAGCCTCCTGGATCTTGTCGACGATGCTGCCCTCGTGGTTAGACTGGAAGACCTCGACCTCGTCGAAGCCCTGTGCGGCACCAGCTTCCTGGCAGATCTGCACTAAGCGATCGTAGTTGTCGCTGCCGTAGATGCCTGGCTCGCGAATGCCGAGCATGTTGAGGTTGGGGCCGTTAATGACGAGTGCTTTCATGGTTGCTTCCTTTGCAGTTGAAAAACCACCACAAAGGTGCCTGCCCCCTTTGTGGTGGTTTTGGTTAGAGAGCGGGTGGGAGGGTGTCGAGGAGGGCATGGGCGGTGTTGGCGGCGCAGTCGCGTGAGTCGATGATGTAGTCGGCCCAGGCGCGGTAGCGCGGCATACGCTGCTCGGCCAGCTTGTCGATGCCGTCGCGCGCGGTGATGGGGCGGCCCTTGTGGGCGAGCTCGTCGAGCTTGCGGTTGAGCATCACGATTTGGCTGTTTTGGTGCAGCAGAGGGTAGTTCTCGTCGCGCGTAACCACGCCGCCGCCGGTGGAGAGCACCAAGCCGCTGCGCTTGGAGATGTCGGCCAGCGCTGCCGTCTCCTGCTCGCGGAAGGCCGCCTCGCCGCACTTGATGATAAAGTCGGCGCAGGGCATGCCCAGGCGCTCCTCGAGGGCGCGATCGAGATCGATGTGCTCGCGGCCCGTGAGCTGGGCGATCTGCTCGCCCACGCGGGTCTTGCCCGAGCCCGGCATGCCGATCAGCGCGATGTTCTGTTCGCGGCGTGACAGGCGCTCCGTTATGTCCAGGATCCTCTCGCGCGGGGTGGCTTTGCCGGTATAGCGCTCGACAGCTTGTGCCGCCTGGGCAACAAGCATAAGCAGGCCGCCGATGCAGGGGATGCCGCGGCGCTCGGCCTCGAGCATCAGGCCCGTGCGGGCGGGGTTGTAGACAATGTCGATGACGCCCTCGAGCGCATCGAGGCCTTCGAGCGTGCAAGGCGCGTCGGGGCAATGGGGGAACATGCCGGCGGGCGTGCAGTTGACGAGTAGGGAGGCGTCGGACTGCTGCGCGATATTGTCGTAGTTGACCTCGCTCGTGCGACCCACGGGTACGACGATGGCGCCCATGTCTCCCAGCACCATACTTGCCGTGGTGCCGGCGCCGCCGGTGGCACCGAGCACGAGGGCCTTCTTGCCGGCAACCTCAACGCCCAACTCCTCGACCAGGCACTGGAAACCGAAGTAGTCAGTATTATCGCCGTGCAGGCGGCCGTCGGGCAGGCGCGTGATGGTGTTGACGTTGCCCATGCGCTCGGCGAGCGGGCTCAGCTCGTCCAGGTATTCCATGACGGCGCGCTTGTAGGGGATGGTCACGTTGGTGCCCTCCCATTCGTCGCCCGTCATAAAAGCCTCAAGATCCTCGGGCTCGCGCTCAAAACGCACGTACTCAAGCCCCGCCAGCTCCTTGTATATGGTCGGGGTGTAGCTGTGGCCCAGCACGCGGCCCAGCACGCCGTAGGGGCGGGTTGCGGCGGTATCGGTCATCTAGAGCACCTCCGTGTAGCTGCCAAAGTAGGTGAAGCTCTCGCATACGTCGTCGATCGAATCGAGCAGGTCGTCGAGGGCCTTGCTGCCAAAGGGACAGTCCAGGTCAAAGTAGAACATAAACTCAAAGTCGCGACCGGGGATGGGGCGGCTCTCGAGCTTGATGAGGTTGATGTTGAGTGCGTAGAAGCGCTCGAGCACGCGATAGAGGGCGCCCGGCTCGTTGGCCGTGGTGATCATGAGCGAGGTACGGTTGGCACCGGGATAGACGCGTGGCTCGCGGCTGATGACGACAAAGCGCGTGTAGTTGTTGTCCGAGTCCTGGATGTTGGACTCCAGCACCTCCAGGCCATAGAGTGCCGCGCAGCTGCGCGATGCGATGGCGGCAACATCGGTGCGGTCGGAATTGGCGACCATCTCGGCCGACATGGCGGTGTTGGGGTACTTGGTGGCGTGCAGGTCGTGGGACTCGATAAAGCCCGCACACTGGGCAATGGCTTGGCCGTGGCTGTAAACCTCGCGCACGTCGGCGAGCTTGGTGCCGGGCTTGACGAGCATGTTGTGGTCGATCTTGAGGCGAAGCGAGCGCACGATGTGGAAGTCGAACTGGGCGAGCAGGTCGTAGACGGCGTTGACCGAGCCGGCGGTGGAGTTCTCGATGGGCAGCACGCCAAACTCGCAGAAGCCGTCGCGCACAGCGCGCATAACGCCTTCGAAGGTCTCGAAAAACGCGATGTCGGGCACGTCGAAGAGTTTGCACGCGGCGATCTGGCTATAGGCACCTTCCACGCCCTGGCAGGCAACTGTGGCCGTTTGAGGGAAGGGCGTGTCAAAGGCTGCAGCCGTGGCGTGGGCCTTTTGCGAGACGGTGATGCCCTTGAGCTCGTTGATGTAGCGCTGCTGCTCGGCCTTGCTCATGCTCATAAGGAGGCGGAACAGGGTGATGGTCTGCGCCTCGTAGCGCTCGGGCGCGCGGCTGGCGAGGTTGTTGAGTTTTGAGCGCTCGCGGGCGGGGTCAAAGACGGCCTTGCCCATCTCGATCTTTGATTTGGCGACCTCGGTGGCAATGTCCATTCGCTCGACAAAGCTATTGAGGAGCGTGGTGTCGATGCCATCGATGGCCTGGCGGATGTCAGCAAGGTCCATGGAGGCCCCTTTCACGTAACGGCTGAGTTGGCAGGCAACCCAGGTGAGTCGGGTTAGAGCTGGGCGGCGTCCTCGAGGAGAGCGTCCCAGATGGCGAGGGCGGCGGCTGCTTCGGCTACGGGGACAGCTCGGGGGACGATGCAGGGATCGTGGCGGCCGTGGATCGAGAGCTCGGCATTTTCCATGGCGTCCATGTCTACGGTCTGCTGCTCGCGGCCAATCGAGGGCGTTGGCTTTACGGCCATGCGCCACATGACGGGCGCGCCGGTCGAAATACCGCCCAGGATGCCGCCGGCGTTGTTGGACTCAACCTCGATCTCGCCGGTCTCGGCGTCGATGCGATACGGATCGTTGTTCTCGCTGCCGCGCATGGCGGCCACGGCAAAGCCCATGCCAAACTCCACGCCCTTTACGGCGGGAATGCCAAACGCGATTTGCGCGATGCGGTTCTCGATGCCGTCGAACATGGGGTCGCCGATGCCCGCGGGAAGCCCGTAAATGCCGCACTCCACGATGCCGCCGATGCTGTCGAGCTCGTCGCGCGCGGCAAGAATCTCCTCGCGCATGCGGCCGGCTGCGGCGGCGTCAATGCACGGCAGATCGTTCGTAAGGATTGCCTTGCGGTCGGCCTCGCGATAGACCATATCGTCCATCGGCAGGTCGGAGATGCCGCCGATCTGCGCGACGTGCGCCATGACCTGAATGCCGCGGGCCTCAAGTGCCTGCAGCGCAATGCCGCCGGCGATGCATAAGGGGGCCGTTAGGCGGCCGGAAAAATGCCCGCCACCAGCGACATCGTGCATGTTGTGATACTTCACGCGCGCAGGGAAGTCCGCATGTCCGGGACGGGGCTTGCGGCGCAGCTCGGTGTAATCATTGGAGCGCGTGTTGGTGTTCTCGATAATCGCGGCGATGGGCGCGCCGGTGGTATGTCCATCGATCACACCGGCGATGATATGCGCGGCGTCGGCCTCGCGGCGTTTGGTTGCGGTCTCGTCGCGGCCGGGGGCGCGACGGTCGAGGAAGGCCTGCAGCTTCTCCTGGTCCACGGCGATGCCCGCCGGGATGCCATCGAGCGAGCAGCCGATAGCGGGGGAGTGCGATTGGCCGAAGATACTCAGATGCAAGACGTTGCCAAAGGTCGAGGACATGCTATTCCTCCTCGAGCGTGACCTTGCCGCCCAGCAGGCGGTAGTGGTCAAAGAAATCGGGATAGGACTTGTTGACGGCCTCGGCGCCGTGGATCACAACTTCGCCAGTGGCGCGGCTCGCAGCGATGGCAGCCATCATGGCGATGCGGTGGTCGTTGTGCGAATCGACCTCGCCGCCAGTAAAGGCGTTGACACCCTTGATGATGAGGTCGTCGCCGGCAATGCGCACCTGTGCGCCCAGCGCGGTGAGCTCGCGGGTGGTAGTGGCCAGACGGTCGGATTCCTTGATGCGCAGGCGGGCGCAATCGCGGATGAACGTGCGGCCCTGCGCCAACGATGCCACGGCCGAGATAACGGGCACCAGGTCGGGGATGTCGTGGGCGCTCATCTCAAAGCCGGCGAGCTTGTCGGACTGCACGGTGGCGGCGTTGGTGGAGCGCACGATGCGGGCGCCAAAGCGCGAAAGCGCGGCAAGCACGTTGCGGTCGCCCTGCGCGGAGCTCAGCGACACGCCCTCCACGGTGATGGGGTCGGTGCCGATGGCGCCAGCGCACAACCAAAAGGCGGCGTTGGACCAGTCGCCCTCGACGGCCACGCTGCCGGGCGTGCGATACGAGCCACTGCTCACGCGGAAGTTCGTGACCTCGGGCTGACCGTCCTTGGCGGGAATGCGCTCGACGTTGACCTCAACGCCAAAGGCCTTCATGGCCTGGATAGTCAGATTGATGTAGGGGCGGCTCTCGATGAGGCCGGTCACCTGCACGCAGGAGGGCTGGGCCAGCAGCGGAGCCGCCAGCAGCAGGCCCGAGATGTACTGCGAGCTCACGTTGCCCGGCAGCACAAAGGTGCCCGGGCGCATGCGGCCGCTCGTCTTGAGCGGAAAACCGCCCAGACCCTGTAGGTCGCATCCGGCGGCGATGATCTCGTCCGAGAGCGGGGACAGCGGGCGGGCGCCCAAGCGTCCCTGACCCACAAAAGTTGCTTCTGCGCCCAGCGCGCAGGCGACGGGCAACATAAAGCGGAGCGTGGAGCCGCTTTCGCCGCAGTCGAGCGTGCCGCCCGCAAGTGCCTTGAGCAGGCCAAACTCAACACTCTTCATGGTGGGGTGGACCTGGAAGCCGTCCTCGACGGTCTCGATGCGAGCGCCCAGGGCCGTAAGGCAACGCACCGTAGCCTCGATGTCGGCGCAGGTGGTGTTGCAGGTAACGTGCGTCTCGCCGTTGGCAAGCGCAGCGCAGATGATGAGGCGATGCGCCATCGACTTGGACGCGATGGCGGGAACGGTGCCCTTGAGCGGGGACGGGGTGATGCGGGCTAGCATGCGGATGCGTCTCCCTTCTGGCCGAGGCCTTCGGCAATGAGTTCGTGGAAAGTGGAAAGCGGCGTGCGGTCGATGCTGCAGCGGCCAATGCCGTGCGGAATTACCAGGTCGATGGTGTCGCCCGCGCGTTTTTTGTCGTGCAGCGCCTCGGCAAAGACGGCGTCGGCATCTAGGTCGCAGCGGGTCTTGAGGCCATGGCGGGCGCAGAGCTCCTCAATACGACCGGGCAGTGCAGCATCGCAAACGCCGTGCAGGGCCGCGGCGCGCGTGATGATGCCCATGCCGATCGACACGCAGTTGCCGTGTCCGAGCTCAAAGTGCTCGCAGGCCTCGACTGCGTGTCCGGCGCTGTGTCCAAAGTTGAGCAGCTTGCGCTGGTTTGTTTCGCGCTCGTCGGCGACGACCACGGCGCGCTTGATGTCGATATTGCGGGCGATGATGAGCGCTACGCGGGCCACATCGCGGTTGAGTAGCTCAAGCGTAAGCGGGGTCTTCTCCAGTTCGGCGAAAAGCTCCGGGTCGGCGATCACGGCGTGTTTCACAACCTCGCCGCAGCCGTCGGCGAACTGCTCGGGCGTGAGGGTGGCCAGGCACCCCACGTCGGCGATAACCACGCTCGGCTGCCAAAAGGCGCCGGCCAAGTTCTTGCCGGCGGCCAGGTCGATGGCAGTCTTGCCGCCCACCGACGAATCCACCATGGCGAGCAGGCTCGTTGGGATCTGCACAAACTTGCAGCCGCGCATGTAGGTGGCGGCCACAAAGCCCGCAACGTCGCCCACGACGCCGCCGCCGAGTGCCACGATCACGTCGGAGCGCGAAAGCTCGTGCTCGGCCACAAACTCAAGAATGGCAACATAGGTTTCGGCGCGCTTATGGGCCTCGCCTGCCTCGAAGGTGCAGATGCTCACCTCGTAGCCTGACGCCTCCAGGCTCTGCTTAACGGGCATCTGGTAGAGTGGGCCCACGTTGGTGTCCGTCACGATGACGGCCTTGGTGCCGCCGGCAGTGGCGCGCACGAGCGGTCCCGCCTGCTCCAGCAAAAACGTGCCAACATGCACCTGGTAGGGGCGTGCAGTGTCGATATCGATGGTAATCGCCATAAGCTTCGGTCCTTTCGACCTGGCGTGATAGGTGGTCTAGTGGGAGGCCTCGTCGTCGAGCGCGCGCTTAATGCGGTCGCCCTCGGCAAGGAGATTCTCCAGATAGCGCTGGTCGCGGTCCTTAAGGGCGCGGCTGTAGGCGCCGAGCGATTCGATCAGATGGTCGATCTCGAAGGCGAGCGCATCGGCGTCGTCGATCATGAGCTCGGACCACATCTGCGGATTGAGGTGCGCCACGCGGGTGAGGTCGCGGTAGCTGCCAGCCGAAAAGCCGTGGTGGACCTGGGCGGTCGGGCTCTTTACGTAGGCGTTGGACACCACGTGCGCAAGCTGGCTCGTGAAGGCGATGACGCGGTCGTGCTCGGCGGCGCTGGTCACGCTGAACTTGCCAAAGCCCAAGGGGCGCACCATCTCGCGCACCTGGCCCAAAAGCTCCAGTTTGAGCGCATCGTCCACCGCGGGCGGCACGAGCACGAGTGGCGCGCCCTGGAACAGATCGGCGCGGGAGTGCGCATAGCCCGAGTACTGCGTGCCCGCCATGGGGTGCGCGCCCACAAAATAAAAGCCGTGCTCGCGGGCAAGCTCAAAGGCGCGCTCGCACACGATGCCTTTGACGCCCACCGTGTCGATCACCACGGGGCCCATGATGGCCTCGGTATCGGTGGCGTCGGCGAGTGCCTGGGCATGCGCCTCGAGCCACTCGATGCAGGCCTCGGGGTAGCAAGCCAGGACGATGATGTCGCATTCGCCGAGTGTCCTGTCGTTGAGCTCTCCGGCGACAGTGCCCATGCTGGCGGCCGTCATGACATCGTCATCGGGGTCCCAGGCCAGCACGCGGACGCCCACCTGCGCATAGCCGCGGGCAAAACTGCCGCCGATGAGGCCAAGACCGACGATGCCGGCGCACTTGGGGCCGCCCTGGTTAACACGCGCGTTTCTCACCGTACCCATGGGCTACTCCATGGTCTCTTGGCAGACAACCTCGCGGATGGCTCGGATGCGGCGCATGGTGTCGTCGAACTGATCGGGGGTGAGGGCCTGAGCGCCGTCGGACCATGCGCGGCTGGGCTCGTCGTGGACCTCGATCTCCAGACCGTTGGCGCCGCAGGCGGTCGCGGCGAGCGCCATGGGCTCAACGTAGCGGGTGTAGCCGGTGGCGTGGCTGGGATCGGCTACGACGGGCAGGTGCGACAGGTGGTGCAGCACCGGCACGGCGTTAAGGTCGAAGGTATTGCGGGTGCGGGTCTCGAAGGTGCGGATGCCGCGCTCGCACAGGATGACGTTGTCGTTGCCCTCGCTCATGATGTACTCGGCGGCCATGAGCAGCTCATCGATCGTGCCGGACATACCGCGCTTGAGCAGGACCGGAGTCTTGGTCTTGCCGACCTCCTTGAGCAGGGGGAAGTTCTGGGCGTTGCGGGCGCCGATCTGCATGACGTCGATCTTCTTGTCAAGGAAGACCTGCACGTCGCGTGGGTCCATGATCTCGGTGACGATCGGCATGTCGAGCTCGGCAGACGCCTCGCACAGCAGGTCGAGGCCGGCGGGGCCCATGCCTTGGTAGGCGTAGGGGGAGGTGCGGGGCTTGTAGGCACCGCCGCGCAGCATCGTGGCGCCGGCGGCCTTCACGCGGCGGGCGATGCGGATGAGGTTATCGCCCTCGACGGAGCACGGGCCGGCGATGACCTGGAACTGGTCGCCGCCGATCTTGACGCCGTGGCCGCAGTCGATGACGGAGTCCTCGGGGTGGAACTTGCGGTTTGCGCGCTTGAACGGCTCGGAGACGCGCTGCACGCGCTCGACGACATCCATGGACTCGAGCAGGAACGGATCGATCTTGGTCGTATCGCCCACCAGGCCGATGATCGTCTCGTTCTCGCCGCGCGAGACATCGGTCTTCAGGCCCTTTTTCTCAATCCAGCTGACGATATGGCCGACGGCCTCGTCGCTGGCGCTCTGCTTTAAAATTGCAATCATGGTGTGCCTCTCACCTCGATGGATAACTTTTGCAAAAACGGCCCGCATCGCGAGCCGTG
>CABUGI010000079.1 GCA_902491055.1 uncultured Collinsella sp. | reverse complement strand
GCCAAGCCCGTGATGGTGGCGACGTGGCCCGGCAGGATAAAGCCGTCGATGGCGGTCTCGGGGTCGTTGGCGATGGCGCGCAACGCCGGCGGCGTGGTCTTGTGGGCGCAATAGACCGAGAAGTTTTGGAGTCCGCGTGCATCGGCCTCCAAAATGGCGGCGGCGATGGTGGGCGTTGTGGTCTCAAAGCCCACGCCCATAAAAATGACCGGGCGATCAGGGTTTTGCTCGGCGATATCGAGTGCATCGAGCGGGGAGTAGACGATGCGAATATCGCGCCCCGCCGCCTTTTGCGCAGCGAGCGAGGTGGATGATCCGGGCACGCGCATCATGTCGCCAAAGGTGGTGATGATGGCGCCGTCTATGTTGGCGAGCGCGATTGCGTGGTCGATGTCGCGGTTGGCGGTGACGCAGACGGGGCAGCCCGGGCCGCTCAGCAGCTTGAGCCCGGCCGGCATAATGGAGCGAAAGCCATAGCGCCCGATGCTCACGGTATGTGTGCCGCAGACTTCCATAAGGTTGATGGCGCGGTCGCCGACAAGCTCATGAATGCGCTCGATGAGCTCGCGAGCCAGCTTGGAATCGCGAAATGCCGAAAAGTCGATACCGGAGCGCGCCGGCTGTCCGGCCGCCACTAGTATGCCTCGGCCGGGTTGCTGGCCAGTTGGTCTTCTTCGGCCAGTTCGGTCATGGCATTAACGAGCTCGAGCGTTTCTTGCGCTTCCTGCTCGTCGACGATCTGGATGCCAAAGCCGGCGTGTACGAGAATATAGTCGCCTACCTGTGCCGTCGGCACGAGTCTCAGCGACACGGGGCGCTCGATGCCCATCATGTCGACGGTGGCCTTGAGGTCGTCGTCGCGTTTGACTACTTTACCGGGAACGGCAAGGCACATATTGTTCCCCTTTTATACGCTTTGCGCTGGACGGGCGCTCAATAATCCATCAGTTGATGGTAGCGCTCACGGGGTTCGCGGGCAAACGCGTTACGCCTGTGAGACGGCTGGGCGCGGCGGCGTGCGAGGGCGAGCTACTGTGATGCAATCTGCGCAAGACGAGCGCTTGCGACCGCCGCCTGACCGTAGGCGATGCAGCCGTCATTGACGGGTACGGTGTGGGGGACAAGGACAGTAAGGCCCGCGCTTTTGAGCTCGCGGGCGAGGAGCTGAAGCAGAAGTCGGTTCATGAACACGCCGCCCGAGAGCGCGACGGTGTCGATGCCCTCGTGCACGCAGATATCGCTGGCGATGCGCGCCGAGGAGCGCGCGATGCCGACATGGAAGTCGAGTGCGAGCCTGTTGGCGGGCGCTCCGGCTTCAATTCCTCCCAAAAGTGCCTCAAAGAGTGCTTTCTGGTTCAGAACATAGGGGCCGTCCAGCCACGATGGGTCAGATGCGGAGTAGCCGGCGTTGTCGTCGGGAAAATGGGCGATTTCGCTGTCGAGCGCGCGCCGGGCGGCGGCTTCGAGCTCGATGGCGGGTTCGCCCTCGTAGGTTGCCTGGCCGCAAATGCCCAAAATCGCGGTTGCGGCATCAAACAGGCGACCCATGCTGCTAGTGCGCGGACTGTTGATGCCGCGCTCGATCATCGTTGCCGTTATGCTGCGTGTTTGCTCGTCAAGGCTGTTCAAGAGCCCCGCGGCTCCCGGGTGCTCGAGCAGGTCGAGCTCGCTGAGCAGGGCAAAGGCGTTGCGGCGGGCATCGTGTACGGATGCGGCGCCACCGGGAAGCGCCCAGGCGCGCAGATGCGCGACGCGCTCAAAATCGGCGAGACGGGCGACAAGAAACTCACCGCCCCATATGGTGCCATCGGTGCCGGCGCCCGTGCCGTCGAAGGCGATGCCGAGGACGCGTGCATCGGGCGCAAGCCGGCCTGCGACAATCGCCTCTGCCATTACGCTCGCGATGTGCGCATGGTGGTGCTGGACTTCGATAAGCGGCAGATCGTGCTCCCGCGCCTGCTCGCGCGCCCATTGGCTCGACAGATAGCTGGGATGCATGTCGCATGCCAAGGCGGCAGGCGCCAGGTCAAAGAGGTTTTCCAGACGCGAGCGCGCGGCGCTCCAAGCATCGAAAGTCGCGCCGTTTTCGACATCGCCGATATGCTGCGACACAAAACAGGTCGCTTCGCCGTTCGTCCCTTCACGCGTGAGCGCAATCGTGGCTTTTTGCTGCGGCCCGCAGGCGAGTACGCAGGGCGTGGTGCCGTCGAGCGCCGGCAACGGCAGCGGCTGGGGTGCATATCCGCGAGCGCGGCGCACGGGCATAACGGCGCCGTCGACCACGCGCACCACAGAATCGTCGTAGCGCGAGAGGATCGCGCGGTCGTTACCGAGCAGCGTGTCGGCGATGCCGGCGGCAACGAGGTGTTCCCAGGCAAGGTCGTCGTCGGTCTCGATGGGTTCTTCGCTCAGGTTTCCGCTGGTCATGACCAGCGCGTGCATGTCATGCGACGCGGCAGCTACAAGCAGCAGATGTTGAAGCGGTGTATAGGGGAGCATGACGCCGAGCTCAGGAAGGTCGCGCGCGACGGACGGCGCGAGCGCGAGGGCGTCGGGGGAACTGCCGTTGCCCTCGTCAACAGTGCGCCGGCGCAGCAGCACAATGGGGCGGATGCTGCCGGCGAGCAGATCGCGTTCAGCATCGTCGATATGACACAGGCGCTCGGTATCAGCAAGACTGCGCACCATGACGGCAAGTGGTTTGTTACTGCGGCGTTTGCGATGGCGCAACTCGGCCACCGCCTGCTCGTTGGCAGCATCACAGGCTAGATGGAATCCGCCCAGGCCCTTGATGGCGACGATGCCACCGCTGGCCAGCAGCTCAACGCAGCGCTCGATGATAGCGTCGCTGGCCTCGCGTGTGGTGCCGACGGCCGGTGTCGCGGACGAATTCCCGCACGCATCGCCGTTCACAGCCTCGCGCCACGTAATATGCGGACCGCAATCAAAGCAGGCATCGGGCTGCGCGTGAAAACGCCGGTCGAGTGGGTCGGCATACTCCGCAGCGCAGGTGGGACACATGGGAAAATGGTCCATCGAGGTGGCCGCTCGATCGTAAGGCAGCGAGCGGATGATGGTAAAGCGTGGGCCGCAGTTAGTGCAGTTGATAAAGGGGTAGTGATAGCGTCGGTCGGCGGGATCGAACAACTCGCGCAGGCAATCGTCGCAGGTGGCGATATCGGGCGAGACGAGCGTCGTGTGCGCGGTCTGGTCCTGCGACGCCACAATGTGAAAGCCCTGCTCATCGGCAGTGCTCCAGCCGCCAGGCTCCAAATCCGCAATATCGACTCGCTCAACGCGAGCCGCCGCGGGCGCATGCTCAGAAAGCGCGGCGACAAATCCGTCAACCGCCTCGGTACAAGCGTGCGCCTCGATATGCACGCCGTCGCCCGCATTGAGCACCCATCCGCAAATGCCATACGCAATGGCCTCGCGATACACAAACGGCCGCATGCCAACGCCCTGCACAATGCCCGTCACATGAATATGCACATGCCGCATGCGACCCTCCTTCATTGAAGTATGTGCTGTTAGAGCCCCAGGCTTTGCTTGGTGGCGGCGCAGGTGAGCTCGCCGTGCTTAACGCCGCGCAGCCCCAGCAACCGGTCCGCCAGCTCGTAGACGCGTTTGCCGCGACCCTTGAGCGCCAGAATCTCCAGGCAGTTGTGGTGGTCCAGATGCACGTGCATGGTCGAGACAATCTCGTCGGTGTAGTCGTGCTGCACCTCGTCCAGACGGCGCGTCAGGTCGCCGGTATGGTGGTCATAGATCATGGTGAGCGAACCGATGACCTGCTCGTCGGGCGTGCGCATCTGCTCCTTGGCGATCGAGGCGCGAATCAGATCGCGTACGGCCTCGGATCGGTTAGCCACGTCACCGCGGCGCGCGATCTGCTCGTCAAAGCGGCGCAGCAGGTCATCGGGCGCGGTGACCGAAAAGCGGACCAGCTCGGAGCTGGAGCCGCTGCAGCGGCAGCTGGCATCGTCGTCCGCACCGTGATCGTGCGCGTGCTCGTGCTCGGCCACGTTACACCAGTTTCACAGAGCCGACGGAGTTGTGATCTGCCTCGATGGCCTCCTCGTAGCCCTCGAGCGCATCGTGCGCCTCGTGCAGCGCAGACATGGCGGCCTCGAGCTTGGCGCCAATGCGCTCCATGTCAAAGTTTTCGGTCGCATGCAGCAACTGATGGCTCCACTCGTGAGCGAGCTCAATGGTGTCGTCGACCTGCTTGACGCTCATGGCAAGCTGGCTCATGTTCATTCCGACGTCATGCATGGGAATCTCCTTTTGTACGGGGCGAAATGGTGGTTCAGATTCTACTACGCCCGCCTTGGGCGCCGCCGCATAAGAAAACGGGTGCGAGTCCGTCTGACTCGCACCCGTTCACTGGGGGCTGTTTGTGTCTACCATACTATCCGTGGTCGCATGCCTTGCGTTTGGCACTCCGGCGAGCGGTGCGAAACCGCTCATGGACGGCAGACAGGTAACAAGCGTATTACAGATGTTTCTCCAGCAGTGCCTGAAGCCTTGCCTTGGGTAAGGCGCCGACCGAGCGGTCGACCTCCTCGCCGTTCTTAAAGACGATCAGCGTGGGGATGCTCATGACGCCAAACTTCATGGCCAGGTCCTGGTTGTCGTCGACGTTGCATTTGGCAACGGCAAGCTTGCCCGCCAGCTCATCGGCAACCTCGTCAACGATGGGCGAGAGGGAGCGGCAGGGACCGCACCACGGTGCCCAAAAATCGACCAGCACGGGCAGGCTGTCGTTAACGACGGAATCGAAGTTCTCGGGGGTAATCTGCTTAATGTCAGCCATGGTGACCTCCATAATGCGACGCGGCTCAGCCGCGTAAAACTCAGTACGACCGTGCTTATACCCAGCCGCCCGCAAAGCAACCACTCGCGGGCAGCTCTTTTATATAATGGTGGGCACGCAAACGATTGGAGAGCGCATGCCCACGTCACAAAGCCAGAAAAAAGAAGCCATCGCCCAGGCGACCGAGCAGGAGCTCGCATCGCTCGCGGGTCGTGGCGTGCGTATCGCGGGCAACGCGTGCTCGCCGATCGTGCTGGTCAAAGGCGATTTGGACGAGGCCGAGCGTTCGGGTGGCGAGCTTGCCGCCGGCCCGGATGGCGCGGCGTTGCGCAAGGCGCTTGGGGCCATCGGCTACGCGCCCGAGGATTTTTGCGTGCTGGCAAGCGTCGCCGGCGTGGGTGACGGAGCGGTCGCGGTGGGCGAGACTCTGCCGTGCGAGCTGTTCCGTGAGGCGCTTGAGGCTTTGGACCCCGAGGCGGTGCTACTGCTCGACAACAACGCGGCTGACGCCATGCGCGAGACCTACGCCGATATGCTCGTGGCGATCGATGACTTCGACACCGCCATGCTCAAGCCCGGCCTGGTCGCCCATGTGCAGGGCCGCCGCGTGCTCGCGCTCGACGGTTTTGAGGCGGCGCTCACTGACAAAGCCGCCAAGCAGCGCATGTGGGCATACATCAAGCAGCTGACCCCGGCAGCCGCTCCGCTGTAGCGAGGCTGGCGGCAGCCCCTACATCACGGCGCGCAGCTCAAACCGATCGCCGTTAATGCGGAACTGGCAGTTGCCGTTCATGCGCTCCACGGCAAGTTTGATGCTCCTGGTGCCAAAGCCGTGGCCCGCATGCCGGGTCACGGGCATGCCGTCGACCATGCGCGGCGCGCGGTCAAACGTGTTGGAAACTAACAGCAGCAGCTGGGCGTCCTCTAATCGCAGGTCAAAGTCGACGAATCGCTTTCCTTGGGGTGCGGCGCTTGCGGCGGTGATAGCGTTTTCCAAGGCATTTGAGAGCACGCTAAACAGGTCGGCGTCACCTACGTGGATGGTTTCGGGTACGGCGGCGCGCAGGTTGGCGGTAATGCCGTTTCTATTGATATCCGAGTTAAATGACGAAAGCGCGATGTTTACGGTCTCGTTGGCGCAGAAGCGGCGTACGGCGGTGCGATCGCCGGCTTCGCAGAGTTCATCGATGCGTTTGAGCGCCTCGTCGGTGTGGCCCTCCTCAATTAAAGCGGCCAGGCCGCGCAGGAAGTGGCGCATGTCGTGGCGCAGAATCGACAGCTCGCGCCCAGATTGACGCCAAGCCTCGAGCTCTTTGATGGCGACGCTGTCGCGGGTTTCGAGCATCCAGCGCTCTCGCTCGGCGGTTTCCTTTTCTTCGTATTCGCGCAGGTAAACGGCAAGAAACATAAGATAGAAGGCACAGAGCGCAAATGCCAAAAACTCAACCGTCACCACCGAGCCCGAGTGGAACAGCGTGGTGTAGACGTTGGTGGCATAGTCAAAGACGTAATAGACGAGCGGCAGGATTAAAAGGATGCCCAGCTCGGTGGTGCTTTTAATCGCCAAGCGCGGACCGATGTCGCCGGCCCAATGCAACAGGACGGCAAAGACGGCGAGTGTGGTCGCGATGCGCGCCAGATAGTACGCGATCTGAGAATCGGTTGCGGCAAATGCGGCGATGCCCATCCAATTGCTGAACTGGCAGCTCAGATAGGCACTCGTAATGCCGAGCACGGCAAGCAGCGGGCTCAGGCGGTAGCGCGCGCACAAATAGATGATGAGCGGCAGATGCACGACGAGCGGATATACCTGGCGGGCGAAAAGCTCTCCGCCGACGGCATTGGCGAGGCCAAATGCGCATCCGGTTACGGCACCGACCAGCACCAGTTCAAGCGCATGACGCCGGTTGATCTCGATACCGCACAGCGCCGCCGAGGCAAAGACGCCAAAGAGTAGCGTTGTGGCGTGGTGGATTGCCCAAAGGACCATTTCGACCGAGGAGACCATCAGTGTCTCCCAGCCTCAAAGCGCACCGCAAAGTAGGCGTCTTGGAATCCCTGCTTGCAACTGCGCGAAAGCGGGATGCACGCGCCCGAGCGCATGACGATGTCCGCGCGGTCAAAGTGATCGATGTTGCGCAGGTTGACCTGGTAGCTGCGGTGGCATTTAAAGAAGGTGGCATTTTGCGCCAAACGGTCCTCGACGCTGCGGAACGACTCGAGTGCCTCGATGTCGCGTCCGTCGCGCAGGTGGAAGACCACGTGCTTGTTGCGCGCCTCGGCATATTCGATGTCGGACAGGCGCAGGGCGTGGTAGCCAAAGGAAGTTTTGATCACGAGCTCGTCGGTTGCCGCCGGGCGCATGCTCGAAAGCTCGTTAAGTAACTGCGCCAGGCGTTCGTAAGTCACGGGCTTGAGCAGATAGTCGAAGGCGCGGACCTCGTAGGATTCCAGCGCGAACTCGGGCGACGAGGTGAGGAACACCAGGCGCACGGCGGTGTCGGCCTGGCGCAGTTCGCGTGCGGTGTCCATGCCGTTGACGAGCGGCATGATCATGTCGAGCAGAATGATGTCGGCGCGCGATGCGGCATGGCGGGCCAGCAGGTCCTCGCCGCGCGTGACGAGCGCAACATCGACCGCCGTGCCCGTCTCGGTCGACCAACGGTCGATCATCCGGTGCAGTCTATCTAGAAAAGCGACATCATCGTCGCAGGCAATAATCTTGAGCATTCGGCCCCCTTAAGTAGTTCGATTTTGCCACATCGGGTACGCGCCGCTTGCGGGGGTGCGGACCGTTTGCGCCCCACGGCGTGCAACTCGCGCCAAGCGGTATTGCGGTGGCGAAAGATGCCTCCTGCGCCATCGAGAGCTCAGCTATCCTCAGCTTGCCAGTTCGAATATGGACCTGCCACATGATTGAATCTTTATTTCAACTTTACACCTAGGTTTACAGCTGTCTTGTCAGCTGTAAACCTAGGTGTCATACTAAAGCCCCAAGATTCGCCAAAAGAGAGGGGCCTTGATGGCACAGAGCGCGAACATGGATGCGTCGGAGCTTGCACGCGATATCGCGGCCGGCCTAGCATCGGCAACGACGGCAACGGAGCGCGCGGCACTGGTGCCCGCAGAGCTCGTCGAGGCCATTCAGCAACTAAAAACCCAACGTGACGCGGTGATCCTGGCGCACTATTACGTGGCGCCCGAGGTGCAGGCTGTGGCCGATTACGTCGGCGACAGCTTCTACCTGGCAAAGCTTGCCAAGAGTCTGCCGCAGCAGACTATCGTGCTGTGCGGCGTGGAGTTTATGGGCGAGAGCGCCAAGCTGCTCAACCCCACCAAGACCGTGCTGCTGCCCGAGCCGGGCGCGGACTGCCCCATGGCGCACATGGTCAAGCGCGAGACGGTCGATGCCGCCCGTGCCGAGTATGGCGATGACCTGGCCGTGGTGTGCTACGTCAACTCGACGGTCGAGATCAAAAGCTGGAGTGACGTGTGCGTTACCAGCTCCAACGCTGTCAAGATCGTGTCCGAGCTGCCGCAGCAGCACATTCTGTTCATTCCCGACCAGAATCTGGGCCGTTTCGTGGCCGAGCAAGTGCCGCAGAAGCACGTCATTCTCAACAAGGGCTACTGCCCGCGTCACCACATCATCACCGTCGAGCAGATCGTCGACGCGACGGAGGCCCACCCCGACGCGCTCGTGCTGGCGCACCCCGAGTGCAAGGCCGACGTTCTGGCCGAGGCCGACTACATCGGCTCCACCGCCGGTATCATCAAGTATGCCGAGGAGTCGGACGCGAGCGAGTTCATCATCGTGACGGTCCGCGGCGTGCTCTACGAGCTCGAGCGCCGCTGC
>CABUGI010000078.1 GCA_902491055.1 uncultured Collinsella sp. | reverse complement strand
TGGCGCCAAGCAGACCGAGGAGGTTCCCTTCCCCGATCATCGCTCTGCTATCGCTTGCGTGCTCGAGGAGCTCGAGAAGACCGACTTTACGATCGATGGCATTGGGCATCGTATCGTTCAGGGCGGCTGGCACTTCGATGATTCCGCAGTTGTCGACGACGAGGTTATGGCCAAGATTCTTGAGGTGGCACCGCTTGCTCCGCTGCACAACTACGGCGAGGCCGCAGCGATTGAGTATTGCCGTGAGAAGTATCCGGAGCTGCCCAACGTGGCGGTCTTCGACACCTCGTTCCACATGACCATGCCCGAGGTTGCCTACACTTACGCCCTGCCCAAGGACGTGTGCGACAAGTATCATGTGCGCAAATATGGCGCCCACGGAACGAGTCATCGTTACGAGTGGATGATGGCCAAGGAGATCCTGGGCTCGCGCTGCCACCGTCTGCTTTCGTGCCATTTGGGTAACGGTGCTTCGCTCGCTGCTATCGAGGACGGCGTGTGCCGCGACACCACGATGGGCCTCACGCCGCTCGACGGCCTGATGATGGGCACTCGCTGTGGTTCCATTGACCCGGCCACCGTGTGCTACCTCCAGCGCGAGGGAGGCTACAGCTATCAGGAAGTTGATGACATGATGAACAAGCAGTCTGGTCTGCTTGCCATCTCGGGCATCTCCAACGACGCCCGCGACATCCGTACACGCGCCTCCGAGGGCGACGAGCGCTGCCTGCTCGCCTTCGATATGTTCGCCTACAAGGCCATGCAGCAGGCCGGCTCCATGATCGCTTCCATGGCGGGCGTGGACACCATCACCTTTACCGCCGGCATCGGCGAGAACGACTGGTCGATCCGCAAGGCCTTCTGCGACTGCTTTGAGTGGCTGGGCGTACGCATCGACAACAACAAGAACCGCGAGGCCGTGGGCAACGGCCCGCAGGTCATCAGCGCCGCCGGCTCTTCCGTCACGGTCATGGTCATCCCCACCGACGAGGAATACATGATCGCCCACGACGTCGAGCGCCTGACCAAGAACAACTAACGCATTCGTCTGAAATTGACAAAAAGGCCTCCAGAGCAACAGCTCCGGAGGCCTTTCTACTAGCAGGCGGAAATTCCAGTCCCAAAGTGATCGCCACCAGCAACGCCTGCGCTCCCAGCAACGGCACCCATCCATTCAGATTTTCAGCCCCAGCTCGTAGCCAAGCCGCCGTCCACCCCGGATTCCCTGATTGCTACGTGGTGGCAGGGACCCTACAGGGTAAAGCTCTGAAAATATTCCGCAGGACGCATGAAACCCCCGCCGCACGAAGTGCGCAGCGGGGGTTTCATGCATGTCCGAGGACGTTTTCAGAGCTTTACCCTGTAGGGTCCCGAGGGGATATGTCCGCTACTCAGCCATCTGAGCCTGGACGGCGGTGATGGCTACGACACCCACGATGTCGTCGGCAGAGCAGCCGCGCGAAAGGTCGTTGACCGGCTTGGCGATGCCCTGCAGGATGGGGCCGTAAGCGTCGGCGCCGGCGAAGCGCTGGACCAGCTTGTAGCCGATGTTGCCGGCCTCGAGATCGGGGAACACAAGCACGTTGGCCTTGCCGGCAACGGAGGAGCCGGGGGCCTTGAGCTGGGCGACGGTGGGAACGATGGCGGCGTCGAGCTGCAGGTCGCCATCGATGGCGAGTTCGGGAGCCTTCTCCTTGCAGAACTTAACGGCCTCCTGGACCTTCTTGGCGACCTCGCCGCCGGCGGAGCCCATGGTGGAGTAGGAGAGCATGGCCACGTGCGGCTCGACGCTGCCCATAAAGGTGGACCAGGAGTGAGCGGAGGCGATGGCGATCTCGGAGAGCTCGTCGGAGGACGGGTTGATGTTGAGGCCGCAGTCGGCGAAGATCAGCGTACCGTCGGTGCCGAACTGCGGGGTGTCGGTGCACATCACGAAGAAGGCCGAGACCAGCTTGGTACCCGGGGCGGTCTTAAGGATCTGCAGCGCGGGGCGCAGGGTGTCGGCGGTGGAGTGGCAGGCGCCGGAGACCAGGCCGTCGGCGTCACCCATCTTGACCATCATGGTGCCAAAGTAGGTGGCGTCCATCACCTGGGCGCGAGCCTGCTCGATGGTGACGCCCTTCTTGGCGCGGAGCTCGGCAAACTTCTGCGCGTACTCCTCGTGCTTCTCGGCATTGCGCGGATCGATGACGGTGGCGCCGGGAACGTTGATCTCGTCGGGGTTGCCCAGGATGACGATCTTTGCCAGGCCCTCCTCGATGATCTTGGTGGCCGCGACGATGGTGCGCGGATCCTCGCCCTCGGGCAGGACGATCGTCTTAAGGTCGGCCTTGGCGGCAGACTTCATACGGTTAAGGAAATCGCTCATGTTACTCCTTACAAGCGTTTCACTAAGCTCCAGGCGCCCGGCTGTTCACGAATAAACCCGCTGCTAGCGGGTTTATCTTTCAAATTTGTACGCCGCGGTGCTTGAGCTTTCCTTGTGTGGCAAGCTCATTATAGGACGCATTAGCGCTATAATCGCTCTGATAAATATGTCTCGAAGAATGTTCGAGAAAAGCCCAGCTAACGAGCCCGTGGCTTTTGACAAGGAGTATCGATGCAGATTACCTCAGGCCTGCCTGAAGGCTTTAATGCCGGTGCGTACGACATGATCGTTGTCGGCGCCGGTTATGCCGGTGCCGTTTGCGCCCGCCGTCTTGCCGAAACCATCGGCTATCGTGTTGCCGTTTTGGAGCGCCGAAGCCACATTGCGGGCAATGCCTTCGACTGCACTGACGAGGCGGGAATCCTGGTCCACGAGTATGGTCCGCACATCTACCATACCTTTAACGAGCGCGTCCACAATTTCCTGTCGCGCTTTACCAAGTGGACGGACTACCAGCACAAGGTGCTCGCCAACATCAACGGTACCCTAATGCCCGTGCCCTTTAACCATGCGAGCCTTAAGCTTGCCTTTGGCGATGAGCGCGGCGAGGAACTGTACCAAAAGCTCGTGGAGACCTTTGGCAAGGACGTCAAGGTGCCCATTATGGAGCTGCGCAAGAAGAACGACCCGGATCTTGCCGAGGTCGCCGATTATGTCTATGAGAACGTCTTTTTGCATTACACCATGAAGCAGTGGGGCCAGACGCCCGACCAGATCGACCCCTCGATCACCGGCCGCGTCCCCGTCTTTGTGGGCGATGACGATCGCTACTTCCCGCAGGCTCCTTTCCAGGGTATGCCGCAGGACGGCTATACCGCGCTGTTCGAGCATATGCTCGATCACGATCTGATTGATGTGTTCTGCGACGTGGACGCCCGCGACCTCTTCGAGATCGACGAGACCACCGTCAAGATCGACGGCAAGGTCTATGGCGGCGAGATCGTCTACACCGGTCCGCTCGACGAGCTGTTCAACCTCGACCTGGGCGCGCTGCCGTACCGCACGCTCGATATGAAGTTCGAGACGCTCGATATGGACCAGTTCCAGCCCGTGGGCACCGTCAACTACACCACGAGCGAGGACTACACGCGTATCACCGAGTTCAAGAACATGACCGGTCAGGTCCTGCCCGGCAAGACCACCATCATGAAGGAGTACTCCAAGGCCTATACGCCCGGCTCGGGCGAGACACCGTACTACGCCATTCTTGAGCCCGAGAACCGTGAGCTCTATGAGCGCTATCTTGAGCGCGTCCAGAACCTGACGAACTTCCACCCGGTGGGTCGTCTGGCCGAGTATCGTTACTACGATATGGACGCTGTGACCAATTCCGCCCTCGATCTTTCGGATGAGATTATCGCCTGCCATGCATAAAGTCATAACATTCGGTATTCCCTCGTATAACGCCGCCAAGGACATGGACCATTGCATCACCTCCATCTTGGAGGGGAGCAATTACGCCACCGATATCGAGATTATCGTGGTGGACGACGGCTCCAAGGACGAGACGGCCGATAAGGCCGATGAGTGGGAGGCGCGTTATCCCGGTATCATTCGTGCGGTACACCAGGAGAACGGCGGCCACGGTATTGCCGTCCTTTCGGGTCTGCGCGAGGCACAGGGCACCTACTACAAGGTTGTTGATTCGGACGACTGGCTTGACGGCGCTGCCCTTTCGACCATGCTGTCGATTCTGCGTGGCTTTGAGGAGCGCGACCAGCGCGTTGACCTGTTTATCTCGAACTACGTGTACGAGAAGGTTTACGAGGGCACGCATACCGCTATTGGCTACAAATTTGCCCTGCCGCGCAAGAAGATCTTTTCCTGGGATCAGATCGGTCATTTCCGCCTGGACCAGAACCTACTCATGCACAGCCTGTGCTATCGCACGGATGTGCTGCGCGAGTCCAACCTTCCCATGCCGCCGCACACGTTCTATGTGGACAACATCTACGCCTACGTGCCGCTGCCGCGTTGCAAGACCATGTACTACGCCGACATCGACCTCTATCGCTACTTTATCGGTCGCGAGGGCCAGAGTGTCAACGAGGCCACGATGGTCAAGCGTCTGGACCAGCAGTTCCGTGTGACGCGCATCATGATGGAGTCGTACCACCTGTACAGCGATGTTGAGTCGTCGCGTCTGCGCTCGTACATGATGGGCTATTTCACCATGATGATGGCGATCTGCTCGGTGCTTACCAAGCTTTCCGAGGAAGATTGCGCCGACGAGCGCCTAAAGACGCTGTGGAATGATTTGAAGGCCTATGACGAGCGCATGTATCGTCGTGCCCGCTACGGCGTGGTCGGGTTCTTCACCAATCTGCGTGGACGGGCCGGAGACAAAACCACACTCGGCCTATACCGTCTTGCCTCTAAGATCTTCAAATTCAACTAACTGTTGAGTAATCGCTGCTGATAGGTTGACTGGGCCCCTTGGCCTTTAGTTTGCTACTGCGAACAGTCCTGCTCGCATGGAAAGCACATTAAGTGCTTTCCGGCTCGTGCGGAACTTGTATCAAACTAAAGGCCAAGGGGCCTCTGCTATAAGAATCGATTGTCAGGTTATTTGAATTTGAAGATCTTCGACGCGCGGTACACAGGGGCCTGGGCTGAAAAAATATTAGTTGGTAGTCGGTCGGAGGCGGGCGGGCATTACGTTTGTCGCGAGTTCCGCATGCAAAGAAGGCCACTTAATGTGGCCTTCGTCTTGCATAGGACTGTAGAGCAGCAAACGTAACGCCCGCCCGCCTCCGACCGACGGTCGAGTGGGGGTTACTTCGCGGCGCCGGGGATGCCGTGGGAGGTTTTGGCGGTTTTGGCTCCGTTTACGATGGCGGTTTGCAAAGTCCTTACGGCGAGCATGCCCAGCAGGTCTAGGGGAACGGCGGCACTTGCCTGGGCGCCCAGTTTGCCGCTGGCGAGGGTGTAGATGGTGTCGCCGTCGTTGGTGGTGTGCGTGGGACGGATGGCGTGTGCGTAGGCGTCTGCGGCCATCTGGGAGACCTTGGTAGCTTGTGCCTTAGTGAGTTCCACGTTGGTGACGATGCAGCTGATGGTGGTGTTGGTGCGGTCGAGCGGCATCTGCATGGATCCGGCGGAGGCAAAGGCTGCGAGTTCCATGTCGACGATCTGGTCGCTATCGGCTGCGGCGCGCATGCCGGCGACCCACTCGCCGGTGAAGGGGTCGACCACGTTGCCGCAGGCGTTGACCGAGACCACGGCGCCCACCTTGATGGGGCCGAGTGCCACGGCGGCAGCTCCAAGGCCGGCCTTCATGCAGGTGGCAGGCCCCATGAGCTTGCCTACAGTGGCGCCGGTGCCGGCACCTACATTGCCCTGCTCGAGCGTGGTGGGGGTGTGGTCGAGCGCCTCGCGCACGGCGGAGATGCCTGCCTCAATGTCGGGGCGTACGGTGGGGTTACCAAAGGCGAGGTCGAAGATACAGCTGGAGCACACGATAGGCACCTGTGTGGGGCCGACGGGAAGGCCGATGCCGCGGCTCTCAAGCTCGCGAGCGACGCCGCTTGCAGCCTCGAGGCCAAAGGCCGATCCACCCGAAAGGCAGACGGCGTGGACCTTGTCGACGGTGTTCTCGGGTCGCAGCAGGTCGGTTTCGCGCGATGCTGGAGCACCGCCGCGAACGTCAACGCCGCCGGTGGCGCCCTCGGGTGCCACGATTACGGTGCAACCGGTGCCGGCCTCCTCGTCCGTATAGTTGCCATAGCAAAAGCCATCGACATCGCAGACGTCAATGGCCTCGAGCAGTGTATCCATGTTTAACTCCTATCGGTTTTCCGCCGCGCCTTGTGCCCGGTCGGGATCCGTACGGTACGCCAAAATTGTAGGCGCCGGGGGATACCCAGCGCCAGATGCAATTACGAGAGTTTTTGAATCGCGCGCGCGACGCGGGCGATGGGTAGGCCCACCACGTTATAGAAGTCGCCCGAAATATCGTGCACGAGCATGCGTCCGCCTGTGCCCTGAATGCCGTAGGCGCCGGCCTTGTCCATGGGCTCACCCGAGGCGACGTAGCGCTCGATCTGTTCGTCGGTGAGCTCGTAGAATGTCACGTCGGTCACATCGACAAACGACAGGCTCTCGGCGGCATGCGGGGCGGCCGTATCGCCTGCCTTAACGATGCAGACGCCGGTTGCGACCTGGTGCGTGCGGCCCGAAAGCTCACGAAGCATGGTGCGCGCCTCGCCCTCGGTTGCCGGCTTGCCCAAAATCTTGCCGTCGAAGGTGACGATGGTGTCGGCCGCGACGGTCAACTCATTGGGCTCGGCATACTCGGCAGCAACGGCAGCCGCCTTGGCGCGTGCCAAGCGCTCGACAAGCGTGAGCGGGGGCTCGCCATCAAAGGGCGTTTCGTCGATATCCGCGGGAATCACGCGAATGTTGTAGCCTGCCTCGCGCATCAGCTCTATGCGGCGCGGCGATTGGGAAGCCAAAATCATAGTTGGATGCCCTCGGCGACCTTCTCGACGGCCTTGTCGCCGGCGAGCGTGCGCAGCAGCTCCAATGCAAAGGGGAGTGACTGTGCCATGCCGCTGGCAGTGATGATGTTGCCGTCTTGAGTGACCTTCTCGCCGGTATAGGCGCCTTCGGGGAAGCTTTTCTCAAAGCCAGGGAAGCACGTGGCATGGCGCCCCTCGAGCAGGTCGAGCTCGCCCAGGATAAACGGGGCGGCGCAGATGGCGGCGACGTGCTTGGTCGCGGCGAACTCGCCGACCACGTCGCAGACGCGCTGATCTGCACGCAAGTTGGTGGCACCGGGCAGGCCGCCGGGCAGCACGACGCAGTCGTACTCGTCAAAGTTGATCTCATCAAAGAGTGCATCGCAGGTCACGGGGATCTGCAGCGAGCTTACGACCTCGCGCGTGGGCATGATCGAGACGAGCGTGGCACGCACGCCGCCGCGACGCATGACATCGACCATGGTCAAGCATTCAATAGTTTCAAAGCCATCGGCGGCGAGAACGGCAACGCTGGGCATGAGGGTTCCTTTCATAGGCGGCATACAATTAGCCGTCTTATACCCCGAAGACCTCCGCTTGCCACGCTCGATTTCCCAATGATTTTTCTGAGCAATGATTAAGTGGCTAGTTGCGCTTGAGGTGGACGACGGTCTCGCAGTGGAAGGTTTGTGGGAACAGATCGACTGGCGTGATCTTTACGGGGGAGAAGGTGCCTTCTTCGACAAAGCGTTTGAGATCGCGCGCCAGGGTGGCCGGGTCGCAGCTCACGTAGGCGACATCGCGGGCACTCGTGCTGGCGATAAGGTCGATCGCCTCGGGGGCGAGGCCTGCGCGCGGCGGGTCGACCACCAAGATGTCGGCATCCTGGTCGGGGAACTCGCGCACCGCGTCTCCGCCGATGACGTCGACGTTATCAAGCTTGTTGATTTCCAGGTTACGGCGTAGATCGCGCACGGCGGGGCCGTAGGCCTCGACGGCAGCGACAAAGTCGCAGCGGCGGGCGAGCGGCAGGGTAAAGGTGCCGGCACCGCAGTACAGGTCCACGGCAAGCTCGTCTTCCTGCGGGTCGAGCGCTTCCATGACAAGCTCGATCAAAATCTCGGCACCCTTGGTGTTGACCTGGAAAAAAGACGGGGCAGACAAGCGCATCTGACCCTCGGCGATATTTTCGGTCCATGAGCCCTCTCCGGCGAGCATTTCGACCTTGGAGACACGGCGGGCCTTCTTTTCGCCCTTGCTCATCACGCGCACGATGCTCGTGGGATGAGCGGCGTCCGCCAGCACGCGGGAGACCTGCGAGCGCGGAAAAGAGCCTGTGGGCGTCCAGAGTGCGACCTCGAGTGCCTTGGTGCGGCGCGATGCGCGAATGCCCACGCGTTCGAGCCCCAAGTCATGGCTGCCGCTTAGATAGTTGAGTGCGCCGACGACCGATTTGAGTGCCTTGGGGAAGCGTTTGTCGAACAACGGGCACGAATCGACGGTCACGATCTTGCGAGGATCGACACCGTGCATGCCAAGACGCACGCGGCCGTTTACAACGGTCGGCTCGAGTTCGATTTTATTGCGGTAGCCCCAATCATCCTTGGTGTGGCGGATGGGTTGCACCAGTTCATCGACTTGATCGGGGCTGAACTTGCCGATACGCTCGAGCGTGGAGCGCAGATTTTGCTCCTTGGCGGCGAGCTGTGCCGTGCGTGAGAGATTGCCCCACGAGCAGCCGCCGCAGATGCCCACGAAGGGGCAGGGAGGCTGAATGCGATCGGGGCTTGGCTCCAGAATCTCGGTGGTGCGGGCACGCATGAACGACTTGCCGTCCTGTACGACCTCGGCCTCGACGGTGTCGCCTGCCACGGCGCCCTGCACAAAGACGGCCTTGCCGTTGTCGG
>CABUGI010000077.1 GCA_902491055.1 uncultured Collinsella sp. | reverse complement strand
TACAATCTGGACTTCCCGGATGTGATTGCCTTGCGGCAGCAGCTGCTGCCCGCCGAGGATCGAGAACAAAATATCCCCTGCGATCTGAAAGACACCGCATGGTTTGGCAAAATCGATGCCTCCGGCGGGGCGGTGTTCTTTGCCTCCGGGGTGTTCTATTACTTTCTGACCCAGCAGGTCCGGGAACTGGTGCGGGAGATGGCGGACGCTTTCCCCGGCGGTGTGCTGATCTTTGATGCTGCCAATCGGACGGCAGTAAAGATGATCGCAAAAACATGGCTTAAGACTGCAAAAATCAAGGATGTTGGAGCATATTTTGCGGTTTCGGATGCCGCCAAGGAAATCGGCGCGTGGGACAGCCGTCTGCAGGTCACAAGTCGCGGCTATATGCTGGGTTACAACGATTTGAGAGACCCTTCCGTCAGCGGCTTTTTCCGGTTTCTCGCAAGGGTCGGTGACAACGGGATGAAAATGCAAATCGTGAAAATAAGATTTTGAGAGGCAAAAATGCAAAAGACGAGCACTTCTTGCCGCCCAATTGGCAAGAAGCGCTCGTCTTTTCTTAACGCGTTGTATGGCGGAGAGAGCGCAAGTTACGCGAGCGCCCTTCTTGCCAGCTCGGCCGCGCCAAGGATTCCTTGGTCGCCGCCGCAGCCCGGGGCGCAGATGTAGCTCTCTATGTCCTTAAGCTCGGCGGTCTGGATGTAGCCACCCAGATATTCGAGGGTCTTCTTGCGGACGATGCCGTAGAGCTGCTCCTGGTGCATCACGCCGCCGCCGAGGACGATACGGCGAGGCGAGTACATGAGCACGAGGTTCGCGCACATCTGCCCCAGATAATCCCCCTCCAGCGCCCACACCTCAGCGTTGTCCGCGAGCTCGGCCGCGGGCTTTCCCCAGCGCGCGGCGATGGCGGGGCCGGAGGCGAGGCCCTCGAGACAGCTCGCGTGGCTCGGGCAGACGCAGCGTCCCTCCTCGGTGGGACGGGTCCTTACCAGCATGTGGCCGGCCTCGGGGTGCAGCATGCCGTGAAGGAGCCTGCCCGCGCACATGACGCCCGCGCCCACGCCGGTGCCGATGGTCACGTAGACGGCGTCCTCGAGCCCCTTGCAGCAGCCGAAGACCACTTCGCCGAGGCAGGCAACGTTCACGTCCGTGTCGTAGGTCACCGGAATCCCGAGGGCGTCGGCGAACGCGGCGCGAAGACCATAGCCTCGCCACGCGAGCTTGGGCGTCTGGAGGATGGAACCGTAGCGCTCATCGTTGGGGTCGACGCAGGTCGGGCCGAAGGCGCCGATGCCCAACGCGTTCACATCGCGGGCGGTGAACCACTCGACCATTTGTGGGACGGTCTCGGCGGGCGTAAGCGTCGGGGTCTCCATACGGTCGAGAACCTCGCCGTCGCCGGACACCACGGCACAGACCATCTTGGTCCCGCCGGCCTCGAGGGCGCCGAGCCTCATTTGCTTTTCGCTCATGTGATCCTCCTTACAAAGGGACGCCCGCAGTCATGGTCAACCGCGGGCGCCCATAACGTTGGCTTGTTTCGAGGCGACCCTACCTGGGCACGCGGTCCTGCCTTGCGGCAAACGGGGCGAGCACGGCGTGCGGCTCGCTTTGGTACCAGTAGGCGACGGTGGAGATGTCGTCCTCGCGCTCGTAGAGCTTGATGTCGTCGTTGCCGAGGTCCTGGAACGTCACGCGCAGGTCCTCCTTGAACGAGATCGGGTCGGGAAGGTGCCACCTGTAGAGGCCGTGCCTGGGCAGCGCGTCGTCGTTGGTCGCGAGCATCGGGTTCGGGTTCGGCTTGCCCGCGCTGAAGCGGTCGCGCGTGGCGTCGCGCGTCGAGCGGTACGGGTAGCCGGCGAACAGCGTGTTGAAGCACTGCGCCTCGGGCAGCGCGTGGGGCGGCCTGTCGAGGAAGGCCCAGGCACCGCCGAAGTAGTCCTCGGCTCCCGTCGAGGTGACCGTGGGGAACTCCTCGTCGCCGTCGAGGAAGAACTTCATCTCGCCCTCGCCCCACCAATAGCGCTCCAGGGCGCACAGGGCCATGTAGGTGCCGACGTAGTAGCCCTTGCCGCGCACGCCGTCGAGCACGGTGTAGTCGACGCCCCTGCGGGTGCTGCGCTCGCGGTTAAAACGGGCGTGGAAGTACATGGCGTCGTCCGGCACGTCGGTGAGCGCGTAGTTGAACGTGTAGAAGATGTACTTAATGAACCCGGGGTGCTCGCTCGTAAGCGTGACCTTGGCGTGCTTCCTGAAGGGCATCTCGAAGTAGCAGTTCATGCCACCCGTCGGGTTCACGCAGATGGGCATCGAGTTGACGATGGCGCGCTCACCGAAGCCGTTGCAGAAGAAGTCGCCGACAGGGCACTCAACCGAGGGGGTCTCCTCGTCGTCCCAGTAGAAGCGCAGCACGAGGTCGCGCATGACGAAGCTGCCGGCGGCGGTCTTGTCGGGGACGGTCATCCAGATGTGGCGGATGATGCCGGGGCCCTCGATGTCCGCGAGCGTGATGGTCTCGTCGGACTCAAGGGGCACGCAGCACGAGCCCTTGCGGCCGACGCCGAGGTGGCTGGCCGACATGGCGGCACGGCCCTTCTCGCCCGTGATGTTCTCGGGGGTGATGGCGCGGCTTTCCTCACCGCCGTGCATCCACACGTCCTTAAGGAACTCTCTCATCGTCGACCTCCTCTATTCGTCGTCTTCGCACTCGGCGGAACTGGCACCGTTCACGTAGACGATCTGCTGGCGCGCCTCGTCGACGAGGGCGTCGAAGTCGAGTTTCTCGTCGGGGCGCGCGAGCGCGACCGTCATGGCGAGCGGGAGGTTGACACCCGCGATCACGTGGATCCGGTCGGAGGCGAAGCGGGAGAAGCGCTGGTTCACGCTGCCGCCGAGCGCGTCGGTGAGGACGACGACCTCGTCAGTGCCCGAAAGCGCCGCCTCGACCGCCGCGTCGAGCCCCTCGCCGTTGTCGTTCACGTAGGCGCACACGGCGTTGACGGCGTCGCTCTTACCCGTAAGGAACTCGAGGGTGTCCTTGAAGCCCTGGGCGAGAAGGGAATGACTCGCCACAACTATCTTTCTCATTGATTCACCAATCTCTTGGGTCGAAGCTAGGCGAGGATGCCAGCGGCGGAGGCGACCATCGCGAGGACGATCACCACGAGGATGAGGGCCGTCATGCTCGCGTTCTTCTTGGTAAGAAGGTAATACGCGCTTCCCGTGATGGCGGCGGGGATCATGGCAGGCAGGATCTTGTCGAGCAGCGGCTGAATCTCCATCGAGACGTCGCCGAAGCTGAAGCTAATCGGGCAGGTGACGCCGATGACCGAGGCGATGAGGCAGCCGACCACGGTGAGGCCGAGCACGGAGGCGGCGGCAGTGAGGTTGGGAAGCTTCTCGCTGAAGTCGGTGACGAGCTTCACGCCCTGCTTGTAGCCGAACTCGAGGGCGTGCATGCGGACCCAGAAGATGGCCAGGATGAGCGCGAACCAGATGCCGGCTCCCACGGGGTTGCCCTCGATGGCCATGTAGGCGGCGATGGAGCCCATGATGGTCGGGATCATGGTCATGAGCAGGGAGTCGCCGACGCCGGCGAGCGGTCCCATGGTGCCGATCTTCAGGTCTTGGACGGCGTCCGCCGCCGCTAGGCCGTCGCGTTCCTCCATGGCCACGCAGGCGCCAAGGATGATGGCGGCGAGCCAAGGCTGGGTATTGTAGTAGCGGAAGTGGTTGTTGAGCGCTTGCTTATAGTCCTCGTCGTTCGTGTAGATCTTCCTCAGGACCGGCGAGAGGGCGTAGGCGACCGAGGCGCCCTGCTGGGTCTGGTAGTTGAAGGTGCACACGCTCATGAGCCAGCGCCAGTTCGCGTTGCGCAGATCCTTCTTGGTGACCTTGTAGCCGGAGGGCTTGCCCTCGGCGACGGCGGTGATGTTCTCGTTTTCCATGGTTACTCATCCTCTCCGATGAAGGCGTCTGCGGAAGCGTGGGCGGCGAGCTCGGTGTCCCTCTCGGCACGCTGGTAGAACGCGATCGCGAGGGCAACGCCGACGATGGCGGCGCCGATGATGGGCACGTTCAGGAAGGCCGAGAGGAAGAAGCCGACGAGCAGGTACTGGAAGTACTTGCCGGTGGGCATGTAGCGGAGCAGCATGGCGATACCGATGGCCGGGAGCATCTTGCCGGCGAGGGTGAGGCCGGAGAGGAACCACTGAGGCATGACCTCGAGGAGCCAGTTGACGGCGGGCTGGCCGAGCGTCACGGAGACAAAGACGGGCAGGGCGGCGCACAGGCCGAAGAGCGCGGGGCAGACCCACAGGATGGCGTTCATCTGATTGAACTTACCCTCGTTGCAGAACTTCTGGGACTTCTCGACGACGAAGCCGTTGAGGATCTTGACGATGACGTCGAGCTGGATGCCGAGCATGCCGACCGGCAGGCCGATGGCGAGGCCCGTGTCCGCGCCCAGGGTCACGCCGTAGGCGGTGGCGATGATGGCCATCGTGCCGTAGTCGGGAATCGACGAGCCGCCGAAGCCCGCGACGCCGAGCTGCATGAGCTGGATGGTGCCGCCGATGACGAGGCCGGTCTGCCAGTCGCCCATGACGACGCCGGTGATAAGGCCCCAGAAGACGGCATAGTTGACGAAGATCATCGGGATGCCGTAGTAGTCCACGTGTTTGATGAAGGCCAGCAGGGTCAAAAGGACGACCTGCAGGATAGTGAAGTTGACCATGATCCCTCCTTAGATGAGGTCGGCGACGGAGACGGGCTTGTCGGCGGGCACGAACTGTGCCGTCACCTTGACGCCGCGGGCGATGAGCGCCTTGTAGCTCTGGACGTTCTCGGCGGAGGCATAGGCGCGCTGGGTGAGCTGGACGCCGCCCTCCTTGACGAGCGAGCCGCCGACGATCAGCGACGGGAGCTCGATGCCCGACTCGACCAGGTGAAGGATCGTCTCGGGCTCCTTGGCGATGACAAAGACCTTCTCGCGGTCGTACTTGCCCGCCGCGAAGTTCTTGAGCGCGGTCTGCTCGGAGATGATCGAGACGGCCATGCCCGCGGGGCGCGCCATCCTCATAGTGGACTTCAGGACCTCGTCGCCGGCGACCTTGTCGTCGATGACCATGACTCGGGTCGCGCCCGACACCGGGGCCCACTGCGTCACGATGATGCCGTGAAGCAGGCGATTGTCGATTCGTGCCATAACAACACTCATGTTTGCTCCTATCAAATGAAGTTTTACGTTCGGTACTGCCTCGGCGCTATCCGGATTCGCGCCGGGCAAGGGGTTATCGGATTATTGAGGACGCGCAGTCAGCTTGCGGCGGCGCGGGGAAGGTCACTCGTCGAGCAGGAGGTCCGAGGAGCCGAGGCGCTCTTCTCGCGCCGGGGCGGCGCTCACGCTTATGTAGTCGAAGACATATGCGATCTCGCTTACGGGAACCTCTACGCGATAGCGCGTCGAGATACTCGAGAAGCTCTGCCTGAAGGACTCGATGAAATCGGCACGCTCCTCCTCGAAGCGGTCCTGGCCAACGTAGGTCTCAATGGGGTTTCTGGTAACAAGGCGCTCGACGAGACAGCAGAGGTGGACGTAGAGCCCAATGATGGCGTTGCTGCCGATCTTCTCGCCTGTCCTGCGCTGAAGCTCGTGCACGGCGCTCTCGATCTCGTGGAATAGCCGCTCCGGGTCGAGGATGGTGATGGAGCGGATGACGTTCTGCAGCGTCATGTTCGAGAGCAGCTTCTCGTGGAAAGAAGAGAGCTCGGAAGCGTCAAGCCACCTGCCGAACACGGCATCGACCTTAGAGGCGGACGCCGTCGACATGATGTCCTCGAGGGCGACGAAGGGGATGGAGGCGACCCCGGGGTCTCCCGTGCCGATGACGGCGCAGACGCGGTGCTCGGAGAAAACGGCGTCGTTCGACCCGTTCGCGACAAGCTGCTTGAAGGGCCTCGTGAGCAGGCGCGCGCCTATGGTGCGCGGGAGGCTCTGCGAGACGAGCTGGCGTATCCTCTCCGCGGCGTCGACCCCGGACTCGGAGCAGAAGACGATGGCGTCCTCACGGTTGATGCGCTCGATCACCTTGCAGTGCGTCACGCACGCGGCGGTCGCATCGCCAAGAACCTCGGCGATGGACTTGCCGCCGAGCAGCCCGACCCCGATCTCGAGCGCAAGACCGGTAGAGACGTTGTTCACCACGCCGATAGTGGAGTCGGTAACGTTCTCGAGGGCCTTATAGGCCTCCTCCAAGGAGCCCATATCGACGAGGAACACAACCCCGGTGCAGTAGGAATGGCGGTCGACGAGGCGCTGGAGCGGACCGACGATGTCCTTCAGCTGCTGGTCGTAGGGCATGTCGACCGCCTCGTACACATGCATGCCGAGCATACGGTTCGCCGCGTCGGCGATGCTCGTCGCCGTTGAGTAGCCGTGGGACAAGATGACGCAGAGCGTTCGAAGGGCCTTCGCGTCGCGAGACTCCGATGCGACGCACAGCGTCAGAAGCGTCTTCGTGAAGTGATCGAGCGAGATTCCCAGCGCCCCTTCCACGTCTGTGGCGACCTGATCGGAAACGCTCGAGGCAAACGGTAATTCGGAGGTCACGGCACCGAGGAGATGGGAGATTTGCTCCGCACAGGCAGACTTTCGCTTAGCCAGGCCGATGCCCGGCCACAACTGCAGGCAAATCTCCTGGGCCAGCAGAAAAGCGACCTTCCTCGAAAGCTCGATGCCATAAGAAGAGCCTGCGTCGGCAAGGACCGCGCCCACGATGCGCTCGAAGGCGCGCGACCTCGAGGAGGTAACGCCGCGGCCGAAGATCAAGTGATCCTCAACGCCGCGCACAGCGGAGACAGCTTGCGAGACGAGCTCGGAGACAGAGAGCTCCCCGGCGCAGAATCGCTCATCGAGAGAGCGCAGGGCATCGAGCGCCTGCTCGACCGGCCCTGTGCTCTCGGCGGCATCCAGGGACGCGTCGATCAGAACGCCATCGTCGGGCTGTTGATCGATCTGCGCGGAGGAGAGGAGCCCGCTGGGAAGAAGATACGGGCGAACGACGACGTAGTCGCCCTCGCGATTGAGGAACGCTTTGGCGCAGCAGTTCGTCACGCAGGCGCGCAAGCCGGCGATGTTATCGGAAAAGTCCGCGTTCACGAGGCAACGGTATGCGCCGCGGCTGATCTTCACATCAGAACCGATTCGGCACCCCTCGCTGCGCAGGAAGCTCAAGATGAGATCCTCGCGCTCCTCGGGGGTCCGCTCCTTGAGTGAGGGGACGCGGGCACAGATGGGCATTTTGCTGTAGGCCGAGGAAACCTTCAGGTCATCGGCGGAAAGCGTCGTCGAAAGAACGAGGCGAGCGCGCGGCGCATCCTGGGAGGCATCGAGCCCGAGGGCCGTCGCAAGGCAGTGCTCCATCGCAGAGGGAGAGAGTGCCTCGATGCCGTTGACAAAAACCACACCCCCGCGCGATTTCGCGATCGACTCGTCAAGAAGCCCGTTGAACGAGGCGGCGTCCGGGACCCCGGCGCAGTCGATGCGCACATAGGAGGAGTCGCGGGACAGCAAGCCCTGGTTCTTGCCGTACTCGTACACAAGGCGAGAAAGGAAAGACTTGCCGACACCCACGCCGCCGCTCAAGAGGATGGGTAGGCCGAACGGAGGGTACTGAACCGCAGCCTTGCACTGCTCGACAACGGAGCTGAGGCTCAGGTCGAAGCCCACGGCACGCGCGAAGTCGCGGTGATCGGCGATTCCCGTCGCCTGGATGAGGTCGGCGAGCGAGGCGTACTCGCTTGCAGAGAGCTTTACCTGAAAACGCTTCTGGAACGCGCGGCGATGAAAATAACGGACAGGCCTGCCCGCCACCTTAACCACAAGGCCGGCGCGAACAAGGTCGTTGAGGTACTGGCTCGCCAGGCTCCTGGAGATGATGAGCGTCTCGGCGATGTCGGAGGTGGACAGACGGGCAAGGTCGTCGAGCGAGACGGCAGAGGTGAGGGCCTCGAGATGCTCGAGAATCCTGTCCCTCATGTCGACAGGTTTCTTTGCCAAGCTGTCCTGTGCGGTCTTGTCCATGACTTCTTACCTCCTTGTACAAGGAGTATAAGGGGAACACAGAGAACGGAAGGGGGCGCGTGGGGGGAATCAACAGCCCCGAGGAGAAGTTCACCACTTGAGGGGCAGAAAACAACGGCCATTGAACATTCAGGGCCGACGCTCAACACTTCGGCTCGACACTTCGCTTTGGAAAGGGCCCTGCGCGATGGTGCAGCCCTCCATCTCGCAGCACAGGTCGCCGAAGGTCGCGAGGATGCGCTCCTTCTGTTCCGTGGGCGAGACGGCTCGGTGGGCAAGGTCCTCTCAAAAGGGGTCGTCCGACGCCGCAAGACCTCGATGACCGACTACCGCCTCGAGCAAGTGGCGGATTACCTCTGCACCATCGAACTTGCCTTGGTCAAGTGCGAGGCCAAGGAGAACGGTGAGACGTACAACAAGTTCTTCGGAGGTATAGGCTCTTTCAAGAGGAACTGGCTCAAGCAAGCCCGCAACAAGCGGATATAGCTGGTCTCGCGGTTTCGCAAGGAACGGTCAGCTCTCCTCTGGCGAGGAATCCCGGGCGACGTGCTTCGAGCAGCGGAAGCTGAAGCGCAAGCAGAAGCAGCGCGGGCAATGATCGGTGCCGATATGGGCCCAGACGTGAACAGTGCTACGTCCCCTGTTCACGGGGCGCGAAACCGCAAAGGTTGCACAGAGGTTGCAAAATAAGAAGCCCCCGACCTGTTTTCGCAGGTCAGAGGCTTGAAATCAACGAATATCGTTACTCCCACTCGATGGTCGCGGGCGGCTTGGACGTAATGTCGTAGCACACGCGGT
>CABUGI010000076.1 GCA_902491055.1 uncultured Collinsella sp. | reverse complement strand
CCGCGTCATCAAGATGCGCGACGAGAAGACCGACAGCAAGACCGGCCTGGAAGAGCGCCTGCGCCAGCTGTAGAAGTTACGCGGTTTTACCAAACCGCGTAACGGCTCGACGCTGCAAACGCCCCTAAGCGGCAATCTGACGTTCAATCGTCGGTCGCGTACCGAAGTACGCTTCCCTCCTCTTTCACGTCACCTTGCTCGCCTAAGGGCGTTTTCGCTGACGTATGCTCAACCTGCGGCGCAATGTCAGCAACCAAGCCGAAAACAAAAAAGGCCGAAGTCCCAAAAGGCTTCGGCCTTTGTTTTTTGCAACGTCCAAGAGCGGTTTATCGATTCTCAATACTTCCGATGTTCTTGAGCTCGATGGAGATGAGGCCGTTGGGCTCGTTGACGAACTCGATGTATTCGGAGTTCGAACCCATCTCGGCCGGGAAGCTGATTTCGATACCCGTGTCGGTACGGATCTTGTGATTGCGCACAGCTGCGCGCTCGACCTGTTTGCGTTCCACGGGCACGCGCTCGGGCACCTTCTCCTCGGTCAGTGCCGCGCGCACGCTCTCCTTGATAACCGGTTCGTTCTCAAAGACCTCATCGACGATATCCCAAGGCGGCAGTTCCTCGTCATCCTCAACCTTCTCGGCAACGGCAGCCTTAACCTTAGCGAGCGCTACAGCCGTGTTGGCACCATGCTCCTCGGCGACTTCCTCGACCACACGCGTCACGGTGTCGATGACCTCCTTGCCCGATACGCCCGTGTCGCACTGCAGCAGGCCATCGGGGATAAGCATGCGATCCTCGCCGGCGATCTTGCGCTTCTTGTCCACATAGCCGATCTCCATGGTGCTTGCACGCACGATGGCATAGCTCGGCACCTTTTGCGAAGGGTTCGGCAGAATGGCATAGTGGCGCGCGATGTCGTTACGCACCTCGCCCTCTTCGCGACCCACCTCGTGCATGAATGCCTGCTTAGAGCCCAGCAGCATCACGGCAAACCAGCGGGCATCCTCATCATCGTCAAAGTCCGCCACAAGCACGTCAGTGGACTCAGCTTTCTCGGCCTTGGTGAGTTCGGAAGAGATGAACTCCGCAATCTGCTGCGACAGGTCCACGAACTCACGCTCACCAAAGAAATAGCCCTTGAGCTCGCCGCCGAATGCGGAGTTCTCGGCAAACGTGGCGCGTTTATTATCGGCCGAGGTACGTGCGCGGCGCAGATGCGTGGTCACGAAGTTGCGCACGGTACGGCTCTCGATATCGAGCTCGCGCTGGCTCATGACGTTGACGGCAGAGTCAAAGTCCAGAATATGCAGAATCGCGTGATTGATTTTCATATACGGCATTCCGTTCTAGATCGATTTCGGCACGAACCAGTATAGCGGTCGAGCCCGCCCCAGACGCATCGGGGACAGGTTGCTTTGCACCAATGGCTAGCGCAGGAGCTCGGACTGCCAAGCCTCGAGCTGTTCTGCCAAACTCTTGCCGGCAGCGGGCATGTCGATCTGGGGTCGTTTGGGCAGCAGTGCGCATTTAAGGATTGCCGCGATGGTCTGCGAGACAAAGCGTCGCGTATCCTTGTCAAAGCCTTGCGCAGCCTGGAGCATCACGGGCAGGCTCTCGCGCAGATTCCCAGCGATATCCGCAAACCGCTCAGCACCCGTAGCCTCAAACACGGAGAACAACGCATCTACAAAACGCTCGCGCTCGCTAGGCGACACTGCAAGCAGCATCTCGCGAATGGAGCCATCAACGTACCGAGCGCCGGCGGACAGACGCTCGCAGTACACGAAGTCGCGACCATCAACCACCCAGCTAAAGGGATTGTGCTGCAGCAGGCTGAACTCGGTGCTCTCAACGATGGCATAGTCCTCCTGTGTCTCGAACATCATGCCAAAGATCGACGACCGAGGTAGCGTCTTGTCGATTCGACCGGAAAGATCGGCAAAGGCGTCGCCGTTCAGGAACTCCTCGACGAAGCCCGGACCATCATGGGAATATGCCCGTTCGATTCGCTCACGGGCGACATCGGAGCACATCGCCGCACCGTACACCGCAAGGTTTCCACCTTTGGAATGACCTCCGCACAAAAGCGGCCCGTCAATCGCATCCGCCGCCTCGTCCACATAACGCGCCGCGGATTCCTGGGCCGGCACAGGACACCGGAACGCCATGTTAAAGTCCTCTTTCCAGCCCACAATCGTGCTGTCGGTCCCCCGGAAGGAAAGATAGCTAAACCCCGCCGGAAACCGGAACGCCATGGCTGCAAACTGCTCTGTCGCCACCACATCGCTCACGGCACGATAGCCGCAAACGTGCACGCCACGGTAACGAGGGCTTGCTGCCACGGCCTCCAGCAAGGCCCTGCTCCCCTCTGGGTCCCACAGGTCGTCAATCATGTCCCGGTAGCACTCGGCACGCAGCAGCTCGCGTACGTCTAGGCCCTGCCAGTTCGTCAGTTCCGCCATATCACCCGGCAAACGCAAATAGGACAACCACGCAAAGACCAGGCTATCCACCGCGCAGAACGGCCGCTCCTCAAACGGATCAAACGCCGTCTGGGCATAGGTCAAAAAATTAGGCGAATCCGACATGGCCCTCCCATCAACTATGGTGCATTGGGGTCAGGTTTCTTTGCACCAAAAAGGCGCCCGGGCCGTGTGGACCCGGACGCCTTCATTGTAGCTTTTCGCTCTAGCGAGCTTGATTTAGCAGGAGAAATCGACGCTGTCGATGATGTCCTTCAGGGCCTTGGCGGAGACGGTGAGCTCATGCTGCTCGTCATCGTCCAGCGGCACGGGGACGCGGCAGACAACGCCGTCGCGGCCAACGACGGTCGGCATGGAGATGGCGAGATCGGACAGGCCATACTCGCCCACCATGAGCGAGGAGACAGGCAGAACGGTCTGCTCATCGCGCATGACGGCAGTGCAGATGCGCTTGACGGCCATAGCGACACCGTAGTAGGTGGCGTGCTTCTTCTCGATGATGGTGTAGGCGGAGTTCTTGACGTCCTCGGCGATGCGCTTCTCGGCAGCCTCATGCTCCAGGTGGCCGTGAAGCTCACAGAAGGTGTTCAGCGGAACACCGGCAACCTGAGCGCTGGACCAAGCGACAAACTCGGAGTCGCCGTGCTCACCCATGACGTAGGCCTGGACATCGCGCGGGTCAACCTCGACGTGGGCACCGAGCATCTGCTGCAGACGGCCGGTGTCGAGCACGGTGCCGGAGCCGATGACATGGCCCTCGGGCAAGCCGGACATCTTGATGGCGGCATAAGTCAGAACATCGACCGGGTTGGAGACGATGAGCAGTATGCCATCGAAGCCGGACTTCTTAATCTCGGGGATAATGGACTTAAAGATGTTGACGTTCTTGTTGACCAGGTCCAGGCGAGTCTCACCGGGCTTCTGGGCAGCGCCAGCGGTGACGACGATCATGGCGGCGTCGGCGACATCGGAATAATCGCCGGCGTAGATCTTCATCGGCTCGGCAAACGTCATGCCGTGCGCGATATCCAGGGCCTCACCCTCGGCGCGGTTCTTGTCCACGTCGATGAGGACCATCTCGGAGAACAGACCGCTCTGCATCAGCGCGAACGCCGAAGACGAACCGACGAAACCGCAGCCGACAATAGCGACCTTCTTCTCGTTAACCATTAGAAACTCCCATCTCACTCCACAAACAAGCCGCCCGGGAACGACCCGAGCGGCTTGTCGTAATCCCAATACATCCAATCGGGACTTTGATTATGCCCCTATTCGCAGCCAAAAATCGACCGTTTACCGAAATTGTTTGCAGTATTCGTAAAATAACTGCGCGAAATCGGTTTCGAGCTATTGACGAGTCGAAATAGGTTTCTAATACAGGCCCGCCTCGCGAATGGCCTCGACAGCCAAAGCGATCTGATCGGGCGGTAGGACCAGCGCCATGCGCACGTGTCCCTCGCCCGAAGGACCAAAACTCGCGCCCGGCGTCACCACAACGCCGGCCTTCTCCATGAGCTCCTCGCAAAACGCCATGGAATCGGTGCGACCACCGGGAAGCTTGGCCCACACAAACATAGAGCCATGCGCGTTGGGACGCTCCCAGCCTAGGCCCTCAAGACCGTCGCACAGGGCATCGCGACGTTCCTGGTACTTCAGGCGCTGCGCCTCGACCTCATCGCGCGGACCGTTCAGGCAGGCGATAGCAGCCTTCTGGATCGGGAAAAACATACCGAAGTCGATCTGGCCGCGCAGCTTGGCAAAGGCCGAGACCACATCCTCGCGACCGACCAAAAAGCCGATGCGGGCACCGGTGACGTTAAACGACTTGGAGAGCGAGAAGAACTCCACGCCCACCTCAAGCGCACCGGGATACTGCAAGAAGCTGCCGCCCGGCTCGCCGTCGAACACGATGTCGGAGTATGCGTTGTCATGGACGATGAGCAGGTCGTGCTCGCGGGCGAAAGCGATGATCTCCTCGTAGACCTCGGGCGTGCCCACCGAGCCCACCGGGTTGGCGGGCAGCGACACGATCATATACTTGGCACGATCGGCAACCTCGGGATCGATACCCGCCACATAGGGCAGGTAATTGTGCTCGGCAATCAGCGGATAGTACTCGAGCTTGGCATCGGCGATCTTGGCACCCGCCTCAAAGACCGGGTAGCACGGATCGGGCACCAGGATGGTGTCACCCGGGTCGAGCAGGGCCAGACCCAAATGACCCACGCCTTCCTGCGTGCCGTTGCACGACTGCACCATGGACGGCGTAATGCCCGAAACGCCAAAGCGGCGCTCATAGTAATCGCACACAGCCTGCTTGAGCTCGGGCAGGTCGCGCAGGGCATACTTCCACATCTCGGGATCTTGGGCTGCTTGCGTGAGTGCCTCGACCACGTGATTGTACGGCTTAAAGTCGGGCGTGCCCACGCTCATGTTGTAAATGGTCTTGCCCTGAGCCTTCAGCGCGAGAAGCTTGTTGTTGAGCGAGGCGAAGACCTCCGCGCCAAAGCGGTCGAGACGCTGCGATGCCTGCATGGTGCCACCTTTCGATATAAAAAACGCGGCGCTCCGACAAGAGCGCCGCGCGATACGGGCCATCAGATTGCAAAAGTGTAACGCTTGCAACCCCCGCATTGGTTCAATTTGGCCAACCTTAGTCAATTGGATTGAGCGCGTCGATCTGCGCAAGCCACAAACGCGAGCTGGCGTCACTCGGCATACGCCAATCGCCGCGCGGGCTGAGCGTCACCGAGCCCACCTTGGGACCATCGGGCAGGCAGCTGCGCTTAAACTGCTGGGCAAAGAAGCGACGATAGAACGTACGCAGCCACGTGTGGACGGTCTTGACGTCGTAGACGCCCTCGAAACTCTTGAGCGCCATGCGGTAGATCTTGCCCGGCTCAAAGCCAAAACGCAGCAGGTAGTAGAGGAAGTAGTCGTGCAGCTCGTACGGGCCCACCAAATCCTCGGTCTTCTGTGCGATCTCGCCATCGCCCGTGGGCGGCAGAAGCTCGGGGGACACCGGCGTATCGAGGATATCGAGCAAGACCTCGGCAATACGCCCGCCAAAGACATCAGCCGCATAGCGCACCAGATGGCGCACAAGCGTCTTGGGCACGCTCGCGTTGACGGCGTACATGCTCATGTGGTCGCCGTTATAGGTAGCCCAGCCGAGCGCCAGCTCCGACAGGTCGCCGGTACCGATGACAAAGCCGCCAGCCTGGTTGGCCAGGTCCATCAGAATCTGCGTACGCTCGCGGGCCTGGCTGTTCTCGTAGGTCACGTCCTGCACGGCCGAATCGTGCTCAATGTCCTTGAAGTGCTGCTCCACAGCCGCGTGGATCGAAACCTCGCGGAAGCTCACACCCAGGTCGCGAGCGAGCGACTCGGCATTCGACTTGGTGCGATGCGTCGTGCCAAAACCTGGCATGGAGACCGCCGTGATACCCGTACGCGGCAGCCCCAGCGCATCGAAGGCACGCACGGTCACAAGCAGTGCCAGCGTGGAGTCCAGGCCGCCCGAAAGACCGATGACTGCAGCCTTGGTACCCGTATGGGCAAGGCGGGTCTTGAGGCCGGCGGTTTGTAGATCGAGGATGGTCTCGCAACGCTCGGCCAGGTCGCCGTGGTCGGCCGGCACAAAAGGCGCGCGGGGGAAGACACGGTCGATATCGCAGGCATCGCGCAGGACAGGCTCTTTGGCCAGCACGCCCTCAAACGAAAACTCAACGGTCGTGGCCTCCGGCGCATCGTCCGCGCGCGTCCACGTCGTCGAGCGACGGCGCTCGGCAACCAGGCGGTCAAGATCGACATCGGCCACCGCCATATCGCAGGTGAGGAGCTTCGTGGCGGCGAGCTTAGATCCGTTTTCGTAGACGAGGTTCTCGCCCGCAAAGACCATGTCGGTCGTGGACTCGCCCTCACTCGCATCTGCATAGGCATAGGCGCAGTACAGGCGCGCACTCTGATTGGAGATGAGGCTGCGGCGATAGTCTGCCTTGCCGATAATCTCGTCCGAGGCCGACGGGTTGAGAATCACCGTCGCACCGGCAAGCGCCATCTCGGTCGAGGGCGGCGCAGGTACCCACAGGTCCTCACAGACCTCGACGCCCAGCACCAGGTCCTCAGCACCCTCATCACAGCAGCGGTAGACAAGCCCCGAACCCAGCGGAACCGGACCCTGACCGGCAAACTCGACCCACACAGGATCTGCGGGCGCCGGAGCAAACCAGCGGCGCTCGTAGAACTCGCCATAGTTGGGCAGATACTTCTTGGCCGTAAGGCCCAAAAGCTCGCCCGCGCAGCACACGGCGGCGCAGTTGTAGATGTTTTCTGCCACCGCAACGGGCAAGCCAACGGTAAAGACAATCGGCAGCTCACGAGTCTCATCGAGGATATGCACCAGAGCAGCCTCGCAGGCATGCAGCAGCGTGCGGTTATGGAACAGGTCGGCCGCGGTATAGCCGCACAAGTTGAGCTCGGGCAGCACCAGCGCGCGAACGCCGCGCTCGACAGCCGCGCGAACAGCCGCTAACGCAACCTCGGCATTGCCCTCGACATCGGCCACGCGAATCTGCGGCGACGCCGCCGCCACACGCAAAAAGCCATCGTTCTTATTAGCCGAAACGCAGCATTGCCTTGTTGATCTGGACACTGGAGGCCCCTTCTACCCTGAGATTCAGTCTAACGGACGTTCACATATCTCTAACTAGCCAAAGCAACCTCCCAGTTTACTGAGAGGCCAACCTGTGCTAAGAGCATGTAGTTCAAAAATATCTTTAATTAAAAAAGGAGAAATCGATAATCGACTTCTCCTTTAAGCAAGGCGAGTAAATTCCGAAACTAATGGCAGAATTTATCCATGTAGTCCTCAAAGTCGAACACTTCTACCACGACGCCCTCTTCCTGAAACTCTTTCAGCTGCTCCAAGAGATCTTTGTTAATAACGTCCATGCAGAAACCTCCTCTATCTAATCAATTGTAGTATATCTGCTTTCATGCAATTATCAACCAACTTGTTTAATTGCTCCTCGCTTGCCGATAGTCCCTCTTTTTTCAAAATGTCGCGCACCTCGTTCTTAGTAATCGGCTTTTCAAACAACGAAAGCAAAGCGAACGAAAAATCATTAACCGCACACATTCTATGGGTGGCACAACTCAGCAGTACTCTTAACCCCTCTTTTGAGCGTCCGACTTCTTTCACAAACGAACTTTTAACCAATTGAAAACCATTATCGTGCATTACATAATCGGCATCGATATCTGTATTCAGCAATCCATAATGCAACAGTTCTTCTATCGCCCTTGTCAGCTCGAGATCGCCCTGATCAAGGATAAGAGAAATGCTACAATCGGCCTCCAATAAACGGGCCAACTTAAGGTATACCAACTGGGAAACAGCATAGACATGATGGTATTCAGAATTATAGAAGTAGGCAAATGGCTCAACGAGCACGACAGAGGTCTTGGAATCCAGCCAGATTCGATCAGCTGGATTTAGACTAGTCAGCCGTCGCTTTACTTTGGTCAAATGTCCCTTATACCTGACAGCGTGAATAGAATCTAGGATCCAGGTCACCTCTGAAATATGAAGCCGCTGGGGCAAGTCAATTGTGTCGCTACCGTTTATGACTTCTTGCATATAAAAATCAATATGATGCTCATCAGATAAGGATTTTGCTTCATTTAAAGTTAAACCAGTGCCTGAAACATAATCCACTTCGAGGCGCAAATCCTCATATTGGGACTTCGGCATTACAGAGACACCATACTTATCGGGATGATTCCAAACATCCGACCCCATAACGAGACCAAAATTCGTAAATCCTCTCGTGGAATATGGAACACCACATACCTATTTTGAATAATTCAAAACATTCTCTGTATAAGCTAAGGTGTTCAGAGCCTCTTCTTTAGTTTCGGTCGGAAAGCCAATCATAAAGAATAGATGAACAGGAATACCCGCATTGAGACAATCATGGATATTGCGATCAATCCAATCAACTCTCGTGTTCTTCTTCATTAGATCAAGAACTCTTTGGTTGTATGACTCGAGGCCAAACTGAATCTGCCTACATCCACTTTGGTATATCTTGTTGAAAACGTCTGTACTTAGGGTTGGAGAGAACCTCGTTTCTCCATGCCAGAAAAACGTTTTTCCCGATGCGTTTATTTCATCCGCGAGTTGCTCCATTCTTTTGCCTTCGAATGTTTCATCCACAAAAGAGAAAACTCTCGTGCCGTATTTTTCATTTAACCGACACATTATTTCAAATACTCTCGATATAGGCATCTTTCGGTAACAACCACCGGTAGCACCGGGAATGGTGCAGAAGGCGCAATGATTAAAACACTGCCTAGAGGAATAAACCGGCAATATTAACTCAGGTAGTGTCGAGAAAGTTGGTGTAAGGGCCCTTGCGGCCCCTGTGTCCGATATCC
>CABUGI010000075.1 GCA_902491055.1 uncultured Collinsella sp. | reverse complement strand
TCCGTACATGTGCGGATGAATGTGGGAGGTGTTCGGATAAAGTCGATAATCAAGGATCCTGTCTGCGTCCTTCAATCGTTTGCCTCAACGCTTGCGCGACAGAGCGCTTGCAGATAAGATAGGAACACGGATGGCACCCGTTGCCGCGGGTCTTGCCAACTCCGATACACGTTTTCATCGTGAGAAGTGGCCGTCTTCGCTTACGCGGGGGCGGCTATTTCATTCGGCCGATAAACAGACCGAGTTCGATAGCCGCAATCAACAACGCCAATAACGAAATAACATCGCTTACGTTCATACCAAATCCCTTCTAAAGGGAGTTGGCCCATCCGTGCTCCATAACAGTAGTCTAACGCAAAATGCAGGTAATAGGAACACTTGTTCGTATTACCTGCGCCCTTTTCTAATGCACAAACATGCGCACGAATTTGTGCTTCCAGCTTGCGTAGGGCGCATACCGAAACGGCACGTCCAGCCAGGTTGCCTTGTTCACGATGCTCTTCTTGTGGCTAAACGTATCGAAGCTCTCGCGGCCATGGTACTGCCCCATACCGCTCGCGCCCATGCCGCCAAAGCCCATATGGCTCGTAGCCAAGTGCATGATGGTGTCGTTGACGCAGCCGCCGCCAAAGGGCACGTAGCGCACAAAGCGTTGCTGAACCGAACGGTCCTGGCTAAAGATATACAGGGCCAGCGGCGTCGGACGATCCGTAATAAACGCTTCGGCCTCGTCTAGGCTCTCAAACGTCAGCACTGGCAAAATGGGGCCGAAGATCTCCTCCTGCATCACGGCGTCATCGGGGGACACGCCGTCCAAAATCGTCGGCTCGATCTTGAGCGAGGCCTCGCGCGCGGTACCTCCAAGCACGACCTTATCGGGATCGATCAGCCCGCGCACGCGCGCAAAATGCTTGGCGTTGACGATATGTCCGTAATCCTCATTGTCGAGTGGATGTTCGCCAAACATGCGACGGACCTCCTCCTTGATGAGGCCCAGCAGCTCGTCGTGCACGCGCGTATCGACCAGCAGGTAGTCGGGCGCCACGCAGGTCTGCCCCACGTTGAGCCATTTACCAAAGGCGATGCGCCGTGCCGCGACCTTCAAGTTTGCCGTCGCATCCACGATGCAGGGACTCTTTCCGCCCAGCTCAAGCGTCACGGGCGTAAGGTTTTTACTTGCGCGCTCCATGACGAGCTTGCCAACCGGAACGCTACCGGTAAAGAAGATCTTGTCCCAGTGCTCATCGAGCAGCGCTTCGTTCTCGGCGCGCCCGCCCTCGACAACCGTCACCAGGCGCGGATCAAATGCCTCTTCACAGATTTGCCTGAGCACCGCGCTCGATGCCGGAGCATAGGCGCTCGGCTTGATGACCACGGTATTGCCCGCGGCAAGGGCGCCAGCGAGCGGCTCGAGCGTCAGCAAAAACGGATAGTTCCAGGGCGCCATGATGAGCGTGACGCCATAGGGCACGGTTTGCGTTTTGCACACGCTCACGGCGTTAGCGAGGTTGCACGGACGCAGGCGCGGACGACTCCATCGAGCCACGTGATCGATCTGATGTCGAATCTCGGAAAGCGACGTGCCGATCTCGCACATATAGGCCTCGTCATGCGACTTCCCCAAATCGGTCTTGAGCGCATGGGCGATATCAGCCTCGTGGGCCCGCACTGCATCGCGTAAACCCACGAGCGCGCGACGTCGAGCATCGACATCAAACGTGGCGCGCGTCTTAAAGTAGGTGCGCTGATCGCCGACGATGCGCGCAATTTCCTCGGTGTTCATGGCAACCTCCTAGTTCTCGTCCTCAAACATACCACCTGCAACAACTTCGTACATATGCTCGAGCTCCGAGCGGTCCATCAAAAGTGGAACGGGGTACAGGGGATTGGCCTCGGCATCGGCATGCGCCGCCATCTCGGGAATGTCGGAGCGGCGAATGCCCGTCACATATTTGGGTATGCCCAAGGCGGCGTTCATGCGGTCGACCCAATCGATAAAGGCCTCGGCCGCAAGACTGTCCTGCGCGGTAGCCGGCGCAATGCCCGCCATGCGAGCAAGATCGGCAAGCTTGGGGGCGGCGGCGTCACCATAAGCGCGAAGCATGTGCGGCAGGATGATCGCGTTGGCCAAACCGTGCGGAATTCCGTATCGGCCGCCTAGACTGTGCGCGATGGCATGAACGTATCCAACATAGGAGCGCGTAAAGGCAACTCCCGCCTTATACGCCGCCGAAAGCATATTGCGACGCGCACGCATGTCGTCGCCATGCTCATAGGCCTCGAGCAAATTGTCGTGGATGAGCTGCACCGCCTGTCGTGCCATCTTGCGCGTATGGGGCGTGGTGCTTCGCCCGATAAAGGCCTCGACGGCATGCGTCAGGGCGTCCATGCCCGTCTGCCCCGTAATGGAGGCGGGCAGACCGCGCGTAAACTCGGGGTCGTGCACCGCAAAGCGCGGAATAAGCACAAAGTCGTTAATGGAGTACTTGTAGTGCGTCTCGTCATCGGTAATTACCGCCGCAAGTGTGACCTCGCTTCCCGTGCCTGCCGTGGTGGGGACGGCGATGAGCAGCGGCAGGCGACGATGAATCCGCAGCAGGCCGCGCATCTTGTTGATGGGCTTGTTTGGCTGCGCAATGCGTGCGCCTACGCCCTTGGCGCAGTCCATGGCTGATCCTCCGCCAAAGCCGATAATGGCCTGGCAGGCGCTCTCTCGATACAGGGACGCCGCCTCCTCCACATTCGAGACCGTGGGATTCGCACGCGTTTCGGCATAGACCGTAACGCCAATCCCCTGAGCCGTAAGCGCACGCTCGAGTGATGCCGTGAGTCCCAAACGTGCAATGCCGGGATCCGTCACGATAAGGACCTTCTGGATCGAGCGCTTTTGAAGCACCGCGGGCACATCCTCGGCATGCTCTAAAATGTGCGGCTCGGTATAGGGCAGGATCGGCAATGCAATGCGAAAAACCGTCTGATATGTTCGGCACCAGGCACGACGGGCTAGATGCATAAAGGAAACTCCCTCATTTGTTGATTGGTCAACATTTGCTCGACCGATTGTACTCAGCGACGGTCAAAGACGGCCTGCCAATCGTTAATCAATCAACATCTTCATATCTCAAAATTGTTTTATTAAAAATCATTCCTAATAGGCTTCACATTTGGTTGCATTTATGGATAATAGAACTCGTCAAGACGCACGTCCGGAGAGGGCCCTTACGGGACCGGACGAGCGCACAATCGCCATCGATCGAAAGGATCGAATCATGAAGTTTGTTTGCCCCGTTTGCGGTTATGTGGAAGAGTTCGACGGCGACCAGCTGCCCGAGGACTTCAAGTGCCCCCAGTGCGGCGTTCCCGGTTCTCGTTTCCTGAAGCAGGAGGAGGGCCAGCTCGAGTGGGCTGCCGAGCACGTCGTGGGCGTCGCCAAGATGGAGGGCGTCTCCGAGGACATCGTTGCCGACCTGCGCGCCAACTTTGAGGGCGAGTGCTCTGAGGTCGGTATGTACCTGGCCATGGCTCGCGTCGCCCATCGTGAGGGCTATCCCGAGATCGGTCTGTACTGGGAGAAAGCTGCCCACGAGGAGGCCGAGCACGCCGCCAAGTTCGCTGAGCTCCTGGGCGAGGTCGTAACCGACTCCACCAAGAAGAACCTCGAGATGCGCGTTGAGGCCGAGAACGGCGCCACCGCCGGCAAGACTGATCTTGCCAAGCGCGCCAAGGCCGCTGGTCTCGATGCCATTCACGACACCGTGCACGAGATGGCTCGCGACGAGGCCCGCCACGGCAAGGCTTTCGCCGGCCTGCTCAAGCGCTACTTTGGCTAAGCCAACCACTTGAGACATAACCTCTAACTCGATGAAGCCCGGACCATATTGGTTCGGGCCTTTTTCGTGCCTCACGAACTTGTTAACGCCCTGAAATAGGACCGCCTTCGGCATCAGCTTCTCGTCAAAAACTAAGTGAGTAGACTTTTTGGAACTTGCCAAGCAGACCATCCATATCACTTTATAAAGCCGCAGGTAAATGCCTTGTTGCAAAACGGCCTGGTCGCCAAAGTGTCAAAAGTCTACTCACTTAGAACCGCAGCCGTCCACGATCGAGCTGTTTTGTGTCTAACGGGCATCTTTCCGTCGATTACTCCCAATTTTGTCCAGTCAACGAATAGTTCAGACCTGAGTAATGTCTCAGCCCTTTGCTCATCTGAGCTTTTATCACGATATTCAGCATCGAGCATCCTGCATACGGCCTTAACGATCGCGCGGAATCTATCCTCATCGGATATCTGTCTGTGTGTCAGGAGAAGCACATCGTAGCCCATGGCCTGAAGGGCCGTCATGCGGTCAGCGTCACGCAAGCCATCCCCCGCGCGTCCGTGCGAGGCCTTTCCCTGACATTCAATGGCCACCTGTCGCCTACCGTCCGGCGAAGAAAGAAGTAGGTCGATATATACACGGGACTTTCCCACAATCGCTCGAGCACTTGTGTTTAGCATCACTTCAACATTAAGCTCTATGCCGCAAAAACCTTCGCCTCCCAGGGATCGCGGCAGTGCAAGTAGCAAATACGCCTCGACCTCAAAAGGCGACGCGGCACCCAATGGAACGAGTTGCGATACCGCCATAAATCTATTGCCGTAACGCATCCCACAAACATCTGAACAAAAACGGTCAAGGTCTCCGCCCAAAACCAAAGCGTCTCGACGCCATAAATTTGAGGCGGTGCCGTCCTCGGACGGGCAGCGCGCCCAACCGAACGTTGTCGAAATCGCACCCGAATCAATTGCACGCGAAAGCTCCGTCTCAAGTAACGCCGGCAGGGCACACACCGCAAACAAGCCACACATCTCCGCCAATACCAAAAGAAGCTGAAGATCCGTCAGATGCCGTGACATGATGAATGCCGTCAGTAGAGGAGACGTAATCAAAAATCCGTGCTCCGTTTCCAGCACGGATTCCCTGGGGAGCTCACCAAGGAACAGCCGCTGCCTAATGCTGGCAGGACAAGTCCGTTTGTTTCTCGTCCGAACCAATGTATGCAACGGAAAACCGAGCGCGACCGCAGCCGTCGGGTTGCGGGCGAGGTCATATCGCTGCCGGTCTTCTTCCGGTCGTGGAAGCGGCGGACACAAAGCGCGGACTTGAGGAGGCAAACGCCAGTACCTAAAAGCCGATATGTCACAAAGTAGATCCTTCATAGGCACAGGAGAACACGAATTTCAACCCAGTCAGTCACGCATTGGCGCGAACGCACCAAAAATGGCGCCGAACGGACTGCCAAGTTTTCAACAGCCCTCCCCAACTGGCCAAAAGCTTGCCGAGAGCTGGACGAAGTTCTGTTGAAAACCCCATTTTTTCTCATGCAGAAGCTTTGCGCGACAAGTGAGTAGACTTTTTTGAACATCCCGAGCAGCCCGGTCATCCTGCTTTTCAAAACCGCAGATAGATAGCTTGCTACAAAACTGCCTGGTCGCCAAAGTGCTAAAAGTCTACTCACTTAGGTTGCAGAGTGCCCCCCATTAGCTGCAATTCCAAGGTTGTTAGTACTTTTGGACTCAGATCGTCATACTGAACAAGAATTTGAGTTGTGTTTTCAGGGACAGATGCGCCATCGGCACACCAAAAACAGTCACCGATATCGATAAAAGGGATGCTCGAGCGCGTGAGGGCCCGTGCAAAAGTGCTTCTGCCCGTTCCACGCTCCGCAACCACGGTACAGTAAAGGCCCGCGTCTGCGTGTTCGATCGAGACTTCCCCTGCCGGAAATGCCTTCCGTACAAGCGCCGCCAGGCCATCACGCGCCTCGCGAGCACGAACGCGCACGCGGTTCACATGTCGCTCGTAATCACCCGATTCCAGCAAACGAGCCAAAGCGACCTGGTCAACAGAACTCACCGACGAGGCGTAAAAACCAAGGTTGCGCCTAAACCGCTCCATTAGCTCATCGGGCAGCACCATGTACGCTAGACGCAACGCCGATGACAGGCTCTTCGAAAACGTGTTGGTGTAGATAACCGACTGGGAGGCATCGATCGACGCGAGCGCGGGAATTGGCTTGCCGGCAAGGCGAAACTCACAATCAAAGTCATCTTCGATGAGATACCGACCTGGTCGCTCAGCGGCCCAGCTCAGAAGCGCATAGCGACGCGCAATGCTCGTCACAAGACCGGTCGGATACTGATGGGACGGCATCAGGTGAAGGACATCGGTCCCGCTTTTCTGCAGAGTGCTCAAGTCCACGCCCTCATCATCCAACGGGATATGTCGAACTTTGCAGCCCATAGCCTGATAGATACGCGTCAGACGCAAATAGCCCGGGTCCTCAACGGCATACACCTTGTCAGCGCCAAGCAACTGAACCAACATGGTATCGAGCAGCTGGGCGCCTGCACCGATAACAATGTTGTTGGGGTCGACATTCATGCCCCTTGTCCCACGCAGATGGTGAGCAATTGCGCGTCGCAGCCGAGCGGTGCCCTGCGCCGGTGCGGGCGAAAAAATTTCGCGCTCATCTTCGGATGCCAGCGTCGCCCGTAGTGCGCTTTGCCAAAGCCGCGCCGCCTCCAAAGCGGAAGGAGAAAGTGCATCGAACAGCTCGACCTGTCCGTTGACATCATGCGCGCTGAGGCCCACAGAGACGGTATCTCGGTCGATGCCCTGCGAAGCCAAAGGCAAAACCGGTGCATCCGGAAGCTTGCAAGCGTAGTAGCCACGACGCGGCATTGAGCAAATATAGCCCTCGGCAAGTAACTGGCTATATGCATTCTCGATGGTAATGACACTGATTCCCAGATGACTGGCAAAGGCGCGCTTAGACGGAAGATGCTCCCCCGCCACAATACGTCCAGCAACAATATCATCTCGAATTTGCTGGTAAACATACTCATAAAGCGATGCTTCGCCGCGTTTTTCCAAATTGTAGTCAAGCATGAGTTTGCCACCTGACCTTATCGAGCTGTTCAATCTGGTATTAGGCTGACATTATTATTATCTCGAAAACTGAGTATTTTGCCATACCCAGCTCCCCGATAGGATGTTCCGTCAAGCAATGCACATGCCAACCAAGGGAGCAACCATGGCAGAACAGACCAGCAAGGCCGATCGCGTCAAACTCAATCGCGAACTCGCGCAGATGCTCAAGGGCGGCGTCATCATGGACGTCACCACGCCCGAGCAGGCACGCATCGCCGAGGAGGCAGGCGCCTGCGCCGTCATGGCACTCGAGCGCATCCCGGCCGACATCCGCGCCGCAGGCGGCGTCTCGCGCATGAGCGACCCCAAGATGATCAAGGGCATCCAAGAGGCCGTCTCCATCCCCGTCATGGCCAAGTGCCGCATCGGTCACATTGTCGAGGCGCAGGTCCTACAGGCCATCGAGATCGATTACATCGACGAGTCCGAGGTTCTCTCCCCCGCCGATGACGTCTATCACATCGACAAGACCCAGTTTGACGTGCCGTTTGTCTGCGGCGCCCGCGATCTGGGCGAGGCGTTGCGCCGTGTTGCCGAGGGCGCCACTATGATTCGCACCAAGGGTGAGCCGGGTACGGGCGACGTCGTTCAGGCCGTGCGTCACATGCGCAAGATCCAAAAGCAGATCCGCGACGTTGTTGCCCTGCGCGACGACGAGCTCTTTGAGGCAGCCAAGCAACTGCAGGTTCCGGTCGAGCTGGTACGCGAGGTCCATGCCACGGGCAAGCTTCCCGTCGTGAACTTTGCCGCCGGCGGTGTAGCGACCCCGGCCGATGCCGCGCTGATGATGCAGCTGGGTGCCGAGGGCGTCTTTGTCGGCTCGGGCATCTTTAAGAGCGGCGACCCCGCCAAGCGCGCCGCTGCCATCGTCAAGGCCGTGGCAAACTTCACCGATGCCAGGCTCATCGCCGAGCTTTCGGAGGACCTGGGCGAGGCCATGGTGGGCATTAACGCCGACGAAATCGAGATTATCATGGAAGAGCGCGGGCGCTAGTCCAGCAGAAAGGATCGCACATGAGCGATTATGCAGACCAAACGGTTGCCGTGCTGGCGGTCCAAGGCGCTTTTGCCGAGCACGAGGCAAGACTATTCGAGCTTGGCGCACACTGTATTGAGCTGAGGCAGGCGGCTGATTTGAAGCAGGACTTTGACCGTCTGGTACTTCCCGGCGGCGAGTCTACCGTTCAAGGGAAGCTGCTTGATGAGTTGGGCATGCTCGAGGAGCTTCGCGCCCGTATCGCTGAAGGCATGCCCGTCCTGGGCACCTGCGCCGGCTTGATTCTGCTGGCGCGCGACCTTGCCGCACACGACGATAAGGGGACGCCGCGCCTGGCAACCATGGATATACTTGTCGAGCGCAATGCCTACGGCAGGCAGCTCGGCAGCTTTCGAGCCAAGGGGCAGGTAGCCGGCATCGACGGTGAGGTGCCGCTGACGTTTATCCGCGCGCCCCGCATCGTCGAAGTGCACGGCGACGCTGAGGCTCTAGCAGAAGTCGACGGCCGTATCGTCGCCGCCCGCCAAGGCAACCAGCTCGGCGTAACCTTCCACCCCGAACTCGACGAAGACACCCGCCTCCACGAACTGTTCCTACAAATGTAGGCGGAGTAGAAACGAGCGTGGGTTTTCGGACACACAACAAATGAGAGTGGATAATCTCCCACTTTGAGCTTGAATGCAGGCTCAAACCGGGAGATTATCCACTCTCATGCAATGCAGTCGTTTAAGAACGTCCCCGATGACTAGTCATTTAAGAACGTCCCCAATGACTACTTCGACAACGCCGATGTTTTGGTACCGGCAGCGAAAACCCACCAGAGCGAGCAAGGTGCCTTGAAACGAGGCGGCATTGACCTTCTGGTCATGCCGCCGAAGTTGAAAGGCAGATTGCCGCTCTGGCGGGTTTGCAGCGTCGAGCCGTTACGCGGTTTGGTAAAACCGCGTAACCCCCTAGAAACGGTTACCGCGGAAGCCGCCGCCGTTGCGGCCGCCACGGTCGCCACCACGACCGCCGCGGTCGTTACCACGGTTACCGCCGAAGCCACCACGGTTGCCGCCGCGATCGCCATAGCCACCACGGTTGCCGCCAAAGCCGCCGCGACCGCCACGGTCGCCGCCAC
>CABUGI010000074.1 GCA_902491055.1 uncultured Collinsella sp. | reverse complement strand
CGCACACCTGGCAGTAGTCGCTCTTGGTGTTGAGCTCGGCGTACATGATGTTGTCGTAGATGTACTGCATCACGCGGATGACAGCCTTGAGGTTGTCCTGCATGTTGGGAACCTCGACGTAGGAGATGGCACCGCCCGGCGAAAGCTGCTGGAACATACCCTCGAATTTGAGCTTGTCGAATGCGTCGATCTCCTCGGACACGTGGACGTGGTAGCTGTTGGTGATGTAGCCCTTGTCCGTCACGCCCGGGATGATGCCAAAACGACGCTGCAGGCACTTGGCGAACTTGTAGGTCGTCGACTCCAACGGCGTGCCGTACAGCGAGAAATCGATGTCGCTTGCAGCCTTCCACTCCGCGCACTTGTCGTTCATGCGCTGCATGACGGCCATGGCAAAGGGCGTGCCCTCCTTCTCGGTGTGGCTGTGGCCCGTCATGTACTTGACGCACTCATACAGGCCGGCATAACCCAGACTAATGGTGGAGTAACCGCCCACGAGCAGCTTGTCGATCGTCTCGCCCTTCTTCAGGCGGGCGAGGGCACCGTACTGCCAAAGAATCGGTGCGGCATCCGAAAGCGTACCCATCAGACGCTCATGACGGCACAGCAGGGCGCGGTGGCACAGCTCAAGGCGCTCGTCGAAGATCTTCCAGAACTTATCCATGTCCTGATGCGAGCTCAGCGCGACATCGGGCAGGTTGATGGTCACAACGCCCTGGTTAAAGCGACCGTAGTACTTGGGCTTGTTCGGGTCATAGTTCAGCGCGTTGGCCACGTTGTTAAATCCGTTACCGGAGCGGTCGGGCGTCAGGAAGCTGCGGCAACCCATGCAGGTATAGCAGTCGCCGTTGCCCGCGGTCTCGCCCTTCGACAGCTTGAGCTCGCGCATCTTCTTCTCAGAGATATAGTCGGGCACCATGCGCTTGGCGGTGCACTTAGCGGCCAGCTGGGTCAGGTAGAAGTACGGGGAATTCTCGTGAACGTTATCGTCCTCGAGTACATAGATGAGCTTGGGGAATGCCGGGGTAATCCACACGCCAGCCTCGTTCTTAACGCCCTCGTAGCGCTGGCGAAGCGTCTCCTCCACGATCATGGCAAGGTCGTGCTTCTCCTGAGGCGTACGGGCCTCGTTAAGATACATAAAGACCGTCACGAACGGCGCCTGGCCGTTCGTGGTCATAAGCGTCACGACCTGATACTGGATCGTCTGGACGCCGCGACGAATCTCGTCACGCAGACGGTCCTCAACAACCTCGCGGACCTTTTCGGGAGATGCGGAAACGCCGAGCTCCTCGAGCTCGCGGGCGACCTCGCCGCGAATCTTTTGACGGCTCACCTCGACGAACGGGGCAAGATGGGTCAGCGAAATCGACTGGCCACCGTACTGGGAGGAAGCAACCTGAGCGATGATCTGCGTCGCGATGTTGCAGGCGGTCGAGAAGCTGTGCGGCTTCTCAATCAGCGTACCCGAGATAACAGTGCCGTTCTGGAGCATGTCCTCCAGGTTCACCAGATCGCAGTTGTGCATGTGCTGGGCAAAGTAATCCGAATCGTGGAAATGAATCAGGCCCTCATTATGGGCATCCACGATCTCCTGGGGCAGCAGCACACGCTGAGTCAGGTCCTTGGAGATCTCGCCGGCCATGTAGTCACGCTGAACGGAATTGACGGTCGGGTTCTTGTTGGAGTTCTCCTGCTTGACCTCTTCGTTGTTGCACTCGATCAGCGACAGAATCTTGTCGTCGGTCGTGTTCTTCTGGCGCTTCAGGCTCTGAACATAGCGATAGATGATGTAGTGGCGGGCAACCTCGTAGCAGTCGAGACGCATGATCTCGTCCTCGACCAGATCCTGAATCTCCTCGACCGACACGGTGTGGCCCGCGTTCTCACATGCCTCGGCGACGTTTTGTGCCGCGTAAACCACCTGGCGGTCGGTAAGACGAGAGCTCTCCTCGACCTCCAAGTTTGCGGCGCGGATGGCATTGACGATCTTATCGATGTCAAAGACAACCTCGGTGCCGCTGCGCTTGATGATCTTCATCCTCTTGCCTCTTTCGCGTCGTAGCCTCATTGCGCTTCAGAGCCAAACGATGCCCGGCAGGGCTTGCCCCTGTCTTGCGGCGCCGTCGCGCAATCTGTGTTCTCGATAAACCATAAGTCCTCATGCGGACAATCCTCGCGGCCGATCAAGCGGCTCAAAGGCGTGTCCAAATGGGACGAATAAGGTCTTCGTTCTCTGTCCGCCATCTATCATACGACAAAGAGGCATCTATATCCTGTATTCTTTTTTTAAGTCAAACACAACATATAGTGTTTCAGCAGGTCAAAGCAATTAGTCATTTTGCAGACGCATTAATTATGAGGGGTTCTTGGCAAGTCGGTAAAACGTTACCAACACGGCTACCTGCATGGCAGTTATAAAACCCCCTTAGTCAAGCCGCCGACAAATCCTACCAAAACCAAGCCGCTCACGCCAAAAGAATCCAAAAGATTATGCTTGACCAACATGTTGCGGTCACGGTCGGCCAGAACGTATGCAATCTGCCGGCACCTCTACGGGGACCTTGGATCAATATTTGGTGGCATATTTGACGGCGTGCTTGGTAGCAAAACAAAACAGCCCAGAGGACATAGCCTCTGAGCTGCGAACATTTGGTGGGCGTTAGAAGATTTGAACTTCTGACCTCTTCCGTGTCAGGGAAGCGCTCTCCCCCTGAGCTAAACGCCCAAATGGAGCGGACAACGGGGCTCGAACCCGCGACCCCAACCTTGGCAAGGTTGTGCTCTACCAACTGAGCCATGTCCGCTTACGAGGATTAATCTTACGTGATGCCCGCATCCTATGCAAGAACTTTTTTTAAAAAGTTTTGCAACGCCCTCGCGAACCTCGCGAAGACATCAGCCACCACGGAAGGCGCGGGCAAACGCAATCTCGCCGCAAGAGACCCCTACATCTCACCGAGCATGATCCAGGCAGAGCTGTCCTGCGCGAGCCTGCCGTCTGCAAGCGGTGATGAGGTGAGCAGGACCCTGCCCGCCGGCAGCTCCACGGCTGCTGCGCCGAAGTTCGTCACACACGCCCAGCCGTTGTCGCGGCGATAGGCGATGACGCCGCCCTCGGCGCCCTCGGCACCATCCGCAAAACCGGTGCGCCCGTCAAGATCGAGCCACGCAAAATCGTTGGCGCAACCGCGCAGCTTGCGCCGAAGCCAGAGGGCGTCACGATAGAGCGCAAGCATCGATGTCGGGTCCGCTTCTTCCCTATCGGCAGCGTAATCGGAAAACCATGCAGGTTGCGGCAGATGGGGCGCCGCATCGGCGTCCGCCGGCGAAAACCCAAACGATCCGCCCTGCGCGGGATCGTCCGCCGCCACCCACGGCAGGGGCACACGGCAGCCGTCGCGCCCCTTCTCACGCTTCGGTCCGCGCGTATTGGTCGCAGTAGGATCTTCGAGTGCAGCCCACGGGATGTCAGCCACCTCAAAAAGGCCGAGCTCCTCACCCTGATACACGTATGCCGAGCCCGGAAGCGCCAGTTCAAGCAAAAGGGCCGCCCGCGCGCGGCGCTCGCCGAGTTCACGGTCCTCGTCATAAGACAACCCGTCGCGTAAGAGCCAGTCGAGCGCAATCTGGTGGTAGCGCGTCGCCTTGATTTGCGGCAGGGCATAGCGTGTCGCCACGCGCGGCACGTCGTGGTTGGAGAGTACCCAGGTCGAGGCGGAATCGGATTCGACGGCTGCCTTCAAGCCCTTCTCGATTGCAGTGTGCATGTCATCATAGGTCCAAGTGGCCTTGGCAAACTCAAAGTTGAATGTCTGGCCAAGCTCGCTGGGACGCGCATAGAGATACTGGCGCTCGGGCAGCACCCACGCCTCGGCAACGGCACTGCGCGGCGGATTATAGCGGTCGAACACGCGGCGCCACTCGCGATAGATCTCGTGGACCTCATTGCGGTCCCACAGCGGATGGGTGCCGTCGTCAACCATGTCATCGCCCTCGGCGAGATGCCACCGGTCGAGGTCATCGCGGTCGAGATCCTTGGCGAGACCCTGCGCCACATCAATGCGAAAGCCGTCGACGCCTCGATCGCTCCAAAACGCCAGGACGTCGCAAAAGAGCGCATGAACCTCGGGGCATGACCAGTCAAAGTCCGGTTGCTCGGGCGTAAACATGTGCAGATACCACTGACCGTCCGCAACACGCGTCCATGCGGGGCCGCCAAAGTTGGCATTCCAATTGGTGGGAGGCAGCTCGCCATGCTCGCCGCGACCATCGCGGAAGATATAACGGGCGCGCTCGGGCGATCCGGGGCCGGCGGCAAGAGCGGCTTTGAACCAGGGGTGCTGGTTGGATGAATGGTTGGGCACGATGTCGACGATGACCTTGATGCCGCGCGCGTGAGCCGCAGCGATCATGTCATCGAAGTCGTCAAGCGAGCCGAGACACGGGTCGACATCGCAGTAGTCCGCCACATCATAGCCGCCATCGACAAGAGGCGAAGGGTAAAACGGGCTCAGCCAGATGGCCTCGATACCCAGCCGCTCAAGATAGTCCATCTGCTGGGTAATGCCCGCGATATCGCCCAGACCCGAACCAGTCGAATCCTTAAACGAGCGCGGGTAGATCTGATAGATCGCGGCATCGGACATCCATGAGCGCGAAGAAGACTTTTCTGTAGCCATGGGGCGTATCTCCCTTGCAACGAGGTTATGCGAGATGCCCACGATGATACGCCCAAAGCGGACATTCGCGACAAACAACGCCACAGCCACGCCCCAAAACGATCGCCCCCTCTCGGGTTCGAGCCCAGGCGATGGGTACAAAAAAGCCCGGCTACCGTGGTAGTCGGGCTATTACACTTGGAGCGGACAACGGGGCTCGAACCCGCGACCCCAACCTTGGCAAGGTTGTGCTCTACCAACTGAGCCATGTCCGCATATGTAAAACAAAACGGGCGCCGGAGCGCCCGGATGTTGCCTGGAGGCGAAGCCCGGATTCGAACCGGGGGTAAAGGCTTTGCAGGCCTCTGCCTTACCACTTGGCCACTTCGCCGAAAAAGGACCGCCTAAACGGTCCGGAAATGCAATGGAGCGGACAACGGGGCTCGAACCCGCGACCCCAACCTTGGCAAGGTTGTGCTCTACCAACTGAGCCATGTCCGCTTGCGGGTTATTAATTTACGCGAGTTGTCCAAAAGACGCAAGTACTTTTTTCAAAAAACTTGTCTGCCGCATGTTCTTAATAGCCAAACGCGCTAAAGCGATTGGCTAGGCACACGATTCCAGCGCTCCGCTAAACAGCTTCACCATCTGCACGCGCGTGCCGGCGCCGTCCGTACGACGAGCAACCTCCACGTTATCGACGAGCATACGCATAAGCTTGATACCACGGCCGCGTTCCTCAGATGCAACCGGCTCGCTCGTTTCATCGATAGAATAGCCGGCACCTCGATCAAGCACCTCAACCACAACGCGATCGCCATAGGCCTGAACCGTCAGGACGCACCCGATACCGCCCGCATGGTCATAGGCATTACCCAGCGCCTCCCCCGATGCCAATGCGACATCGTAGCGCTCGTCACGGCGCAACGGAAGCGATTCAAGGAGTTCGGCGATGCGATGTCGGTAGTATGGAAGATTCTCGATACCCTGACGGACCTCGACGCTCTTACTCCAGCGAGGCAGCTCCCCCACCGGAATGGCGGGAATAGACTCCCGTGCCGGCCCCGCGACATGAAGGATATCGACAAGACGAGCAATCTCCAAAAAGCGAACAACTTCACCCGATGCATTGACGAGCGAAAGCAGGCCTTCTCGCCTCATGAGCTCACGAGCGCGCGTAAGCAGGAATGCCAAGCCCGTCGAATCGATAAAGCTAACAGCCTGACAGTTGATGACAACACGACGCACGCCGCGGCCAATCAAAGCATCCAACCGCCGACGCAGCGCAGGCACCGTGGCGATGTCGATATCGCCTGGAGGCGTCAAAACCGCTATGTCATTCCACTCATTCATACGACCATGGTTCCCCAAAAAAGCCCACTCGATGCATTCGTTTCCCCAACCGTACGGATTCAGCCCGCCCAGCGTCGTCTATGAACGACCCCGTAAAAACTCAAGGGACACCAATGCAATGTCATCGTCCAGCGCCGATTCGGTAAATCGGTCAAGCTCGCCCAAGACCTTGCCGCAGATTCCCGATACGCCCTCACCCGAGACAGAGAGCAGAAGGTCACGAAGGCGCTGCTCACCAAAGAACGCTCCGGTGCGGTCGCGGGCCTCAATCGTTCCGTCCGTATACATGAAGAGCATGTCGCCAGGAGCGAACGTAAACACGCCTGTCTCGTACACCATGCTCTCAAAGGCACCGATTACGCCCGATTGGCATCCAAGCAGCTCGACCTCTCCCCCACGGGCCTCGCCGCCACCCAGCGGCATCGACTCTGGCCTAATGACCATGGTCGGAGGATGGCCCGCCGAACAATACGTTGCGCGTCCGGCTTTAAGGTCAATCTTGGCGATAAAGGCCGTCACGAACGTCTCGACCCTCGAAAAGCCCATGAGCATACTGTTAAGAGAGCGTGCCATGCGGGCCGGTCCAGCGCCCTCCCACGCATATGCCGTCAGGGCCGTCTTGACGAGCGCGGACATCGATGCGGCCTCAATGCCTTTGCCAGACACATCACCCAGAATCATGACGGCGCAGTGGTCGGGAAGACGGATGAGCGTATAGAAATCACCTCCGACCAACGCCGAATTCGTGGCCGACAGGTACACCGAATCGGTTGCGATACCCGGAACATCCCCCAGGGAATTTCTCATGCCGATCTGGAGCGTCTGAGCGATATGGCGCTCCTCGCGCTTTTGAGATTCGCCTTCGTAGATCAGTTCAAAGTCATGCGCCAAGTGCACCAAGTAGTCATATTCAAGGTCATCAATCGGCTCTTGGCTACCATCACGAAGCAGCAACGCGCGCGTCGTCGGGCTCTTCGCAACAGAAGCAGGAACAATCGCGTCGTTACTGTGCTTGCCATCGCCCTCAGAGCGCGGGTGCCCCGCCTCGATGCCGGAGTCGACGTAGAGACCTTGACAAGGCAGACCATGCGCCCTAAGCCAGCCTCCCATAGGCATCGATTCGTCAACGCGAGTTATACGGACGTGTTTAAGGTCCTCGGCACTCGTACCCCCCAAAACAGATGCCTCAAAGCCATCAGGGCCAGCCCCCAGACGTGCCGCTGGCGCCGTCGTGGAAAAGAAAAGCTTCTCGGGATCGTCCGGCAAAGCAACGCGACTGCCGCCTTCAAAATCTATGACGTAGGAATCCAGACTGGCGTCATACTCAACAGGGCAAAAATGGCAGTTGAGCATATTGCAGATCTCGGACGATACCGCCTGGGTAGCCGCGACGGAATCGTCTAGAAAGGTAAACAACTCATCACGTAAGACATTGAGCGAGCGGCCAAGCTCGGCCGTGCGACGAGAGCGAAGACTCGATGCCATGCCGACCAGTTGGATAGACAAGTAATCGCAAATGACCTCGAGTACATTAACGTCATAGGCGAGCGGTGCCTGGGGGCGTTTCCAACCAACTTCCAGCACGCCAAGGATCTGCGTACCGTAAAAAACGGGAAGACAGATCTCGCTGCGGTACGGAGGCATATCCTGCACGCGCAACAGGTGCTTAGAACGATTGTCCAAGTCCATGAACATACCGGAGGCGGCCTTATCGCCCTCAAGGTCCTGTTGAATCGACAAGCGACAGGCACGCGACTCACGAAGAACATACGTCGGAATGCCAGCGCCATACGGCAAAAACTCAGGCAGGTAGCTGTCGTACAGCTCCTTGGAAACACCGCGAAGTTTAAAACCGCCGCTCTCAGAAAAATAGATAGCGGCACCCGAAGCATCGAGCGTTCCTACAAGCTGGTTCAAAACAGTATCAAGCAGGCTGGGTAACTCATCGGAGCCCACAGTGCTCATAATGACCGAGAGCGTGCCAGAGAGACGCTTGTTCGCCACTCTAAGCTCCGATAACGCACGCTTGAGTTGACGGTCGTGAGAATACTGTTCTTCGATGCTATGGAGCGCCACCAGGACACGTGGCGCGCGGCGCCCAAAGATGCGTGGAGGCGTCACGGAGCCCGCACGAACCAAGACGGGGATAAAGGAGCCGTCACTCAGCTTGAGCATCAGTTCGTTCTCGGAGCCATCAGTTTCAAATGGCAGACGATGTTCCGTCGCACGTTCAAAAGCGGATGAGTACAGGACGTCTTTAACATCTCCACCGATGACGTCGGCGCGTTCCTCGCACATCAAACCAAGTAAGCGATTATTCACATGCAGAATGGTTCCGTCGAGCTCACAGATGATGACAGCATCGCTCGTGATCTCGACTAGTTGGGCAACGTCTGCCCACTCGTTGCGTTCAAGCGTTTCCATCGTGGACCCCACCGTCTATCGGTAACAAAAAAGCCTCCGAAGAGGCTTCTCAAATGCGATGGTGTCGGAGGCGGGACTTGAACCCGCATGACCAAAAAGCGGTCACTAGCACCTCAAGCTAGCGCGTCTGCCAATTCCGCCACTCCGACATGCTATGTTGTTGATTCGCAGTTCGTTTTGTTGGACCCGCGCGTTCAACGAGGAAGATAATAACCTATGATTCGAGAACTGTGCAAGCACTTTTTTCAAAAAAGTTTACGAATTTGTAAATGCGCAGGTAAATCCGTGTGTCCGGCCCCGAATCGGTGTTGCCTCCCGGCGCGTCCTCGGGCATGAGCGATATTTTGTTGCGCACTTCGTGCTGCAAAATATCGCTCCCCCTGCGGAATGCGCCGGGAGGCAACACCGATTCGGGGCCTGCAAATACATACTTCAGGCACAGTTCTCAAACATGTTCTGGGGGCTGATGTAAATTTGGTGGCTCGGCAAAGCCGAGCCCTTATATGGGGAGGCCGGAGCTAAAGCTCCGGCCTCGCTAAATATCTTATTAGATAAAGTGAGCGATTTAGGAATCGCACCCCTCTGCAGTGGTAACACAGGGCCCGTGCTGGACTTAGTTTTCAGAACATTCCGCACTGATATCTTCTGTATTGAAGACGTCGATGGCGCATCCATATACCATTGGCGTCGACACCATCAGATGCGGACCGCGCGGTGACCCCACATTCCGCTGGCGCCCA
>CABUGI010000073.1 GCA_902491055.1 uncultured Collinsella sp. | reverse complement strand
GACAGGCACAGGATTGCCATGACCTCGGAGGCAACGGTGATGTCGAAGCCGTCCTCGCGCGGCACACCTTGGGCCTTACCGCCAATGCCATCGATAACATGGCGCAGCTGACGGTCGTTCATGTCGACGACGCGCTTCCAGGTGATGCGCTTAACGTCAATACCGAGCTGATTGCCCTGCTGGATGTGGTTATCGAGCATGGCGGCCAGCAGGTTGTTGGCAGCACCGATGGCATGGAAGTCGCCGGTAAAGTGCAGGTTGATGTCCTCCATGGGAATGACCTGGGCCCAACCTCCGCCAGCGGCACCGCCCTTGACGCCAAAGACGGGACCGAGCGAAGGCTCACGCAGGGCCACGGCGCTCTTGATACCGCGACGACGCAGGCCATCGGCCAGACCGATGGTCGTGGTGGTCTTGCCCTCGCCCGCGGGCGTTGGGTTGATAGCGGTCACGAGGACGAGCTTGGCCTGGTGATCAGTCGGCTCGTTGAGCAGTGAATAGTCGACCTTAGCCTTGTCGAAGCCGTACGGAATAAGGTGCTTAACGTCGACGCCGGCGTTCTTGGCCACCTCGGTAATAGGCAGCGGCGTGACAGAACGTGCGATTTCGATGTCAGTAGGCATGGGCGGTCCTTTCGTTACCGAATGAGAAAAAGACCAATTCAGCATAGCACGGGCGCGCAATAGTAAAACGCCCATAACCGATGAACGGCGATATGTTTACCCGATGCCCAGCGATAGTCCAACAGCCCGCCAAAACAAAACGCCCTAAACGGTAGGTTCAATCCCCAGGTGCTCAAAGGTGCGGAGGGTTGCCTGACGGCCCTGCGGCGTACGAATCATCAATCCGCACTGCAGCAAATAGGGCTCATAGACATCCTCGAGCGTGCCCGGGTCCTCGCCCACCGCGCTGGCAAGGGTCGTAAGTCCCACGGCGCGACCGGAGAACGTCTTGGCGAGCGTCTCCAAAATGCGAATATCCATCCAGTCCAGACCGAGCTCGTCGATCTCGAAGAACTCGAGCGCCTGGCGACAGATATCGAGCTCGATGGGGCCGTTGCCGCGCACCTGTGCGTAATCGCGCACGCGCTTGAGCAGGCGGTTGGCAAGACGTGGCGTGCCGCGCGAACGCGAGCCGATCTCGAGCGCACTGGGATGATCGATCGTCACGCCCAGGATAGTCGCCGAGCGCGTCACAATCTGGGCGAGCTCCTCGACCGTGTAGTAGTCCAAGCGATACGAGATACCAAAGCGATCGCGCAGCGGGCCCGTGAGCATGCCCGAACGGGTCGTGGCCGCCACCAGCGTAAACTTGGGGATATCCAGGCGAATAGAACGTGCGGCCGGGCCTTTACCGATCACAATATCGAGCGCAAAGTCCTCCATCGCGGGATACAGGACTTCCTCGACCGAACGGTTAAGACGGTGGATCTCGTCGATAAACAGCACGTCACCCGGCTGCAGGTTGGTAAGGATAGCCGCCAGGTCGCCGGTGCGCGCGATGGCAGGGCCACTCGTCGTCTTGATCTGAGCGCCCAGCTCGTTGGCGATAACGGTGGCCAGCGTGGTCTTGCCCAGGCCCGGAGGACCCGAGAAAATCACGTGGTCGAGCGTCTCGCCACGGCTCTGCGCCGCTTCGATCAACACGCGTAGGCTCTGCTTGATGTGCTCCTGGCCACAGTAATCGTCCAGGCGCTGGGGGCGCAAAGTGCGGTCGACATCGAGATCCTCGGCCGTCAGCTCCGAGCCCACCATGCGCTCGCCGTGCGCCATGGATGCCGCCGGCGAGTTGCCGGGCGTCGCCCACAGGTCCTGAGAGTCATCGGCTTCCCACATCACGCATCCATTCCAAGTCGCTTAAGCGCCGCGCCGAGCAGATCCTCGACACGCATATTCTGCCCATCATACCCGCTCAGGGCAACATCGGTCTCCTGCGGGCTAAAGCCCATGGAAAGGAGTGCCGCACGGGCATCATCGATCGCCGAGGGAGCGGCAGCGGGCACGGGCATCGCAACCTGTCCGGGAATCACGTCGACCGGCACAAAGCCCTTATCCTTGGCAAAGGTGCTCTTGAGTTCCAGGATCAGGCGCTGAGCTGTCTTTTTGCCCACACCGGGTACCTTGGCCATGCCCTTGTCGTCCTCGGCCATCACCAGCGAATACAGCTGCCCCACGGTATAGGTGGAAAGCACGGCAAGCGCCAGGCGCGGGCCAACGCCCGAAACGGACACGAGCCGGTCAAACATCGTGCGCTCATCCTTTGAGGAAAAACCGAAAAGTGTCATGGCGTCCTCGCGCACCTGCATACGCGTGTAGAGGCGGACCTCGCCACCGGGCGTCGGCAACGTGGCCGCAGTGCTGCCCGAAATGCCGAGCTCAAAGCCAACGCCCGACACATCGACGACAGCAGAGCTCATCGTGGCCTCGACAAGCGTTCCGTGGAGCTGGGAAATCATCAGTATCCGGTTCCTCTCTGTTGATAGAACTCGCCACCGGTGAGGGCGCGGGTGCGGCTGAGGTTTACGTGGCAGATGGCGCAGGCCAGGGCATCGGCGGCATGGTCGGGATGCGGGTCGTGGTCGAGCTGTGTTAGCGTGCGTACCATGTAGGCGACCTGCCGCTTGTCCGCGGCGCCGGTGCCCACCACAGCCTGTTTGATCTGCATAGGCGTGTACTCGCCAATCTCGAGCGCGCACTCCGAAAGCGCCACAAGCGCAGCACCGCGGGCATGCGCCGTGGGGATGGCCGAACGAACGTTGGCGCCAAAGTAGATGCTCTCGACAGCAGCCGTGTCGGGTCGATAACGCTCGACGACATCCTTAAGGTCATGGGCGATATGCGACAGGCGCACCGCGAGCGGACTTCCGGCACTGGTCTCGATGCAGCCGTAGGCACGGCAGCGAACCTCGCCACGCCGCTCCTCGATAATCCCCCAACCCGTATGAGCCAAACCGGGGTCAATGCCCAAGATAACCAAGCCAACCTCCCCTCGCCACAAGCACAGCGCAAGACAAGGCCCCGCGCATCATTCACGAACGTCTGTTCTAGAATAACACAACGGGGTCAAGATGCTTAGTTGAAGTATCGGTGTTGGGAGCGAATCCCATCCCCAGTTTAGTTCTGCGAGAAGAATGGGAACTGTCGGGGATCAACCGGCGGATGCGGCATCGGGCCACCCTGGGGACTACCTTGCGAGCCGCCCTGACCGCCCATCATCTTATCGATGGCGTCCTGAACCTCGCCCTCGAACTTTTTCATTCCCTCGTGCAAACGACGCTGACCGTCCTCGGAGCGCAGCTCCTCCATTTGCTCGGGCGAAATACCCAGCAGCTCGCCCAGCACGCCCATCATCTCGTTTCGCACGCGCTCGCTCGTATCCTCGTCAGCAAAACGGCGCACCTCGGCGCGCGCCAGCGAATCGACCGTCATGCGCTCCTTGCCGCTGAGTCCCAGATCGGACCACGCAAGCATGTAGGGCCAGGAGCGCTCAACAAACGAACGTGCCGAGACGATCGGAGCCGTCGGCAGCATGCGGCGAGCAGCCTCGCCCTGGCGCACGAGCATCAGCAGCAGCGAGCAGGCCTCAGTCTTGCCAGCGGCCATCGGGATGTCGTCGAAAGATCGATTGCGGTCCACGTGCGCCTCGAGCGCGCCATCGACCTCACCCGGCTCAAGCCCGCCGAGCAGCTGTGCCGCGCGGTCGAGCATATCGACCGGACCGTCGAGCGTCGAGAGCGCTTGCGCCAGCACGCGCTCCATACAATCTTCCACCGCGTTGAGCGTCACGAGCTCTTGGGGCACCACGGCAGACGTGCGGTTGCGCACGCGCGCCACAAACTCAAGCGTCGACAGGTACACATCGCCAAAGGGCGCGTAATCGCCCTGGTAGCCGCCGCAAAGCGCCGGCGCCGCCAGCGCGTACTCGGTTTTGGACAGCGGGCTCAGCGCCATCGCACCCAGCTCGAGCGCCGTGTCCTCCAGCATGAGGCCCAACGTGCGCGAGCGCAGACGCTCGGCATCGCCCGCCGACACGTCGCGATCGAGCACACGCGTCGCATCCGGTGCATCGCGCTCGACAGTGCGAATGTGTAAACGCTCGGCGATGGCGCGGACGGCGGCACAGCGGGCAGCCTCGGCCTCTTCCTGCGCCGGAGTAAAGATACGGTTGCGCCCCAGCACCAGGCCAATCACATTGCGCGGGCCCAGAGCGTCGACGGCCAGCGCCGCCAGCAAAGACGACGGCAAGTCGCCCTCGAGCGCCACCACGGCGCGCGACGCACCGCGGGCGCGGGCGTTATCGCGAACGGCAAGCACCAGCGCCTGCCACAGCCATTCCTCGGAGCGAAACTCGGGCAGCTCGTGGTCTTCCAGGGCATCGAGCATCACACCGCGCTGGATCTCCTGAACCAGTAGGCTCTCCTCAAAACACGGCGCTTGGGCCACCACGCGGCCGCAGTCGTCGAGCACAAACGAACCGCCGGTATACACCGACTCGTCATAGGCACCGACCGGCGCTATGCAGGCAAACCACACGCTGCGCTTGGATGCGATCTTGCGGTAGGCGCCGCTGCGAACGGCGGCAATGGCAGCAGTCTCGCGGTCGGTCATGTCAAACGCGTTGAATTGGAAATACGCAATGAGGTCAACACCGGTCGGCAACATCTCGAGTTCGCGGTCCAAGTCAAAAATCACGGCGATGCGCACGCCGTCCACGTCGAACACCGGCGGCGCCCAACGCGTGTCGCTGTTCTCGCCACGCTGCAGGGCAATGCTCGAACGCGCCGGCACCACATGACCGTCCTTGAGCATCATGTAGTCGAGCAGCGGCTGGCCCTCAAACGAAACCGCCGCGGGCACGATGCAGATCATGTCAAGCTCCTGGATACGCTCGGCGACACCAGTCAAGCCGGCAAGCATGTCGTGCTCAAAGTCGGCAGCGCCCACCAGGCCACCGGGCATGGCGCCCATAAAGAGCGGAGCCGGAACGCACAGCACGCGCGCCCCGCGCTCGTGGGCCAGACGAGCCTGGTCCTCGATGCGGCCGCAAATGCCCTCAATATCACCCAGGCGCATATCGATCTGTGCAAGCGCGAGCTTCATGGCTCAGCCCTTTCCGTCGTAAACCATCGAAATCGTAGTAAAAGCGCCGGCCGCATAATGCAGTCGGCGCTTGCATGTGCATATGCTAGCTATGATACCCCGAGCGGGGGCGCGCTCCTAGAATGTCGCGGACCACAGCCCGTGCAGGTTGCAGTAGGCATAGACGGTACCGGTCTTGGAGCCGCCCGCGAAAAACGTCGCGGGTTTCATGCCGGGCTCAAGGTAATGGACCTCTAAGCGGCCCTCGGCCTCAAGGGCGATCCACTCAATGTAGTGCTCGGGCAGGCTGGGGTGCTCGACCGAGCCAACGCGTGCGCGAATCACGTGACCGTCACGCTCGGTCTCGACAACAGGCACGTGCTTCTCGTGCGCCGCGTCCTCAGTGTTTGCAGTCAGCTCCGTGCAACCGGCAGGGGTCGCAACGCCGTCGCCAAGGGCAGCGATGAGCTTGCCGTCGGGGTCCTTAAAGAATTTCGCCATGATGTTCTCCTTTGCTGATGTGCCAATGTTCTCGATGGTTCTTATGCCCAAAGGCAGACAAACCATCCACGGCATTGCAAATGAACACATAACGGATCAGGCAAGCGGTCGGGCCAAAATGCGTCGACCGTCCCGCCCACTCCAGCAGTCCCACCCCGCGCGCGGCTAGCGCCCGTCGCCGCCCAGCAGCGCCAGAACATCTTCGCGGGTAAACAACGCCGACGAGATGCCGTCGCCGCCGAGCACGCTGTTGACCAGGTCGCGCTTGGACTCCTGCATCTGCATAATGCGCTCCTCGATCGTGTCCTTGGCGATGAGCTTGTACACGGTCACGGTATGCTGCTGACCAATACGATGCGCGCGGTCGGTCGCCTGGTCCTGCGCGGCCACGTTCCACCACGGGTCGTAGTGAATGACCACATCGGCCGCCGTCAGGTTAAGGCCCACGCCGCCCGCCTTGAGCGAAATCAAAAAGACCGGAACCTCGCCCGCTTGGAACTGCGCGACCATCTTGGCGCGGCTCTCCTTAGACGAAGCGCCCGTGAGCTTAAGGAAGGCGATGTCCTCCTTGGCCAAGCGCTTACCGATAATATCGAGCATACCCGTAAACTGGCTGAACAATAGGATGCGATGTCCGCCGTCGAGTGCGCCGTGCACGAGCTCCATGCACGTATCGAGCTTGGCGCTCCCCGCCTTGTAATCCTCGTAGTGTAGACGCGGGTCGCAGCAGATCTGGCGCAGCTTGGTGAGCTCGGCAAGTACCTTGAGCTTGTCTTTCTTAAACTCGGATGCCTCGCGGTGCTGCACCTGCTGGGCGATGCGGTCCTGGTTGGCCAGGTAGAGCTTGCGCTGCTCGCCGGTGAGCTGCGCCATGACCGTATCCTCGATCTTCTCGGGCAGGTCGGCCACCACGTCTTCCTTTACGCGGCGCAGCACAAACGGCGACACGAGCGCTTGCAGGCGGGCGGCACTGTCGCCCTCGGCATGCTCGACCGGGCTTTCGAAGCGCTTTGCAAACGATTCACGCGTACCCAGCAGGCCCGGCATCAAAAAGTCGAAGATGCTCCAGAGCTCGGATAGGCGGTTTTCGATGGGCGTGCCCGTCAGGGCAAAGCGCACGCCGGCCGGCAGGCGCTTGGTGGCACGCGCCACCTGAGTGAGCGGGTTTTTAATGTACTGGGCCTCATCGAGCACCACACGGGCAAAGTCCTGCTCGGCGTACTCATCGATATCGCGGCGCATAAGGTCATACGACGTCACGACCACGTTATGCTCGGCCACGCCGGCGATCTGCACGCGGCGTTGAGCCTTGGCGCCCACAATGGCGCACACATCGAGCGACGGGGCAAAGCGCTCCAGCTCGGCGGTCCAGTTGTACACAAGCGACGCAGGGCACACCACAAGCGTGGGCTTAATGTCCCCCGCTTCCACGCGCGCCAGGACATGTGCGATCATCTGCAGCGTTTTGCCCAGGCCCATGTCGTCGGCCAAGATGCCGCCAAGGCCCAGGTGTTCGAGCGAGCCGAGCCACTGGTATCCGTCGACCTGGTAGCCGCGCATCGTTGCCTTAAGCGATGCCGGCACCGTAAAGTCCATCTTGCCGAGCGTGTCCAGACGCTCGACGGTACGGCGGAACGCAGCGTCGCGATCGGCCTCGAGCGCGGGCGTGCGCGTGAGCATGCTATCGACGAACAGGGTGCTCGATGCGGGAAGCGACACGCCGTCGAGCAGGTCGACGGCATCGACGCCCAGGTCCTCGGCGAGGCCAAACGCGGCTCGAGCGCCCTCGTCCAGGCGAATGATGTCGCCGGACGTAAGGCGCGCAAACGTTTGATGGCGCTTGTACGAGTCCAGATAGATGGCAAGGTCGGCCGCCGAAAGACCGCTCGCGCCCAGTTCAACATCGAGCAGGTTGCTCTTGACGGTCGCACGCACCGAAAGCTTGGGCGCAGGGCGGACCGAGATCTGGCGTAGGCGGTCACTGAGCATGACCTCGCCCAGCTCGGACAGGGCAGACAGGCCCTCGGTCAGCAAGTGGAACAGGCTCTCGTCATCGCGTTCCTCAAACGCCAGGCCGCCCTCGTAAAAGTCGAAATACAGGGCCGCCGTATCCATAACGCGAAACTCTGCTATCTCGTCGCGCGGCGGCACGCCCGGGCGCTGCTCTTCGAAGGGGCTGCCCGGAGCGCCCAGGCTAAAGAGATCTGCCGACCAGTCGCCGTAGGAAACCGTAATCTTGCAGGTCACAAGCCCGTCATCGACACCGATTGCCATGGCAAAGCTCGGCTCGGGCGCCACGGTGTCGAGCACGGCGGGAGCGGTGAGGTCGGTGTATTCGCGCAGCACGGGCAGTGCCATGCGGCAGAATTCGCCCACCTGTTCGGCGGCGATATGGACCGGCGTGCGACAAGGCAGCAGACGCGACAGAAACGGTGCGGCATGCTGGGCAAACGTTGCATCGGCGCGGCGCGCGCGGTGCGTGTCGACCAGATAGGCTGCGTCGCCTGCGACAAAGCAGTACGTATCGGCCGGCAGGCGCAGGTCGTAGCTGCCACCGGCCGCCGGCGCGATCTTGGCGGCAAGGAGCGGCGGTTGTTTTGCCGAGGCCTCGTCCTCCCCCACCGGCGATAACTCAACCGCAACCTCGTAGGAACGATGCGTCGTCGTTCCCCGCGACCAGGCGGGCTCAAAGGAAATGGTGCGGCCACGCAGCAAGTCCAGCATGTATACGATGTCATGCTCGGACAGCGGCAACTGGCGCTCGGCGACAAAGCCGCTGCGTGCAAAATCGTACGACGCCGAACGCGAACTCGTGATGTCGCTCAGATACACAACCGTTGCCACAACAAGGTCGAGCAGGCGCACCGAAACCTCGTCGAAGGCCTCGGGCGCATGGAGGAATGTGAGCTTCTTGCCGTACGAGAACGTGCCGCCGCGCACGTAGGCGGCGGCCATGCCGTCGATGTCCTTGACCACGTAGGACACCGAACCGCAGCGAATGCGAAGCTCGAGCGCCCAGCTAAAGCGGTCGGCAAACAGCGGATTGTAGTACGGCACCAGCGAGGGCTCCAACACCGCCTTGGGGGCATCGGGGTCGACAGTGCCGGCGAGCTTGCGGCGCATGCCCGCCAACTCATCCATGCGCGCGTCCGAAAGATCGGAGAGCGCCTTCATGAGGCTCGGACTCGTGGGGACAGGCGCCGGGAAGGGAAAGTTAGGGTTGACAGCCGGTGCGGCGGACGCGGGACGCACGGCTTGCTTGGGCGCCGCCGTAAACGTGCGGACCGGCGTGCGCAGCCCCTCGACGGGCTCGGTGCCGCTGGCGTCCAGGTACGCAAGCGCCGTGGCGATGGCGTGCTTGCACATGCCGGGGTAGCGATAGGCAGCGGGGCAATCGCAGTCGTAGTCGATCACCTCGTGCTCGTCCATGTCGAGCGCCACGTGCGTCTTGTACAGGTCGCCGCGCGAACCGCGCACTGCACCCTCAACCGTCACGTTTTTGGAGAAGCGCGAGCCGCTGTCCTCGATCGACAGCACGGCGCCGTTGAGCATGAGCGAGCGGCCCTTCATAAAGGTACCGCTCAGCGCCGCCTCTTTCCGGAGCGCCTGCACAAACGTCCCCTGCGCCATCACTTCCTCCAATCTC
>CABUGI010000072.1 GCA_902491055.1 uncultured Collinsella sp. | reverse complement strand
CACGCCAGAGCTTCCCACCGCTTAGCAGCCGATCACCACAAAGGGGCCAGGCACCTTTGTGGTGGTGCAAAGGGGTCAGGTTACTTTGCAACAACAAACGAGGCGGGGCACTCGGTCATATCGACCGGGTGCCCCGCTTTTCATGGAGGGTTCTCTAGTAACTTTTTCAAAACCAATGATCATCAGGTCGGTAGGCCTACGCATCACTCGCTACGGAGGCAGTTCGCCATTGAGCAGAGGGGATAATTATTTTTCACGGCGACCTCCTCCCCGCTTGATGACGAGCGCGACAACAATAGCCGCCACTCCGATGGCAGCCAAAACCGCCACTAGCACCAACGTTCTATCTCCCGTCGAGGGCATAAAGCCTCGACTTGCTTCTTTGCTTGGGGTGTTGAGCACCGACAGCCCAATCGAACCCGTCCCGGCATCGGCGGTATCAACCCGCAGAGGGCTTTCGGTCGACACGGTCACCTTGGGCTTCGCGACTGCAACCTGTTTAACGTCCAATCCCTCGGCCGCAACCGTCACCGTACGTTTGGCTTCAAAGGCGGTGTAGCCCTTGGGAGCCGCGACCTCCTCGACGGTGTAGGCACCCGCGTCAACACCGCTCAATTCCACATGGCCATCCGCGCCCGTGGTGACGCACGCGTCGGCATCCGTCGACCACGAGCCGTCGGTCGTTAGGATGCGCCCGCGGTCATCGATGATGCGCAATTTGGCGCCCGCGAGCGGTTTATCGTCCGAGCTTGAGCGCTTGATGAGGCTGAGTCCCCAGGTGTAGGCGCACGCGTCATCGCTCGGCGTGCGGGTGAATCCGGCGTCGCCGGACTGGTCGGCGAGGGGAGAGCGCGGATAACGCAGGTAGACCTCGTTGGGGTTGCCCTTGGTGGCGCCTCGATTGCAGTTGGCCCCCAACGGCGCATTGTAGACGGCGACCACGCGGGCGCCCGCGGTAAAGGCGTCGGCCCCGCCGAGCGCGGCGATGAGGTCGCCGGTGCGCACGGTGAAGGTCTTACCGTCGACCGAGACCCCGCACTGGGCCGTGATGTCGGTCCAACCCTTCGCGGGCTCGGTGCCGGTGCGCCCGTCCTTACCGGTCGAGACGGCGTCGAAGCCGCCGTCCGCGCCCGCCGCCACGTAAACATGCATGCTCGCGGCGACCTTGGAGGGGTCGAGCCCCGCGCCCATGGTGTCGACGAACCGCACCGTATAGGTGTCGTAGGCCGTGAGCCCGGCCGGGACCGTGGCCGAGAGGCGCCAGTACAGGTCGTCGGCGACCGTGGCGTCGGCGGCCTTCTGCCAGGAGGCGGTGCCGTCCTCCAGCACATGCTTGGACACCTTGGGGGTCGCCGCCTTGGGCTTGACGGTGACGGCGCTGCCACCGACCAGGGCCATGGTCGGCGCGGTGCCGGCCTCGCCCTGGGCGATGGCGTCGTCGTCGGCGACGATGAGCCAGTAGCCGCAGGGCAGCTCGGCCGCCGTGCCCGCGTTAAGGGCCACGGAAGTTGCGCCGGCATTGCAAATCGCACGAGCAAGCTTTGCCGTCAGCGCGGTCGTTATATGTCCGTCGGCATCCATCCATTCGGCAGCCTCTTGTGCCCCCGATGCCGAGCTATCGAGCCCCGCATCATGAAGCACGGGGAGAACAGCTTGGCGAACCGTGTCATTCGTCCACGCTACATCAGTTGCGACTTTTTGGTCGGCATCAGCATCGTCGGCAACGATCGCCGAAAAGAGCTGATACGCGTCATACCGCGTCGCAACTTTACCGTCCACCGTAATAGCTCCGGTACCGACAGCATGAGCCGTCCCGGGCAACACCACAAAAGAGAGGATGGCAACCGTGGCTATCGTCGCGACAGCCAGCAAGCGGCGGCAAAACCTACTCACGACGGCCACCTCGATCCAGATCGCGATGACGACGAGCATGCATCCACGTCGCGGCAAAACACAGCATCGAAGCGCCGGCCAGATACGTCATAGTCAAGCCAGCCCCGCCCGCCTCGGGAAGCGTGGTCGAATACTTGTTGGTAAAGGTCGGTGGAGTCGGAGAGTCGTTATCGTAGGTGACGGTGACATCGAGCTTTCCGTCGCCATTAGCCACGACAACCTTAACCTTGTGCTCGGTCGTGTCATAGGTAATGTGATCCTTGACGTTGCCCTCGGCGTCCTTGGGAACGACCTCGGAGATCTTGTAGGTATAGGTTCCCGCCTTGTTGTACTCGACGGGAAAAGAGACGTTCCTCTCGGCGTCATTAGTCACCGTCTGGAGTACCTTGCCCTCGCCGTCCTTGAGCTCGAACGAGAACTGTCCTTCCTTGAAGGTTCCACCTTCAAGCACTTTCTTTGCTTTGATTTCCGTGGATACCGTCAGGCGATTATCGTAGATCCAAATCTTGTCCTTCTCGGCATCGCCGATGATCTCTGCGTTCCCGACAACGTCCCTCGCCTTTTCAAGCGCGGCCTGATATTCCTCCGTAGTCGCATCGCCCTTGAGCATGATCCATGTGGGGCTTGTTGTGTCGTACCCCTCAGGCGCCTTCGACTCCACAAGCTTGTAGAGCACGCAATTAGTCATCTTTTTGGTGCTCGTGCCGAACGAGATTTTTCCGCTGCCATCGGTCTTGGCAGTCTGGAATTCCTCATCAGTCTCACCGGCGCCATCCATGGCCACACTGTAGAGCGTAAACTCCGCACCCTCGAGCGTCGCGCCGACCTGCTGGGCGTCGTATTTGGTCATCGTGATGCCGTAGCCGTTGCCACCTGCGGTAGCAGAAGCGCTCTTGACAATCCATTTTTGATCATCGATCGCGGAGCCATCAGTCACCCCCGTGAGCGTGGCGGTGTTGGAAAGAGAAACTTCATCGCCAGGATTTCCGCTCGGGATCACCTCATACTCGACTTTGAGATACTTCTTATCGGGCACGTTGAGTGTCAGCTTCGTACGCGAGCCAGATTCATCCTTGACTTGCTCCATCTCCGATGAATAGTCCTCATCAGCCAGCAGTGACCAGGCACCATTCATCCGCTCATAGACCTTAAGCGTAGACGGCGCCAACGTGCACTTGGCATCCATGGTGTCGACGAGCTCGAGGATGTCAGTGTCGCTCTTAAGGGCAACCGCAGACTTGTTGACCAGAATGGTGTACTTGATGCGATTGCTGTCAGTGACCCGCTCGCCGGTCTTGTTGATAACGTTGTTCTTGATGGTGACGGTTCCGCTGCCAGAGCTGAACTCCTTCTCACCCGACTTAGCGCTGGCAGAATTAGTGAACTTCACCTCGTTCGTAGAGGTGTCGAGCTTGCCTCGCTTGACCGCCGTCCGATACGTAAGCTTGGCGTAACCGGCAAATTCACCAAGCTCTGTTGTAGGAATGGAGAAGGTGACCGTGCTACCGTTGCTTTTCACGTTGCCGGCATCGAGCTGTTTGCCCGAAATGATCGTCTCCGCCTCGCTTCCGCTACCGTAGCCGGCATGCTGATCGTAGGGATTCTGCACGAGCGTGTATTTGGCGGAATTCACAACGTAGCTCATACCGTCCGGAAGGGTGTCGACAATATTCAGAGGTTTGTTGCCGAGTTTTCCGGCTCCGTAGTATTCGTACTCACCATTTGCGCCCTTGTTGCCCTGCTGGCGGTTCGCGTACACTGTCCAGTCGACGAGCCAAGCACCCTTCTCTGCCGAGCCGTCGACGGAGCTCCAGTCGAAGCTCTCGCTCCAAGACACCTTCGACTCCGCTTCCGGCTTCTCGACCGCAGGCGTCGTTTCTTTGTTGACAACGTACATAACGAGGTCGGTGTACTGCCGCTGAAGGTTCAGGCCCGACGCACTGACCGACGCGAAGTTCGAGTACCAGCCCGGCAACGCATCGGACGTGGTGGTGTAGGTGATGACGGCGTAGTCCTCGTTCTCGAGGGCGGCCTTTACCTTGTCGTTCACATTTATATCAAGGTTGAAATTTCTTTTTGTTCCACCGACCGTCCAGTTGGCCGTCAGGTCCCAGTCAGCGTTCTGGCCCCGTTTCAGCACAGTTTCGCCGATTGTGATGGAAATGGAATCTACGTCGATGCCGAGATTTTGCGACCACGCCGACTGAAACGTATCCTTCACCGTCACCTTGTCCGGATGGACCGCATTAACGATCGCTTTCAGCGCGACCTTCGTCTCCCACGTCGCCCTGCCCGTCGTCCCGGCCTCGTCGGAGCTCACGCGCCTCTTGGTGATCGGCGTACCCATCAGCTGCGGCGTAAACTTGCCTTCGGCTGCTCCCGAGACGCGGCCTTCATGCTCGATAGTCGCATTGTTGTGCACGGTGTCATAGGAATTCGTATCGTTCATCCTGGTGTGATAAACGATGCAGTAGGTGGCGTACTTATCGTTAAGGTTGTCCGGGAACGTATAGGAAAAGGTATCTTTCGACGAATCAAGAGCACGCTCGTAGATCTTGGCTCCATCCGAATCCGACGTACCTTTGTAAACCGTGTAACTCCCCGTATACGTTTGTTTAGCGTCCAACTTATCGGTGAACTTGTAGCCACTCATGTCAGCCTTAAGCTCGCCTTGGTTGAGCCTGACCGTCCATTTGATGTCCGACGACGTGCCCGAGCCGTTGGACTTGTTGATCATGTCATAACGAAATTGACTAGGAGCAGCCGTGGCCGTGCCGTTCTGGCGATCGTTAGGGCCGCCCCATTCCCACGCTGCCGTGTTTTTGGAGCCTCCCTGTTCGTTGATATACTCGCCGTTGTTCACGGAGACGTCACTCTTCAGCTTGGTTTCATACGTAATCGTATGGACACCCCGGGGAAGGCTGCCCAAGTTCTCGATGGTCGCGGTCTGACCTTCGATTGTTGGCTGCGATTCAATCGTCTTGCCGTCAAGCTTAAAGCTGCCCTCCACAAAGCTGAAGTTCTCGCCTAGCGTATCGGTGAACTTAACGCTTGTGGCATACGGCTCGACGGTGAGCTTAACGGTCCAGGTGACCTTGGCCACGCCGTTGGAGCCCTGAGAGAAAACCCCCGACTTCTCTCCCTTAACGCTACCGTCCTTGGTGGAAATATCGACCTTCCCCACGCCGGGGAACACGACAGATGTCACGCCACCAGAACCAACGTCCTTGTTTTTAAGCTGGAACGAGAAGCTGGCCGCGACATGGATGTTCGCAGGGTTTTTCGCGAGCCACGCCTTGTCGAACGTAAAGATGACCTTGTTGTTTTTAATCTCCCATGTGCCAGCTCTTACGGCATCGGTGCCCGTTCCCGCCATAAGGTCCACAGCGGCGTTATCGTCGACGGCTATGGTGTCAGGAAACTTGTAAACGGCAACATTGTTCCCAGGCGTAGGAGCCTCGCCAGTTTTGAAATTTGCCGAAAAAGCCCCGTAAAGGGTTGATACAGAGGTCACGGCACCTTTTAGCTCCTGAGTACGATACTCGTCGGTATAGAGCTTAACCGTAACGCTCGCTGTCTTCTCATCAATCGCAATCGGCGTCGGCGGCGTCGCATCCTCGGCGCGCACGAGGGCCGCACCGTAAAACACTGCGGCGGTGAGGCAAATCAAAATGAAAATCAGAGCCGCCATACCCAGCGACCGTGAGCGGTGTGCGTCCATAGTTGTCCCCTAATTCCTACAACACAGTGTGGAATACGGCGAATCGTCGGATCGAACACAAGCCCCAACATCAACGAGAACCTACCTAGCGCATTGCAAGAACCCATTGGGGAGCACCTTCTAAGACGGTTCGTCTATGCCACAATGCATAAAATAATATGTAGATACCAATCATGTAAACCGCAGGTCAATAGGTCTTTTAATTTAATACCAGTTGATATTTATCTGTTAACAGTTTTGCATCATACCGGCTATATTCAGTGGAATTATGTATATGTTTAAACAACTTTACTTTGGCTGGGAAGCCAATCGGAGGGATAGTCGCCCCAGCTGTGATGCAAACTAACCCGTCCCCCTTGCACCAAAAAGGGCGCCGACCATCGCGGTCGACGCCCTTTCTTGTTAGACGCTATAAAGCCCAGCGCTTATTTGTTGACCTGGCCGGCGCGGACGGCAGCCTTCTTGCGGTCGGTGGCGTTGAGCAAACGCTTGCGCAGGCGAATGTTCTTGGGGGTGATCTCGACCAGCTCGTCATCGGCGATGTACTCCAGCGCCTCCTCCAGCGAGAAGGTGCGGGGCGGCACCAGCTGGACGGAGATATCGGAGGTCGAGGAACGCTGGTTGCCCAGATTCTTGGTACGGGCGATGTTGACGACCATGTCGCCGGCCTTGCTGCGCTCGCCCACGATCATGCCCTCGTAGCACTCGGTGCCCGGCTCAACGAACAGCTGGCCGCGCTCCTGCAGCGTACCCAGAGCGTAGGCAACGGCCTTCTCGGTGGTCATGGAGATCATGGCGCCGTTCTGACGGTTGCCGATCTCGCCGGCGTAGGGGCCATACTCCAGGAAGGTGTGGTAGAACACGCCCTCGCCGTGAGTGACGTTCATGATGCGGTTCTTAAGGCCCATGATGCCGCGGGTCGGGATCTTGAACTCAAGATGGGTCACGATGCCCGAGGTGTCCATGCTCGTCATGATGCCACCGGAGGTACCGAAGACCTCGACGACCTTGCCCGAGTACTCGTCCGGGCACTCGACGACGGCCTGCTCGACAGGCTCCAGCTTGTTACCGTTCTCGTCCTTCTTAAACAGAACGCGGGGACGACCGACCTGGAACTCAAAGCCCTCGCGGCGCATGGACTCCATCAGGACGGACAGGTGCAGAATGCCGCGGCCAGAGACCTCGACGCCGCTCTTGTCCTCGAGCTCCTCGATCTTCATGGTCACGTTGTTCTCGGCCTCGTTGAACAGGCGCTCCTTAAGCTGACGGGCGCCCACGATGTCGCCGTCACGGCCGACGAGCGGGGAGGTCGAAGCCTCAAAGACGATGGACAGGGTCGGCGGGTCGATCTCGATGGGCTCGAGCTCGACGGGGTTCTCGGGGTCGGTGTAGACATCGCCGATATCGGTGCGGTCAATGCCCACGACGGCGGCGATATCGCCGGCGCCGACTTCCTGGCACTCGGTGCGGCCCAGGTAGTCGAAGGTAAAGAGCTGCTTGACGGTGGCAGTAGCGCTGGAGCCGTCGTTCTTCACAACCAGGATCTGATCGCCCTGGTGAATGGCGCCGGAGTACACGCGACCGATACCGATGCGGCCAACGAAGTTGGAGTGGTCGATGGTCACGCACTGCATGGCCAGCGGGGCGTTCTCGTCAACCTTGGGCGCGGGCATGTCGTCGATAATCATATCGAGCAGCGGATACATGTCCATGTTGCCGTCGTTGGGATCGAGGCGGGCAAAGCCATTCATGGCGCTGGCGTAGACCACGTGCTCCATGGCGAACTCAAGCTGGTCGTCGGTGGCGCCCAGGTCGGCCATAAGGTCGAGACAGTCGTTGTAGGCCTTCTCGGGGTTAGCACCCGGACGATCGATCTTGTTGATGACGATCATAATCTTAAGGCCGGTGTCGATAGCGTGACGCAGCACGAAGCGGGTCTGGGGCATGGGGCCCTCAAAGGCGTCGACCAGCAGCAGGGCACCGTCGGCCATACGCAGCACGCGCTCGACCTCGCCGCCAAAGTCGGCGTGGCCCGGGGTGTCGATGACGTTGATCTTAACGTCCTTGTACTCGATAGAGATGTTCTTGGCGAGAATCGTAATGCCGCGCTCGCGCTCCTGGTCGTTGGAATCCAGGACGCGGTCCTCGACCTGCTGGTTGGCACGGAAGGCGTCCGTGGCACGCAGGAGCTTGTCGACCATCGTCGTCTTGCCGTGGTCGACGTGAGCGATGATGGCGATGTTCCTCAGATTGTCTACGCGCATGTAGTTCCCCTATCTTCTATCTATATACAACCGGCACGCGTATGCGACCCACCCAGCAATGCAACGCTCGGCGGGAATATTGAGCCTTTTACCGAAAACTCGTTTATTTTAGCGATTTTAGATGAGAGGGGTTTCCTCACCTGCAGGTTCAGGGTCGCTCCACATAAAACCATCGCCGGCGCCCATGCCCTCATACAGCACATATGCCGAAAAACCGCTCTCGAGCGTGGTTTCGAAGAAGCTCACGAGCAGGGCGTCGTGATAGCCGCCGTCAATTTCGACACAACCGGTGTAGCCGATGGCATAGCGGGCGATGCGGCCCAGCCCCTCGTCCTTAAGACCCATCTTGTGCTCGGAGATAAAGTTGGTGGCAGCCTCGAGGCATGCCTCCTCGCCATCTTCGTCGAGCGCCGCCAGATATCGGTTGGAAGCAGCGTCCTCGATCGCCACAACTACGCCCGGATTCTCGCCGGCGGCAAGGTCGTCCAAGAACGCGCCGATCAGATCGCACACCATGGCGTCGAGCTCGGCGGAGACGTTACCGGCGTCCTGCATATCCTGTGCCATCTTTAGACCTTCCCATCGAGTCTGGCGTCGTTACAGTTCCTGTGCCTCGGCAGCGATCTTGGCGGCAGCGTCGCGGGCGCGCATCATATCCATCGCGCGCTTGTCGAGTACCTTGATCTGGTTGGTCAGCATGACCGCATCGACCACACCCCAGATTACCAAGCCTGTTGAAATCGAAAACCCAAGCGCACCAACTGTACCACGAAGGCGCGAGCAGATTGCCGCGACAAGGGCGGAGACGACAACCATCTTGATAAACGAGCCGCGGCGCTCGCGAAGCGTGCGGGCCTGCGTCACATAGGCAATGCGAGCCGCCTCAGAAGCCTCCGAGCGCATCTGGGCCTCGCGCGCAATGGCCGCCGCCTCAGCCGATACGCGGGTACCCATCAGCGACCTCTCCGCTCGCGTGCCAGACATTTAGAAATCATCGGGGGAGAGCGTATGGACGAACTCGTCGAACTTCTCGAACTCCTGCTCGTCGTCGACATCCTCGGCGTGGGTGGAAACAGTGCCCAGGCGATTCATGATGTCGTCCTCCACAAACATGGGGGCATTGCTGCGCACGGCAAGGGCAATGGCATCACTGGGGCGGGCGTCGATCTTGCGCTCCTCGCCATCGGCCAGTACGACGATCGTCGCGTAGAACACCGGCGGCTCGGCGCGAACGATCTCGATGCGCTCGAGCTTGGCGCCCAGGGCGTCAACGGTATCGAGCAGCAGGTCATGAGTAATCGGGCGCTCGGCGCGGCCGCTATCGATGCCGCGGCTGATGGCAGCAGCTTCAAACGAACCAGTCTGAATGG
>CABUGI010000071.1 GCA_902491055.1 uncultured Collinsella sp. | reverse complement strand
GGGCTTGCAGCGACGGACCTCAGGACACTCTTACACCACGTCTGCGCGCGCCACCTCCATTTCGCTAGCAGTACTCATATTTGACGTTTTTTGACCACAGGGGTTAGCGAAGGCTAAAAACAGAGTGTGCATTCGCTAAAACCGCCGACTCAATATGCTTTGCGTCGCATTTTTTGAGCGAGGCGACGTGTTCTGAGGCGCTTTCGAGCGATCTGATGAGCGACTGTGCGCTTGTTTCTGTGTTTGGTTCGGCTGGTGAATCGGTCTCGAGCAGTAAACGATCGAGTGGAATCTGTCGTGCGTATTCGCGTCCTCGTTTAGATGCGAGCATGCGTTCGTTGACGGAAAAATAACAGCCCGCATTACGCGCGCGGACGAGTTCGTCCGAAGTACCGCTAAACCAGTGGAAGATGATAACGGGGGAGTCGGGGTTTGGGATGAGTAGTCCATGCGATTCGAGGACGTCCAGTATGGCTCCTGCCGAACGAACGGCGTGAATTGATATCACGCGCCCGGTAAGAGGATGCTGCACGAGCGCATCGCAGAGCCGGTTAAGTGCCTGTATTTGTAGCGGCTCACTTCCAGCAAAGCGCGCGGAAAAGTCGAGTCCGACTTCGCCGATGTAGCGTTCTTGGGCAGCAACTTCGCAAAGCAGATTGACTTCGACAAAACCGCAGTGGCCATCGGCGAGCCACCAGGGGTGAAGCCCAACGCCGGCGATGATGCCTGGTTGGCGACAGGCGCGCTCGTTTGCGGCCGAAAAGTCGCGCGGATTGACGCCGCAGTCAAATAGACCCAAGCCCAGCACCGTCGCCTCATCGGCAACGGCGTCCGGGTGAGCCATTAAATCAAGATGGCAGTGTGCATCAAATAACCGGGGCTCCATCTCGGTGCGCTCCGCTAGTCCAGACGTTGGCCATCGGAGCGCACGCGCTCAGTGCCGCGGCCGCTGATCTGGCGGATAACCTCGCCGGCAATCATCTGGCCCATGATGGGCGGCATAAAGCTGGCGGTTCCCAGCTCGGTGCGCTCGTGGATGTTGGAAGGGTCGCGGGGCTGTGTCTTAACCGATTCCTCGCAGCTAAACAGTACATGCAGGCTCTTGATTCCGCGCTTCTTGCATTCTTTGCGCATGATGCGGCTCATGGGGTCACGTACCGTATCGAAAATGTCGGCAAAGCGGAGGCACTCGGGATGGAGCTTGTTGGCCCCGCCCATGGAGCTAACCAAACGAATGTCGTGGTCCTGAGCATATTTGGCAATGGTGAGCTTGGCCGAGATGGTGTCGATGGCGTCGACGACGTAGTCGAGCTTGCCGTCCGTCTGCTCCAAAACGCTCGCGAAGAAATCATCGATGTTGTCGCTCAGCAGGTATTCGGTGCGCTTGATGACGGTGGCGGCAGGATTGATGTCGTGGATCATGGCTTCCATCACATCAACCTTGCGCTTTCCGATGGTGCTGTGAAAGGCGATGGCCTGACGGTTGATATTGCTGGGCGCGATGACGTCCTTATCCAGAATGACGAAATGACCGATGCCGCCGCGGGCGAGTGCCTCGCAGCAGTTGGAGCCCACGCCTCCGCAGCCGAGCACTAGCACCGTAGCATCGGCGAGCTTATCGAGTGCCTCGCGGCCCATGATAATCTCGAGCTTGGTGTCGCGTGTCTCGATGGGAGTTGCGGCGGTGGTTTCGGTCATAAATATCCTCCGATGGGGAAGCAGGTCGTGTTTTAGCTATCGCCATTATAGGTAATCGCCCATAGGTTGCGATGGCGTTTGCTTTGATGTGGTTTGAAGCATTGCGATTAGATAGTTAGACAAACATCTAAATATTGAGTATAGTGTGCACGTCATGAGAGATGATGAGAGGAGGTCTTATGCCGGGAGAGGGTTTTAAGGCGCTGGCCGATCCAACGCGACGGCGCATTTTGGAGTTGCTGCGCGAGGGCAATTGCACGGCGGGGGAGCTTGCCGAGCATTTCGATATCAGTAAGCCGTCGCTGAGCCATCACTTGGCGACGCTCAAAAACGCCGGGTTGGTGACCGACGAACGTCATGGCCAAAACATCGTTTACAGCTTAAACACCACCGTCATGCAGGACTTGATCGGTTGGTTTATGGGCTTTACAAACACGGAAGGTGATAAGGATGAATAACGAAAACAAGAGCATTCACGCCACAGGGGTATCGCCGCGCGTGTGGATCGCGCTGGTCGCTCTGTGCGTCGCCAATGTCGTAGCGCACCTCATGGTGATGCCGAGCTTGCCGGCGCAGATTCCCACGCACTGGGGAGCGAGCGGCGCCGTCGACGGTTGGGGTCCCAGTTGGATGGCCTCCGCGCTCGGCGCGTTGCCTCTGGCGCTTCTCGCAATGTTCCGCATGGTGCCGCGCATCGACCCCAAAGGTGAGGCATATCGAACCTCGGGCAAGTTCTACCAGGGCTTCGTAATCGCCTTCACCTTGTTCATGTGCGCCATAAGCTGGCTGGGAGAGCTCACGGTCTGGGGCGTGGTGCCGGCGGCCAGTTCGGTTAACGTGCTGATTTCCGGTGTTGTCGGTTTGCTATTCATCGGCGTAGGCAACTACTTGCCGCGTGTGAAGCAGAACTATACGCTCGGAATCAAGACACCTTGGGCGCTTGCCGATCCCGAGAACTGGCGCCGTACTCAGCGTTTTGGCGGCGCCTGCTTTATGGTGCTGGGTATTGGCCTGATTGTGATGGGCGTGGCAGGCAGCGTGCTTTCGAGTGAAGTCGTCGCCGCGGTGATTGCGGTTCTGGCGTTTGGTTCGGTTGGAGCCGTCTACGTCTACTCGTATCTGTTGTGGCGCAAATCGCAGCGAGCCGCTCGTTAAGGTTGCGGAAAACTAGCGTACGCAGTTCATAGTATGTTCCGGGGGACTTTTCCCAGGTAGTATTAGGGGGTGTGGGCAACCATGCCCCTTTTTCGTTACGTTTCAGAGCTGGTTCCCTCATTTCGTTTCCACTAAAGCGAATCAAGAATAGGGAAACAGCAGGTAGAAAGGATAGAACAGACATATGGCGGAGTTTATCTACCAGATGTATCAGGCTCGCAAGGCCCATGGCGACAAGGTAATCCTTGACGACGTGACCCTGAGCTTCTACCCCGGTGCCAAGATCGGCGTCGTGGGTCCCAACGGCATGGGTAAGTCGACCCTGCTCAAGATTATGGCCGGCATCGAGGAGGTCTCCAACGGCGATGCCAGGCTCACCCCCGGCTACACTGTGGGCATCCTGCAGCAGGAGCCGCCGCTCGACGACGACAAGACCGTCATCGAGAACGTGCGCATGGCGTTTGGCGATATGATCGCCAAGGTCGATCGCTTCAATAAGATCGGCGAGGAGATGTGCGACCCGGATTGCGACATGGACGCCCTCATGGCCGAGATGGGCAAGCTCCAGGACGAGATCGACGCCGCCGACGGCTGGGATATCGATTCCAAGCTCGGCCAGGCCATGGACGCCCTGCAGCTGCCCGATTCCGACATGCCGGTCAACGTACTTTCCGGCGGCGAGCGCCGTCGCGTGGCCCTGTGCAAGCTGCTGCTCGAGGCTCCCGACCTGCTGCTGCTCGACGAGCCCACGAACCACCTGGACGCCGAATCGATCCTGTGGCTCGAGCACTTCCTGCACAACTACCAGGGCGCGGTGCTTGCCGTCACGCACGATCGCTACTTCCTGGATAACGTTGCCGAGTGGATCTGCGAGGTCGACCGCGGTCACCTTTATCCCTACAAGGGCAACTACTCCACGTATCTGGAGACCAAGGCCGCCCGTATCGAGGCGCAGGGCAACCGCGACGCCAAGCTCGCCAAGCGCATGGAGGCCGAGCTCGAGTGGGTACGCAGCTCGCCCAAGGCTCGCCAGGTCAAGAACAAGGCCCGTCTGGCTCGTTACGAGGAGATGGAGGCCGAGGCCCGCGCAAGCCAGAAGCTCGACTGGACCGACATCCGCATCCCCGTGGGCCCGCGTCTGGGCAACAAGGTGCTCGAGGCCCATCACCTGCACAAGGAGTTCGATGGCCGTGTGCTCATCGACGACCTATCATTCACCCTGCCGCGCAACGGCATCGTGGGCGTCATCGGCCCCAACGGTGTGGGCAAGACCACACTGTTCAAGACGATTGTGGGTCTGGAGCCGCTGACTTCGGGCGAGCTCGAGGTGGGCGAGACCGTCAAGATTTCTTACGTCGACCAGAACCGTTCCGGCATCGACCCCGATAAGAACCTGTGGGAGGTCGTCTCGGATGGCCTGGACCACATGATGGTGGGCGAGACCGAGGTCCCCAGCCGCGCTTATGTGGCGAGCTTTGGCTTTAAGGGCCAGGACCAGCAGAAGCGCGCTGGCGTACTCTCCGGTGGCGAGCGCAACCGTCTGAACTTGGCGCTTACGCTCAAGCAGGGCGGCAACCTGCTGCTCCTCGACGAGCCCACGAACGACCTCGACGTCGAGACGCTGTCCTCGCTCGAAGCAGCGCTGCTCGAGTTCCCGGGCTGCTCGGTGGTCATTAGCCACGACCGTATGTTCCTGGACCGCGTCGCCACGCACATTCTAGCGTGGGAGGGCACCGACGAGAATCCGGGCAACTGGTATTGGTTTGAGGGCAACTTCGAGGCCTATCAGGCCAACCGCATCGAGCGCCTTGGCGAGGACGCAGCCCAGCCGCATCGTATCCACCGCAAGCTCACGCGCGATTAGTCGAGCTCAGGTGACCTAACGAGAAAGGGACGATAACCTTGGGGTTATCGTCCCTTTTTGTTACTTGGTAGAAGGCTCGACTTTATCGATGGCCCAGGTGGATCCGAGGCCACCGGTGGTATTGCGGCGGATGCGCACGGCAACCTCGCGGCGCTCGCCGGCCTGCGTGTAGCGCAGGGGGAAGCTTGCGCGGTTTCGCGCGGCCTCGATGGTACCGCGCTCGCGGGCGATCCAGTAGTACTCGCCGACAATGCCGAGGGTATCGGCGCCGTAGGGGAGATAGGTCGACAGCTGGTGCAGAAGCGGGCCGGGGCAGAAGACCTCGGTCGCGAAATCGATGGGGAAGTCCTCGGGGATGGCGGGTGCTACGGGTGCGGGGGCCGGTACTGCAGCGGGGACCGGAGCCGGTGCCGGTGCGGGAATTTGGTCGCAAGCAGCGGCGGGCACGGATTCGATGACGGGTGCGGGCTCCGGCGTTACTTTCGGCTTGATCTCGGAATCTGCGGGCTTCACGGTGACGGGCGCGTCTGCAACTGCGGTTTCAACCTCAACCTGCGTCGCGTTCTCATTCTCGACGCTCGACTTTGCCTCGATGGGCGTGGATGCCATGGTGGTGATGCCGGCGTTGGCGTTCTCGGGGTCATAGACGACCGTAAGCGAGATGGTGGGCTGCGGCGTCTCGGGGTCCGGCGTCGACTCGGTAGCGTCTTGATCGGCGGGCTCGTCGGACTGATCGCCCTCGGCCTCGTCGCCAAAGACATCGCTGTTTTGGAACGCAGGTGTCTCGGGTTGGCTGGCGGCTTCTTCGGTTGTCGACTTGGGGGCCTCGTTGAGCTCCGCAGCGGCTTCCTGCTCTGACATGACTTCGGGATCGGTCATGGCGGCGATTTCGGTTTCGGTTTCTGCTGCTACCTCAATAGCGACTTCGATCTTTGTCTCGGGCTCGGGCTCCGGAGCGACTTCGGCCACGGGCTCGGGACGCTTAACGTGCTTGGGGCGCACGGCCTTCAGGTCCTTCTCGCCGCGCTTTTTCTTTTTGTAGGACTGCTTGGCGCCCTTGGCTGCCTTGGGCTTGTCCTCGCCCTTGGCAAGGGCGGTATCCCAGGCATCGTTGGCGATGACGGTGGCATACAGGCGACCGCCCTTAAAGACGGTCAGCTTAATGCAGTCGTCGAGCTTCTCGAGCAGCTCGCGCGTGGACTCGAAGCCCAGGTCATAAGCGGCCATGTCACCAGCGGCGAGTGCCTCCTCGACCTGCGTCATAAACGTTTGCTTGCCGCACCCAATCGCGTCGCGCAGCAGGCGATACAGATAGATGTGGTTGCCCAGCGATAGCGTGGGCCTAACTATTGTCTTGCTCATGGCAAATCTCCTCTTTACACACCAAAGCATCTTACCATCGCGCGGGGCTTGCTACCTCGGCGCCCAAGGCAAACGGGCGCGACCGTTGCCGGTTCGCGCCCGTTATACAGGTCGGTTATCTATGAGAGGCAAACGTGCTTAGTTGCCCGACGTCGTGCCTTGGCTCGAGCTGTCAGATGCCGTGCCGGACGCGGTTCCGCTCGAGCTGTTCGAGCTGTTGGTGTTGCTGTTGTCGGTAGATCCCGTATTCGATGTATTGCCGTTCGTCTGGTCACCCGTGCTCGGTTGAGAGCCGTCAGTCGTTTGGCTTGAGTCGGTCGTGCCGGATTGCGTGCCGCTGTTGTTCACAGAAGAATCGACGCCCTGCGATTGATCGGGGGCGTTCGAGGACGAGTCGGCGGATGCGGGGGTGTCCTGCGGATCGTCCTGCTGGCTTTGCGATTGACCGGAGCTATCCGCGTCGTGCTCGGTCGTGCGCGACGAAAGGATTGGCTCGGGGCGCTCGCCCAGACCCTCACCGGCGGTGGTGATAAGGATGGCGCCGGCGCAGGCGATGACCGCGACGATGGCGATGGCGATCGAGAAGACGATGACCTTCTTTTGCGTCTGACTGCGCTCTGCCGCCGCCTTGGCGCGCAGGCTGTCGGGAGCAACGCGCGCCGTGGTCGCGCGCCCCGCAATCTGGCGCATCTCCTGCGTAGTCGCGGCGCCGCCCAGGTGCTCCTCGGCATTAAACTCAACGGGCTCGTAGGCGCCGGCGGGGTAGTCGACGGCGGCGTGCGTACCTTTGATGGCTTCGGCGCTGGCAGAGATAAAGTGGCGGTAGACCTGCGATGACACAACGGTGATGACCGAGCTCACGGCGGCGCCAATTACTGAACCAGCGATACCAATCTTGGAGGCAAGTGCGACGCTCGTGGCGGCAGCTGCGGCGCCGGCGATGATCTGGGGAATGGAAATGTCGTCAAACAGGCCCTTTTTGGGCGCGATGGCCATGGTCTGTCCGATGGAATGGTTCTCGTGCACGCCGTTGTTGAGCGATGCTGGCGTCATGACGCGCGTGCGCGGCGCGTCGGTGTACTTGGTTGTCATACGGGGTCCTCCCGGTGTAAATCTGCTTCGTTTCGTGTAGCCATCAGGGTACCCACCAGATGTGAATCGTACGTGACATTTAACAGATACCATCAACTCATCAAGGGGGCTTGCTGTCTTTGGTGCAATAGCTTGATGCTAAACTGGATTTACGATTGCGAGGTGGTTTACGTGATGTACCCGTATATGACATTCGAAGACGGTACCGAGGTCGTTCATTCTGACCTGATTGCAGATGGGGATATCGAAAAGGTTGTCGTGCATTTTGAACGACCGACGGCAGAGGGCTTCGACTCCGCTCGCTGTGAGTTGCCTTCCTGTTCGTGGACTGACTGGGAAGGGCGTTTTACTCAGAGTGAAAAACGAGCTTTCGAAGAGTGTTTGAGCAAATCATTTAGATTAGTTCGAGTTTAGTTCGAATATAGAAGCCGAATGCGATGACCTAAAGCGTATGCATTTTTAGTATTAGATGCGTATGAAATGGAGGATGTGAATGGATGAGCTAATAGACTTTAAAAAACGATTTCTCAAGAATGGCGAGCTGGTTTCAATTCCAAAAAAGGAAAGCTATAAAAGAATCATGCTGCTATGGGCCGTCTCTTTCTTTGAATTAAATACAAGTTATACGGAGCTTCAGGTTAATCGTGTGCTGTCACAGCTCTATCCTGATTATGCCGTGTTGAGGCGGTACTTGGTTGATTATGGATTCCTATTAAGGGATGAGCGAGGCCTGAAATACGAGGTTAATCGTGATGTTCACGGTATTGAGAGCTAGCCGTCCGGTTCGGGTCCTATATATTGCTAGAGGGATAAGCGAAATAGGCAATTGGTGTGCGAATATTGCTTTGCCAATGCTGATTTACGAGGTAACTCACGATGTTTCTGCAACTGCTTTGATGGTCTGCTGCAGATTTGCCCCCTCTCTGTTTTCAGTTGCGCTCGCGCAGCTGCCTCAGAAGATGGGTATCGGGACACTGCAGGCCATGAGATTGGCAGACTTAATTCGCGCGGGATTATTCGTTTGCTATATTTTTGTTGATAGTAAATGGAGTATGTTTGCTATTACGTGCGCGGTATCGCTTTGCCGAACGGTTGAAATGCCCTGCTTTTACTCGTTGTTAAGAGCCAATACGAATAGTATCAATCGCGACGTAATTAATAATTCGTTTGGGTTTCTGCAGAATTTGATGATGGTTCTGGGGCCAGTTGCCGGCGGTTTTGTTGTCGCTCAATTTGGGGCGGAGGCTGTTCTTGCATTAGACGCGCTTTCTTTTGCCGCGTCGTTCTGGTTGCTGCGAGATGTTCCGTCGGTTATCGAGGTTAATGATAAAGAGGGGATAAGCAAAAATGAAAAAAACAGGACTGCATTTAGTGATCTTAGCGCGAAGCACTTGGCAATTGGTTTCCTATTAATCGATATTTCTAGTGGTGTGGCATTCGGCTCTCTGAATTCTCTTTTGCCAGCTATTGCGCAATTGCAATTTGACTCGTCATCGATACAATACGGATTCCTTCAGAGTAGTCTTACAATCGGACTGTTGTTCGGAAATACAATATATGGTCGTTTAATTAGTGGTTCCGATTGCGTTAAATCATATTGTTTTGTGACGTATCTTGCGCTCGGTGCGTATCTGGCGTTTGGCTATCGCTATGCGTCTGGGATATCATTTATTTTCCTTTTTATCGTCGGTGCCGGAAACGCCATTCAAGATGTGCTTCTCATAACATCGCTGCAGGATTTGGCGAGAGACGAATCTGAATCGATAAGCCTGTTTTCAATTAGGGAGTCTTTGCAATCGGTTGCTGTTGTTATTTCAACACTCCTTGTTTCGCTGTTCACGAGCATCGCGATGTTCTCAATTCTCGTTACAGGACTTGGTGTATTTTCAATTATGATGGTAGTTGTGTTTCAATTGAATTATTTGCGAAAGATGTGACGTTGATATGCCTAAAACGCTTTTAGTATTTCCCCCAGGATGGAGTCCAGTGGGGCCGTATCTTGCCTTGCCTGTTTTGAAGTCATATCTTCAAGAGGTTGAACAATATAAAGTTGACATCGTTGACTTAAACGTGGAATTTTACGATGACCTCCTATCTTATAGACATGTCGAAGAGTGCTGTAAAAGGTATCGGGAATCAAAGGATTGATCGCGTCGGAAATGTTGGTGTAAGCGCGCCGACGGCTGACCGCCAAACGCAAG
>CABUGI010000070.1 GCA_902491055.1 uncultured Collinsella sp. | reverse complement strand
TCGCCGGCCTCGTCCATACCCTCATTGTTGTTGATATCGTCTGCCACGTTACCTCCTCTTAAGCATCAAGGAATCGTGCATCATGTGCGTGTTTTTCAATGTATTCGCGGCGATAGCCGACCTCGGAACCCATCAGCTCGCGCACGGCGCGGTCCGCCACCACGGCGTCTTCGATCGACACACGCTGCAGGATGCGGGTCTTGGGGTCCATCGTCGTCGAGGCAAGCTGCTTGGGGTCCATCTCGCCCAGACCCTTGTAGCGCTGGACGGTATAGCCCTTGCGCTTCTTGGTAATCTTGCCGTCCTTGGCCTTGCCGTCCTCGTCGTTATCGTCGGGGTTCAGGCCCAGACTCTGGATGGTGTCGCGCAGGATCTCGTCTTCGGGCTGGCGGCCGTTGGGATACACGTAGTGGATCTTGTTGCGCACCTTAATGCCAAAGATGGGCGGGCAGGCAACATAGACGTAGCCGGCATCGATCAGCGGACGCATGTACTTGTAGAAGAACGTCAGCAGCAGGATGCGGATATGCGCACCGTCGACGTCTGCATCGGTCATGATGATGATCTTGTGGTAGCGCGCCTTGGTGATATCGAAGTCGCCGCCGTCGCCGGCACTCGTCGTGACGCCGCAGCCGATCGCGGTAATCAGCGACTGAATGGTGTCACTCGAGAACGCGCGATGGTCACCAACGCGTTCGACGTTCAAAATCTTGCCGCGCAGGGGCAGAATCGCCTGGATGTCTCGGCGACGGCCGTCCTTGGCCGAACCGCCTGCCGAGTCGCCCTCTACGATGAAGAGCTCGGTCAGCTCGGCATCGCGCACCGAGCAGTCAGCGAGCTTACCGGGCAGGGACGCCGTCTCGAGCAGGCTCTTGCGGCGGGTCGCCTCGCGCGCCTTGCGGGCGGCATTGCGCGCCTTGCAGGCCTGTTGCGCCTTCTTGACGATCTCGCGAGCGGGCTTGGGATGCTCCTCGAGGTAATCGACAAGGCCGTCGGTCACAATCTTGAGCGTGAGCGCTCGCATATAGGAGCTGCCGAGCTTTGCCTTGGTCTGGCCCTCAAACTGCGGATCGGGCAGCTTGACCGAGATAACGGCCGAAAGGCCCTCGCGCACATCGTCGCCGGTCAGGTTGGCGTCTTTTTCCTTGAGCAGGTTCTGCTTGCGCGCGTAATCGTTGATCACGCGGGTGAGCGCGGTGCGGAAGCCCTCAAGGTGCATGCCGCCTTCGGGGGTGTAGATGTCGTTGGCAAACGACATGACGTTCTCGCCGTAGCCGCTATTCCACTGCAGGGAAACCTCGACCTCTCCCATCTTGGCCACAGGCGCGTCCGGGTCCGATTTGCCCTCGATGTAGATGGGCTCCTTAAAGGCCTCGGGGACGTCCTTGCCCTCGTTGAGGAACTTGACGAAGTCGATGATGCCGCCCTCGTAGCAAAACTCCTCCACGTGGGGAGTCGCTTCGCGCTCGTCGGTCAGCACGATTTTGAGGTTCTTATTGAGGAACGCCGTCTCCTGCAGACGGTTGTGCAGCGTATCGAAATCGTAGATGCAGGTCTCGAAGATCTCATCGTCGGGCCAGAAGGTGACGGTGGTGCCCGTCGAATCCGAGGTGCCCACGACCTCCATCTTCTTGACGGTCTTGCCGCGCGAGAACTCCATCTCGTAGGTGTTGCCATCGCGACGAACCTGAACGACCACGCGCTTGGACAGTGCGTTGACGACGGAGATGCCCACGCCGTGCAGGCCGCCCGAGACCTTATAGGCCGAGTTATCGAACTTACCGCCGGCGTGCAAGATCGTCATGACGACCTCGAGCGTCGGGATCTTTTTAACAGGGTGCTCGTCGACGGGGATGCCGCGCCCGTTGTCGACGACCGTGATGGAGTTGTCGGCGTGGACCGTCACCTGGATCTCGGTGCAGAAACCGGCCATGGCCTCGTCGACGGAGTTGTCAACGATCTCCCACACCAGGTGATGCAGACCGCTGGCGCTCGTCGAGCCGATATACATGCCCGGGCGCTTACGAACGGCCTCGAGACCTTCGAGAATCTTAATCTCGCCGCCATCGTAATCGTTTTCGTTTGCCACACGTCCTCCTTCAGTCAAGAAAATGTGTACAGCCTTACTAGTTTATCGTAAAAAAATACCCTCGGGAACGAGGGTATTTGGCTCTACAAGGCCACCAGATGCGATTTAAGGCTCTTTTTTGCCTTGCACGCCCTTGGCCCACTCGGCACTGGCTCTCATGGCGTTCTCGAGGGCCTCGCGCAGTTTTTGGTCTTCGATGGGCGCCACTTGGCGCTCAATCTCGGTGCGCTCGGCCTCACTTAGGTCAGCATGCGGAGCCGGCGGGCGCTCGGCCACGGCAGGACGCAGACGCTCTTTGGCAGCGGGCGGCGTGTGACCGGGCGCGGTGGTTTTGAACACCAGGCCATCCACATGCGCACCGACGCGCTCCATGCGCGCGCGGATGATCTCGCGCAACAGCGTCATTTCCTGCGTCCACGAGGGCGAATCGAGATATACCAGCAGCTCATTGGACTCGGGCAGGTAGCGCAGGCCCGTCACATGCCGCCCCTCGCGCGTGCCCGAGCACACCGCGTTCCACGCGCGATAGACCGCGCGCGACTCCTCGGCAGCCTCCATCTGCGCGCGGCGCTCAGGTGTTGCAGCCGCCAGGATGCGCTGGCGCTCTGCGTTTAAAAACCCACTGAAGGCGACCGTTTCGCTCTCGCGCTCGTAATTAGCACGTCTCACCCATGCTCACCACCTTGGCTCGATCAAGCAGGTCATCGGTAAAGTATCCCAGGTTGGTCGTGGTTATGACCGTTTGGATATCATCGCCGATCAGCCGCAGAAAAGCACCGCGGCGCTCGCCGTCGAGCTCGCTCATCACGTCGTCCAGAAGCAACAGCGGAGCAGTACCCAGAACATCGCGAGCCACGGCCACCTCGGCCACCTTCCAGGACAGTACCAACGTTCGCTGCTGTCCTTGGCTGGCAAATGAACGGGCGGAGCGACCCGCCACGGCAAATTCAATCTCGTCGCGATGCGGTCCCACCAACGTCACGCCGCGGCGAATTTCCTCGTCGGCGTGCTCATCAAGGGCGGCCAGCATGCGCTCGTACGCCCAGCCCTTCAGCTCTTCGCGATCCTCGACCTGGGGCAAATCCCCCAGTGTGGACGTATAGGTCACGTTGGCAGCCTCGCCGGACGCCACTTGCCCGTAGGCAGTGTGTACATGGCCCGCCAGCCGGTCGAGCAGGGCCAACCGGTGCACGAGCAGAGCCGCGCCCGCGCGGGCAATCGAATCGTTCCACGCGCCGAGCATCTCACGGCAGCACCAGGTCTCCTTGAGCAAGGCGTTACGCTGGGTCACGCAGCGCCCATAGGTGCTCGCAAGATCGGCATAGCGTGCGCTCAGTTGCATGCCAAAGTCATCGAGGGCGGCGCGGCGCACACTGGCGCCTCGCTTAACCATGTCCAGATGGTCAGGGCAAAACAGCACGCTCGGCAGAACCCCGCGTACACCGGCGGCAGAGCATCTCTTGCCGTTGCGGCTAAACGAGCGCTTACCGTCCTCCGCGCTCAATCCCATATCAAGCACGCGGCCGTCGCCCTCGAGCCTCAGCTCGACCTTGCACGAGCCCACGCCGTCATGGACGAGCTCGGCTGCGGTCGGATGCCTAAACGAGGCGCCGCTCGTCAGCAGCTGCAGCGCCTCTATGAGATTGGTCTTTCCCGCCGCGTTTGGTCCCGCAAGTATCGTCACGCCCTCGTCCAGGGCAAGACGATAGCTATCGAAGCTGCGGTAGTGCGCGACGGAAAGATCGCGGGCGAACATGGTCATGGCGCAGCGCTAGATGCGGACCGGCATGACCAGGTACAGGTAGTTGATCTTGTCGTAGGACTTGAAGATGCCCGCCTGCGAGTAGCTCTTGAGCTCCAGCGTGATCTCCTTCTCCTTGGACAGGGCATTGAGGCAGCCGAAGATGTAGTGGTAGTTGAAGGCGATGGTGCCCGACTCGCCCTCGGCCTCGACATCGATCGTCTCCTGCGCAAGGTCCTGGTCATTGGAAATGGAGGACAGGCCCATCTGCCCGTTCTCGACATCGATCTCGAACTTGACGGCGGGGTTGGCGCTCGCGATAACGGCCACGCGCTTGAGGGCGGCGTTAAAGGCGGCGACGTCAATCTTGACGCTCGTCACGCACGAATCGGGGATGAGCTGCTTGTAGTTGGGGTACACGCCCTCGATACGACGCGACACGTAGGTGGTGTTGCCGGCCTCAAAGACGACCTGGGTGTCGGTAGCCCCGATCATGATGGTCGCCTGGCTGGCCATGATGTTCAGTGCGTCGTTAAAGGCGTCAGCCGGAACGTTGAGCTCAAAGGAGCCCTCGAGGGTCGAGGTCTCGACCTGCGTATCGCACACGGCCAAGCGGAAGGAATCGGTCGCCACCAGGCGCACGGTGTTGTTCTCGACCTTCATGTGCACGCCGCCCAGGATGGGGCGAGCCTTGTCGGTCGAGGTGACGCGCCACACGCGGCCGACCATCTCGGACAAGATATCGGTCGGCAGCTCCACGGCACTCTCGATGGCATAGGCCGGAAACTCAGGGAAGTCATTGGCATCGAGCGTGTTCAGGCGGAACGAGCTCTTCTCGCAACTGATCAGCACCTGGCGCTCGGACAGCTCAAAGGTGACCGGGGCATCGGGGAGAGTCTTGGTGATATTGGAGAGCATCTTACAGGGGATAACCATCTCGCCCTCTTCTTCGACATGCGCCGCGATGCGATGACGGATCGAGATGGTGTAGTTAGAGGTCTGGAATTCCAAGATGCCGTCTTGCGCCTTGACGAGCACGCCCGACAGGATGGGAAGGGTGGATGCCGAAGCGACACCCTTCATAACGACGCCGATGGCTTGTGTAAGCGAGCTCTGGCTGACGGTGAACTTCATCTTTTAATACCTTTCTATAGATATAAATATCTTAATAATAGTAATAGCACTGACGAAACTGTTGATTACTCACAAAGACGCAGGTCAGACCCAGAAAGAGAATCGACAGCAACCTGTGTGCAACAGGGGTGGTTTTCCACGTTCAAAACCTGCGCAAAACTTTTCATCACCGCGGATTGGGTTTTAGACACCTTATGCCCGTGGTTTCGACAAGTTTTCAACAGGTGTCTCTATTTCCCTACGAGCGTAGTGTAATTTTATCGCGCAGCGACTTGAGGTCTTCGGTGACGGTGCGGTCTTCCTGGATCATCTTCTGGACCTTTTTGTAACTCGTGCTGACGGTCGAGTGGTTGCGGTTGCCAAATTCGGCGCCTACCGCCGTGGTCGTCATCTCGCACATTTCGATGGCCAGGTAGATAGCGATATGGCGTGCTTTGGCGATATTGGCGTTGCGACGCGGGCCGATGAGCTCCTCGTGCGTCACGCCGTACTGCTCTTCGATGACGGACTGAACCGTTTGCACGTTGATCTTTTTGGCCGATGTGTCGAAGTACTGGCTGGCGATGGCGTCGATATCGTCAAAGGTGAGCTCCCCGCCCTCGCGCTCGCGGTCGCCCGCCTCGCCGGCGCAGCGCTCGCAGAAGCTCTCGAGTTCGCGGATGTTGGTGCCCGACACCTCTGCCATGTGCTTAAAGTGCTCATCGGTCAGGTGCCCGCCGTCGCCCCCGTAGGCCGCCAACAGTGAGTCGTCGCCTGCCTCGGGAGCGGCGACGATGGTGTTCTCGTAATAGCGCTGCAAGATCTTGTATTTCATCTCGTAGCTGGGCTCTGCGACCAGGCAGAGCATGCCGGCGTTGAAGCGGCTGGTCAGGCGCTCGTCCATGCTCAGGTCCTTGGGGGCGCGGTCTGCCGCGATGACGACCTTCTTGTTGTTGCGGATGAACTCGTCCATGAGCTGGAAAAAGTAGTCCACGCTCGCGCGCTTGCCGATGATGTTTTGGATGTCATCGATGATGAGCACGTCCACGCCGTGGTACGCCTGCATGATGGGGGCGTTGCTCTTCTTTTGGCGGTCGAACTCGGTCATCAGGTCGTCCAGATATGCCTGGGAGTTGGCATACTTGACCTTGATCTCGGGCGACTTCTCGGCGAGCTCGTTTTTGATGGCAAGCAGCAGGTGCGTCTTGCCCAGGCCCGATTTGCCGTAGATAAACAGTGATGTGCATGTGCCGCGCTCGTCCGCGAGGGCGGCAAACTTGAGTGCCGAGCGATAGGCATGGCTGTTCTCGGGGCCGTAGACAAAGTTCTCAAAGGTAAATTTTGAGTTCGCGGCGAGCGGGGCTCCATCCGTATTCTGCTCGGCCGGCACGGTCGGTGCTGGCATGGGTGAAGCGGGGGTCGCAGCTTGCGTGGATTTAGTCGGCGCTCCGCCCTTCATCTGGTTCATCATGCGACGAAAATCGTCGGCCGAGAGCGTGTTCTTGATTGCAATGCCCGAATCCGCGCCCGCCGCTGCGTCGTGAGCGATGGGCATGTGCGTGACGGGTGCGTTCGTTGACGTCGCTACCGCGGTCGGCAACGGCGCCATGGTTTCACGGGAAACATCGCTGTGCTGGTGCTCGATTGTCGGCACGTCGCCTGCGGAGGCTGGCACCGCCGGGGAAGCAGCGGGAGCCGTGGCGGGCGCCGTCGCGGCAGCGGATTCCGTCGCGGCGCCTTGCGGTGCCACGATGTCGAGCGCAATCGGCGCAAAGGCGATTTCTTCCAGATAGGCCTCAATAGTCGGCTGATGCTTTTTGAGCTGCGCGATGGCAAAGCGCGAGGGGGCCTCGATCGTGAGCGTATCTTCGGTCAGGCTTATGGCGCGCGATTGCCCCAGCATGTTGATGAGGCGTGCATCTTGGCCGTCGCGCTGACAAAAGGCGATGGCATCCCCCAGGATGATGCTTGCTTCCTCGTCCACTGTCTCTCCCGTTCTTTAGCTCTGAGCTCGCACGCGAGCGGCGCCGAGTTCGGTCAGATGGTATTTCTGGCCATGCTTGATGACCAAGCCGGCCTGCGCCAAGTCATTGAGCGTGCGTGACCAAGTGGGGGCCGAGTTTCCAAACGTCCTCGCCAGATCGGTTGCACCGCACGCTTGATTTTGCGCCAGATAGCCCAGCGCGGCGTTGCCGCGATCGCTTACGAACACGTCCGGTTGTGGCTGCGCATACTGATTTGCTGCATTAGGATACATCATTTGAGCTGCTGGTTGTTGAGAACTCTGCATCGGCGGCATTTGCTGTTGAAAACTTTGAGGCCACTGTTGGTAAGGCTGTGGAGGCATCTGCTGGGTCCAAGGGTTGTACTGCTGCTGCGGCATCTGCTGGTACGGCTGCTGATATCCCTGCTGGTACTGCTGCGGGAACTGCTGGCCATACCCCAGTGGCGGCATCTGCTGATATGGATATCCCTGTTGGTACGGCTGATAGCCCATTTGCTGGCCACCCGGCGCCCCCGTCGCCTGCTGCATTGCTGCTGCATCCTGATCAGCCAGCGGCATGGCCTCTGGCATGTTTGGCGGCATCGACATAGATGCCGCCTGGGGTTCTTGTGTGGGAAGCATTCCGGGCTGCTGCATCTGTCCCACGGGGGGCTGCATCTGCTGCGTTGCCACGGGCTGCTGCGCAAAAGCTCCCGGCAGGGGATATGTGGGCTGCTCCGTCTCGGGCCGCACGGCAGCGCCGCGTCCGCCGGCACGCTCGATTTCCTGCACGCGTTTAGGGTTCAGGCTTACCGTAACCACGGTGCCGTTGCCCATGTTGTCCTCGATGGATACGGCACCGCCGGCGTTTTCCAAATACTCCTGCACCATGGGAAACCCTGCTCCGGTTCCACGGATATAGCGCTTCATCTTGCTGTTTGCGCTGGTAACGCCAAAGTCGAAAGCACGTTCCTTGTCGTCGATGCCGGGTCCTTGGTCAGCAAAGCGGATGGTGTCTCCGCCGTCCAGAATCGAGATGATGGGCTCGGCAAAGTGTGCGTGGATAAAGTTTTCGACAATCTCGCGGATGACCATGAGCGAGATGTGGCCACCTTGTTCTTTCATGCACTGGTAGACGGTGTTGGTCGTCTCTTCCAAATACGTGCGGACATCTTGCGGATCAATGACGATCACACGCGGTGTCGACAGCATGTCGTCATAGACGGCGATGCGCGCGGCGTACATGGCTTTTGGCGCCTGCGTTGTCGTCTGTTCACCTTCGTCACGCTCTTCGCGCACGCCGGTGATGTGCTCGTTGTCGGGTGCCGGGTCTCCGGAATCGACCATGGTGTAAAAGTCGTCAGACATGCCGCTCGCAATCTTCCAAAAGGTTTCGAACAAATAGTAGCTCACCGTGCAATGTTTCTCATCTTTCGACAACTTTTCAAAACCTGTTGAAAACTTTGGAAAACGGACGAAAAGTTCTCAACATTGCCAACATGACCTGTTGAAAACTCGATGAAATATTGTGAAAAGTTGCCATGCACCGCTAAATCGAGCTTGGCTTATGGGGGAACCGTGTGAACTGCGCAACCTTTTACCTTTGATTTCTTGACATTTGAACATTGATTTCCCTACAATCTTCAAGCTCACGTGTCTATATCTGCGTCCGCGTCCCCGCGGACACTCGAAATGCAGCAGGAGGAACTTAAGATGAAGCGTACGTATCAGCCTAATAAGCGTAAGCGTGCCAAGACCCATGGCTTCCGTGCCCGTATGGCCACTAAGGGTGGTCGTGCCGTGCTCGCCCGTCGTCGCGCCAAGGGCCGCAAGCGTCTCACTGTCTAGCAGCGATACACACATCTCGCATGAAGACTATTAAGTCTCGGCAAGATTTCGAGCATGTGTTCAGTCAGGGGCGTCGTTTCAATCACCCTCTGATTCGAATGACCATATGTGAATCGGTTGGCGAAGGCGACTCCGGAAGGGTCGCCTTCGTTGGTGCTAAGCGACTCGGTTGTGCCGTCGTGCGCAACCGATCCAAGCGTGTGATGCGCGAGGCCGCCCGCAGCTGCGGATTTCCCGTTGCGGGTTATGACATCATCTTGTTCGCAACTCCCAAGACGAGGGTTTCCTCGCCGCAGGAGATGGACAAGGCGTTGCGTTCGCTTATGAAGCGCGCCGGTGTTGCCGGGGAGGAGCGATGAGCAATCACGTTTTGCGACGTGTTGCCATCGCTCCTATTCGCATATATCAACAGGTTATTTCGCCCTTATTGCCTGACGCCTGCATTTATTACCCAACGTGCTCGCAATACGCCGTCCAGGCGATTGAGAAGCACGGTGTTTTGAGAGGCTGCTGGCTTGCCGTGAGGCGCATCGCTCGCTGCAATCCCCTGCACGTCGGCGGTTATGACCCTGTGCCCTAGCGGGCACTCGCTATCGGAGGAAAACTTACATGTGGGATTGGATCGTTAACATCCTTTTCGAGCTGCTCAAGCTCATCCAGACCTTTGCGGTCGACTGGGGCCTGTCCATCATCATCCTGGTGGTCATCATCCGTCTGCTGCTGACGCCGCTCATGCTCAAGTCGAC
>CABUGI010000069.1 GCA_902491055.1 uncultured Collinsella sp. | reverse complement strand
TGGTGGGCGATGAGGGATTCGAACCCCCAGCCTTGTGCGTGTAAAGCACCTGCGCTAACCGTTGCGCCAATCGCCCGCAGGGATTGAGTATAGCGGAAACCCCGTGCTGTTCACCGCTAATTCATAACGAAACTTACGCGGCGACTTCGGCGCCCTTGTCCTCGTCGATAAAGAAGCGCTTGTACCAGATGAGGAACGTCAACGTGGTATAGATCTTGCGCTGGTTGAGCGCGCGACCCTCAAAGTGATCGTCAAGCAGTTTCATGAGCGCATCGGTGTCAAAGAAATCGGCAGCCCACGGTGCGGTGAAGTATTCCTTTACGTAGTCGTAGTACTTTTGCTCGCGCAGCCAGAACTTGACCGGTACGGGGAAGCCCACCTTCTTGCGCGTTGCCCACTCGTCGGGCAGCGTACGGTTGGCAGCGTGACGCAGAACGAGCTTGCAGCCTTCTTCGTTAACACGGTAGTTGGCAGGAATGTGCTCGGCAAACTCCATGACCTTCTTGTCCAGGAACGGGACGCGAAGCTCCAGAGAATGCGCCATGCACATCTTGTCTGCCTTGAGCAGGATGTCGCCCGGCAGCCACATGTTCATATCCAGATACTGTTTCTTGGAAAGCTCGCAGCAGTTGGGAACCTGCTTGTAGTACTCGGCGCACATCTCGGCGGCGTTCTTGCCGGTGTCATAAGCGGGCTTGAGCACCTCGTCGACCTCGGAGGGATCGAACACCTTTGCCTGACCCACATACCAGCGCTCGGGAACCTCGGCGCATTTCGTCAGGAAGTTGTGGCCCTTAAAGTAGGGGAGATGCTGAACGAGCGAGCCCAGGGCGCGACGTACGCCGAGCGGCACGCGCTTCTTAAAGGAGCGCATCTCGGGGGTGTCCTCGTACCACTCGTAGCCGGCAAACAGCTCGTCGGCACCCTCGCCCGAAAGGACGACGGTGACCTCTTCGGAAGCCATCTGCGCCAGATAGTACAGAGGCACGCTGGACAGGTTCGATTGTGGCTCGTCCATGTGATACTGGATATCGGGCAATGCATCGAAGAACTCGTCGGCGGTAATCATCTTGCGCACATTCTTGATACCCAGCTTGTCGGAAAGCTCGGCAGCGTAGTTGGTCTCGTTGAAGTTCTTGTAATCGAAGCCGACAGAATACGTGGTGTCGGGCATGAGACAGGCGGCAATGTAGCTGGAGTCCACGCCGCCAGAAAGGAACGAGCCCACCTTAACATCGGCGATTCGGTGTGCAGCGACGCTTTCGTGCACGACCTTGTCGCACTCGTCCACGTACTCCTCGAAGGTCTTGGAGTTGTCGTCGGTGAAGTCACAGCTCCAGTAACGCTTGATGTCCATGGTGTTGGTCGTCAGGTCATACGTAAAGCAATGCGCCGGGGCAAGCTTGAACACGCCCTTAAAGAAGGTCTCCTCCGTGGCGGGGAATTGCAGCGTCAGGTAGGGGCGCAGCGCGTCGTGGTTGACAGCCTTCTCAAACTTGGGATGATCCAGGAAGCTCTTGATCTCGGAGCCAAACAGCAGCGAGCCATCGGATGCCTGGTAGTAATAGAACGGCTTGATACCAAAGATGTCGCGAGCGCCAAAGAGTTTGTTCTTGTTCTGGTCGTGAATCACGAACGCGTACATGCCACGCAGGCGGTTGACCAGGTCCTCGCCCCACTCCTCGTAACCGTGTACCAGGACCTCGGTATCAGCGTTGCAGTGGAAGGCGTAGCCGGCTGCCTCCAGCTCGGCGCGAAGCTCCTGGAAGTTGTAGATCTCTCCGTTGAAGACAATCGTGACCTTGCCGTCGTCGCTCGACATGGGCTGAGCTCCAGCTTCGGAAAGATCGAGAATCGAAAGACGACGGAAGCCAAGGGCAACGTTGTCGACGATATGCTGGCCGCCCATATCGGGACCACGGTGGATGATGCGATTCATCATAGCCGTGAGAACCAGCTCACTCTGTTCATCTGTACCGGTAAAACCGACAAAACCGCACATGCAAGATCCTTTCTGCTGACGGCTCAGGTGTACTGCCGCAAGGATTGTGGCAGCTGATGTCAAATAATCTTTACTATCATGCCAATCTTTTGTTTCGTGATAGGGCATAAGCGCCGAGCGAACCGAAAAAACCACGGCCCGATCTTCAGAGGAAGCGGCGGGCCGTGGTTGCGAACGCTATGTAATGAGCGGTTAGCGCTTGCTGCGCTCGGCGAGACGGTGCTCCACCTTGGTGACGATGTGGATGAGCGGAATCGTCACGACCAGATAGTAAAGTGCGGCGCAAATGTAGGGCGTAATGTTGCCCGTGGTGGCCGTGAGGTTTTTGGAGAACAGCATGAGCTCCATGACGCCAACGCTCGAAAGCAGTGACGTGTCCTTGTACAGCATAACGAACTCGCTGGTCATAGTCGGTATAACGTAACGTACAGCCTGCGGGATCACGATGCGCGACATAACTTGGGACCAAGTCATGCCAAGCGAGTAGGCAGCTTCCGCTTGACCATGCGGTACGCTCTCGATGCCGGCACGGAAAATCTCGGCAAGATAGGCCGAACAGTTGATGGCGAGCACGCCAACGCCGAGCGGCAGATTGGGCACGTTGAGACCGATCATAGGGAACCCAAAGAACGCAATGTAGATCTGCAGGAAGAGCGGGGTTCCGCGCAGGACGTTGATGTATGTCACGGCGATGCCGCGCAGCATACGACTATGACTGATTTTCATAAAGGCAAACAGCAAGCCGATGGGGATGGCGAGCGGAAAACCGATGGCGGTCACGGCAAGTGCTATGCCCCAGCCCTTAAAGAGCGAGGCGATTGAGGTGACGATAATCTGCGGCTTGCAGAACATGCCCAAAAACGGGTTGGAGTTCCATGCGGCAACCCAAGGCTGGGCATCGAGCCAGGCGACGATTTCTTGCACCATGGTGCTCTCCGAGACGCTGATGGTGGGGCTCTCGGGAAGATCTCGCTTGTCGCCGTCGGTGACATAGCTGCCGGTGACGGCATAGGCACCCGCGTTGCTCGGGAATACGACGTCGGGGACGACAACGCGAATCTGCGAGCCGGCAGCGACGGGATCGGCGAACTTGATGACGAGCTTTGAGCCGTCCAGCGAGCACGATGCCTTGACACCCGTCTGGTTCAGTCCGTCGAGCAGCGTGACCTTAACATCGGTGCTTTCAAATGACCCGCCTTCGGGCAGCTCAAGCTCAATTTGCGAAACGTCGCCCTCGTCGCTACCCGTTGTCGCTTCCCAGGTCAGGCGGGTTGCGATGCCGCCGAGCACGCCGTTGCCGCCGTCTTCGTTTGACTTGGCGGTCGCCGAGGTGACGGCGAGTGAAGCGCCCGTCGCGTCCTCTGAGCTCGAGGCATCCTCGTTATCGGACTCGCTCGTGGGTGCCATGCCAAACCACTTCTCGTACAGTTTGTCATAGGCGCCGGAGCTCTTGATCTTGGCAAGGGCATCGTTGATGGCCTGTGTCAGCTCGGGGTTGTCTTTAGAGACGGCAATGCCAAACTGCTCGCCCGTCGGAACCTCTTTGGTGATCTCCATACCGATAAAGGAGTTCGAAACCATCCACTGCTCAACGGGCAGATCGCATACGACCGCCTGGCACTGACCACTCATGACGGCGGTGAAGGCTGCCGTCCAGTCGTCAAAGTTGACGGTGGTTGCCTGTGGCAGGTTCTCGATTGCCCACTCCTCGGACGTGGTGCCCGACTGCACGGCAATTTTGACGCCCGGCGCGTTGAGGCTATCGACCTGTCGTATCCAGTGTTCTTTGCAACTGCGACGCCCTGGTTGGAGTCGATATAGGGATCGGTGAAGTCGACCTCTTCCTTGCGCTCGTCGGTAATCGTGATGTTACATGCGCCGACATCGGTCTTTACGCCCTGCTTGACCATGGGAATAATGCCGTCGAACTTTTGCGCCGGCAAGTAGTTGAGCTCCAGACCGAGCTCGTCTGCGATCATGCCCATGAGCTCATAGGTAAAGCCCTGGTCTTCGCCGGAATCGTTGACGTATTCAAACGGGGGTGTGGCCAAGTCACTTGCGACGGTGAGCTTGCCATTCTCGACGAGTGTGTAGGTGCTCGAGGCGTTCTGGGAGGACGAACAGCCGCTCGCGCCGATGATGGTGGCAAGGGCCACAACGATCGTCGCGAAGGCGCAGACGATGTGCCGGGTCAACTGGACATGTGCCGAGCGGTGGCGACGTTCGAAGTGTCGTTTCATCTGGAATCCTTTGCTTGGGCATGATGGGTCGGCATTGTGGGTCAATGAGGCACATCAAGACATTTGGATAAAGAATAGCACCCAGATTTCCTTGTTTTTACACGGGGTGGACACTGTTGTCATTTATTGGCCCACAGCACAGTCCATGCAATTTTTTAGAAGGCTGCAATGCGCGCAAGGTCAGGTGGCATATTAGGATGGTTGATAATACAGAATGTTTCATCGTTTCTGCCGCGGGACGTCTTTTGCCCTTTAAGGCTGAATTTAGCGAGAGAGGTCTTTGTATGTCGAGTCCGACACAAGAGAAGCTAACTCTGATGCGCTATATAGAGTTGCTCGAGGAAGATGACCTTGTTGTTTCCAGACCGAGCGATTCGTGCGACCAGCGTATTGAGTTTGCGACTGATGACTCGCGCCAGGTGCGTCCAGGCACGTTGTTTGTCTGCAAGGGCCGTGCGTTTAAGCGCGAGTACCTGCTTTCGGCAATCGCCGATGGCGCCGTGGCCTACGTTTCCGAGGTCGATTACGATGTTGATGTTCCCGCGGTGATTGTGAGTGATATTCGTCGCACGCTCGCCGTGGTGGCAGATGCCTTTTATGGGCACCCGTCGGGTAAGGTGAAGGTCTGCGCCTTTACAGGCACCAAGGGCAAGTCGACCTGTAGCTTTTATCTGCGAGGCATTCTCGCCAACGAGGCCAAGCTTACGGGCTGTCATCGGCCCGCTCTTAATACGGGCATTGAGTTCGACGACGGCATCGAGGCAGGCCCTTCCAAGCTGACAACCCCCGAATCCTTCCTGCTGCAGTCTCGCATCGCGCATGCTGCGGAGGCGGGTGCCCCGTGGCTGGTTATGGAGGCATCGAGCCAGGGCCTCAAATACGAGCGCACGGGCAAGATCGCCTTTGAAGTCGGCGCCTTTACCAATATCGGCGAGGATCACATTTCGCCGATTGAGCATCCGACGCTCGAGGATTACTTTGCCAGCAAGCTCAAAATCTTCTCGCAGAGCCGTTTTGCCGTGGTCAATCTCGATATGGATAAGGTCGATCGTGTGCTCGAGGCGGCATCTCGTTGCGAACGTACGGTGACGTTCTCCTTGACCGACGAGCGTGCCGACGTGTTTGCGCTGGCGATTCGTAATGGCGACTGCGGCGTGGTGGCAACGGTGCGCACGCCCCGCTTTACGCGCGACATTGTGATTCCCACGCCGGTTAAGTTCAATGTGTCCAACGCGCTTGCCGCTATTGCCTGCGCCGAGGCCCTGGGCATTTCTGAAGAGGGTATCGTCCATGGCTTTGAGGGCGTCTTCGTTCCCGGCCGCATGGAGCTCTATCCGTCCGTATCGGGCAAAATCCTGGGCATCGTCGATTTTGCACATAACGGCATGAGCCTCGAGACGCTTCTGCGTGACTTGCGCGAGAACTATCCCGAGCGCGAGCTGGCGGTTGTATTTGGCGCTACGGGCGGTAAGGGTGTCGATCGACGCACCACAATGGGTATCGCTGCTGGCAAGTATGCCGACCGAATCGTGATTACCGAGGATGACCCCGGCCCCGAGGACGTCGAGGATATCTGCGCCGAGATCGCGCGCAACGTTCAAGCGCAGGGAAATGATAACTGGCAAATCGTGACTGATCGCGTTGCCGCTATCGAGACTGCCGTGCGCGAAACCGTCCGTCCTGCCGTGGTCATCGTGACCGGTAAGGGCGAAGAAGAGCGTATGCTGCGCAAGAACGGACCCGAGTCTTGTGAGCGCGACGGTTCGATTCTCAAGCGCACCCTTGCGGCGTACGACGCCTAAGACCAGAAGCCCCTTCTACGTAAATGGAGTGACCATGTCCCACAATACCCTGCCGACCGTCGCCGAGCTTTCGGGCGAGATGCGCGAGCGTCTCGCAAAGGTCAACTATGTCTTTACCGACCTGGACGCCACCATGCTTGCGCCCGGCTCGTGCGTGCTGCGCGACAACGACGGCAACCCCTCGACCAAGCTCGTCGAGGCTGTCGTGGCACTTGCCCGTGCCGGCATCCAGGTGGTCCCCACCTCGGGTCGCAACCGCACTATGATCCACGAGGATGCGCGCGTGCTCGGCCTCAACTCCTACATCGGCGAGATGGGCGGCCTGGTCATGTACAATCTCAAGGCCAACGATTGGGAGTATCTGACCGGCGATATGCCCTACGACCCCGCCTGCGGCCTCACGCCGCATCAGGTGATCGAGCAGACCGGCGTGTGCGAGAAGATTCTCGCCCGCTGGCCGCATAAGATCGAGTACCACAACGACATGTCGACTGGCTACAAGTACCGCGAGGTCACCGTCGGCATGCGCGGCGATGTGCCCGACGACGAGGTCCAGGCCATTCTTGACGAGGCCGGCTGCGGCCTGGTCTGGGCCTGCAACGGCCATCTGACCCATCTGTCCAAACCGACGACGCTCGAGCTCGAACGCGTCGAGGATGGCCGCGCGTTTAACATCAATCCCGCCGGTCTCAACAAGGGCGTTGCCATCGCACGTTTCTGCGAGCACCTGGGTATCGAGCACGAGGAGACGCTGGCGCTCGGCGATTCCGAGTCCGACTTCTACATGGCTGACCACGTGGGCACGTTCTGCCTGGTCGAGAACGGTTTGACCAGCGCCGGCGCGCCCGAGTTCCTGGATGTTTGCGATAACGCCTACGTCACGCGCGGCAAGATTGTCGATGGCTGGGCGGCAACGGCAGAGCTGCTCGTCGCGGCCCGTTCGTAGTGCGGTCCTATCGCGCTGAGCCATATCTTTTCGAGAGAGAATCTGGTGAGGTAATGTCCGATATCGAGAATCCGGCAGGCGACACGCGCCCGATTGGCGTGTTCGATTCTGGTCTGGGCGGTCTGACGGTTGCACGCGCCATCGCAACGGCGTTGCCGCACGAGTCCGTCTACTACTTTGGCGACACCAAGCGCTGCCCCTACGGCACCCGCACCGAGGACGAGGTGCGCACATTTGCACTGCAGGCGGGCCGTTGGCTGTCGAAGCACGACGTCAAGATCATGGTCATCGCCTGCAATACGGCGACCGCTGTGGCCTTGCGCTTGGCCCAGCAGGTGCTCGACGTCCCCGTCATCGGTGTGATCGCACCGGGCGCACGCGCGGCAATCAACAGCACCCGCACGCGCCGGGTGGGCGTGCTCGCCACCAACCTCACCATCCGCTCAGGCGCTTACACGCGTGCCATTCAGGACCTGGATGCCGGCGTCGACGTATACGGCTGCCCTGCCTCGAGCTTTGTCGAGGTCGTTGAGCACGAGCTCGCCTCGGGCGCGCATCTGCAAGAGCAGTGGCTCGAGAACGAGGACATCTTTGATACGCCTGCCGTACGCGCGCTGGTCGGCGCCACGGTTGAACCGCTGCGCGACCACGGCATCGATACCGTGGTGCTCGGCTGCACGCATTTCCCGCTGCTCGTGGGGCCTATTCGCCATGCGCTGGGTCCCGGAGTGCGCGTGGTGAGTTCCGCCGAGGAGACCACGCGCGAGCTGACCGATATTCTCACGCGCCGCGAGCAGCTGGCGGGCGACGCTGCCGAGCCGCAGCATCGTTTTGCAACGACGTCCGATAACATTGCCGAATTTGCGGTGGCGGGCAGTTTTATCTTTGGCCAGCCGCTCAAGAGCATTGAGCATATCGATATCGACGAACTGAAATAGATGTAGGGTTACCGTCCAAAGACTTGCCCTCTTCTTTTGCCGAAAGGATTTTTCTATGGAGTATATGCAGGTCAACCGCGCCAACGGCCGCGCCGCCGATGAGCTGCGCCCCATCAAGCTTACTCGCGGCGTCATGAAGCACGCCCACGGTTCGTGCCTGGCCGAGTTTGGCGATACGCGCGTGCTGTGCGCTGCCACCATCGAGGAGGGCGTGCCGGGCTGGCGCAAGGGCGCCAAGGCCGGTTGGGTAACGGCGGAGTACGCCATGCTGCCGGCATCGACCGGCAAGCGCTGCAAGCGCGAGCACGCCAACCGCAAGGGTCGCTCCATGGAGATTGAGCGCCTCATTGGCCGCAGCCTGCGTACCGTCGTCAACATGAAGGCGCTCGGCGAGTACACCGTCACCGTCGACTGCGATGTGATTCAGGCCGATGGCGGCACGCGTACAGCGAGCATCACCGGCGCCTGGGTGGCGCTGCACGACGCCCTCGCCATGTGGGTCGAGGCGGGCAAGATCGAGCGCATCCCGCTTATCGGCCAGGTGGCTGCCATCTCCATGGGCGTTGTCGACGGCAACACTCTGCTCGACTTGGATTATTCCGAGGACAGCCATGCCGAGGTCGACATGAACCTCGTCGCCACCGACACCGGTGAGATGATCGAGCTCCAGGGCACCGGCGAGCAGGCGCCCTTCGACCGTAAGCGCCTCAACGCCCTGCTCGACCTGGGCGACAAAGGTATCGCCGAGCTCATCGAGCTTCAGCGCCAAGCCATCGCCTAACCTGCCAAAAAGGGACAGGTTTATTTTGGTAGGTTTTACCTGTGGAGACGTCTGGACACAAGACTGCCGTTGATTGAGAGGGGAGAGGCGGAGTCCCTCGTTGCCCTCGGCGCGGTATTGATATAGAGACAAGGAGGCCAGTCATGGCACTTGAGAAGATTGACATCGACACCCTCGACCCGGCGGCGACCATCGTCGTGGCAACGGGCAACGCCCATAAGCTCACCGAGATCGAGGCCATTTTGGGCAAGGTCATGCCCGAGGTGCGCTTTGTGGCGCTCGGCCAGCTGGGTGATTTTGAGGATCCCGAGGAAAACGGCACGACGTTTTTGGAGAACGCCATCATCAAGGCCCAAGCCGCGGTTGAGGAGACGGGCCTTATGGCCATTGCCGACGATTCGGGCTTGGTCGTCGACGCGCTGGACGGTGAGCCCGGTGTGTATAGCGCGCGCTATGCGGGCGTGCACGGAGACGATGCCGCCAACAACGCCAAGCTGCTCGTAAATCTGGAGGGCGTGGCCGACGAGGACCGCACTGCGCGCTTTATGAGCGTCGTCGCGCTCATCGACACGGACGGTTTGGTCACCTATGGCGAGGGCGCCTGCGAGGGCGTTATCGCGCACGAGGGCCGCGGCGACCATGGTTTTGGCTATGACCCGCTGTTCCTGCCGGTCGACACGCCGGGCAAGACCATGGCCGAGCTGACGGCTGACGAGAAGAACGCCATCAGCCATCGTTTCCACGCGCTCGAGCATCTGTCCGCCAAGCTGACGGGCGAGGAGTAGGCCATGCGTGCGGTGGTGCAGCGCGTGCTCAACGCCGGCGTGACGGTCGACGGCGAGTGCGTGGGCCGCATTGGACGCGGCTACCTGGT
>CABUGI010000068.1 GCA_902491055.1 uncultured Collinsella sp. | reverse complement strand
GGATTATCGACATAATATGCGAAAACCGCCGCAAGGGCGCCTGTCCCTTAGCGGCGGTTTTGACGTTTGCGCAGATAAAACCTGCCAAAATAAACCTGTCCCTTTTTGGTAGGTTTAGCTTAGCAGCATGCGGTCGTTGGCGAGCTCGCCGCCCGAGGCCTCCTCGAATTTCTGCAGCAGGTCGGCTACGGTGAGCGACTTCTTCTCATCGCCCGCCACGTCGTAGATCACGTGGCCCTCGTGCATCATGATCAGACGGTTGCCCAGACGGATGGCGTCGTTCATGTTGTGCGTGACCATGAGCGTGGTCAGGTGGTTCTCGTCGACGATCTCCTCGGTCAGGTTGAGCACCTTTGATGCCGTCTTGGGGTCGAGGGCCGCCGTGTGCTCGTCGAGCAGCAGCAGGCGCGGCTTGGTGAGCGTGGCCATCAGCAGGGTGAGTGCCTGGCGCTGGCCACCCGAGAGCAGGCCGACCTTGGCGTTGAGACGCGTGTCCAGACCAAGGTCCAGGCGCTTGAGCAGCTCGACGTACTCATCTTTCTCGGCCTTGGTGACGCCCCACGAAAGGCCGCGACGCTGGCCGCGACGCTTGGCGAGGGCCAGGTTCTCGGCGATCTGCATGTCGGCAGCGGTACCGCGCATGGGGTCCTGAAACACGCGGCCCAGGTACTTGGCGCGCTGCGACTCGCTCAGGCGCGAGATGTCGGTGCCGTCGAGCTCAATAACGCCCGAATCGAGCGGGTACACGCCGGCGATCATGTTGAGCAGCGTGGACTTGCCGGCGCCGTTGCCGCCGATCACGGTTACAAAGTCGCCGTCATTTAGGGTGAGGTCGACGCCGGTGAGCGCGCGCTTCTCGGTGACGGTGCCCTTGTTAAAGGTCTTCTTGACGTGCGAGAGCTTAAGCATCTGCCTCATCCCCCTTCGTGTAGGAGCTGCGGAGCTTATAGCGCTCCCAAACCACGGGCACGCACAGGGCCACGGCGACGATCACGGCGGAGAGCAGCTTCATGTCGTTGGCGTCCATGCCCAACTGCAGCACGATGGCGCGGATAAGGAAGTACACCACGGAGCCAAAGACGGCGGAGGCAAGACGGACGCTAAACTGCGTGAGGCCGCCGGGCAGCAGACGGCCGAGCACCTCACCGATGACGATGGCGGCAAGACCGATAACGATAGCGCCGGTACCCATGCCAATGTCGGCATACTTTTGGCTCTGGCAGATAAGCGCGCCAGAGAGGCCGATGAGGGCGTTGGAGAGCACGAGGGCGATCATCTTGGTGGAGTTGGTGTTGACGCCCAGAGCGCGGATCATGTACTCGTTGTTGCCGGTGGCGCGCAGCGCCGAGCCGATTTCGGTGCCAAAGAACCAATACAGGATGGCAACGATAGCCACGGCGAGCAGGATGCCCAAGATGATGGCAACGGTGGACTGCGGCAGACCGGTCATATTGCTGACGGCCGAGAACACGGTGCCCTTGGCAAGAATGGGCGTATTGGACTTGCCCATGATGCGCAGGTTGATTGACCACAGACTGATCTGGGTGAGGATTCCGGCGAGGATCGCGGGAATCTCAAAGACGGTGGTCAAAATGCCCGTGACGGTACCCGCGATGGCGCCGGCGCACATACCGGCCAGCACGGCGAGCAGCGGGTCGACGTTGTTATTGACGATGAGCACAGCGCAGACGCAGCCGCCGAGGGCAAAGCTGCCGTCGCAGGTCATATCGGGAATGTCGAGCAGGCGGAACGTGATAAACACGCCAAGCACCATAATGCCCCAGAGGACGCCCTGCGAAACGGCGCCCTGCAATGCAATGAGCATGCTTCATACCTCCTAGGATAGGGTGGACACGTGATTTTCCATAATAGCGGTAACAATGCATAGAAGAGCTGCGGACAGACGTTTTGTTTTACCTGAAACAAGCAGGGCGGACGCCGGTCTACAGCGCCCGCCCCTGTGGCTCAGATATTGAATAACGCGGCTAAAGCGCGAGCACGGGCTCTAGACGCATGCCGCGTATGGCATTACGCGTCCAGAGCGGAAAGGTCGATGCCCAGGGCCTCGGCCATCTCGTCGTTCTTGACGACGACCAGGTCCTTGCTCGAGAGGTGCTTGATCGGCATGTCTTCGGGCTTGGCCTCGCCCTTCAGGATCTTAACGGCCATCTCGCCCGCGGCGTAGCCCAGGTCCTCGTAATTGATGGAGAGGGTGAACAGGCCGCCGGCCATGCACATACCCTCCTCGCCAGTCACGAAGGGAAGCTTGTTTTCCTTGCAGATCTGGCCGACCTGCGAGGCACCCGCGGCGATGGTGTTGTCGGTGGGGGAGTACAGCGCGTCGACCTTGCCCACGGCAGACTCGACGACGGACTGAATCTCGTTGGAGCTCGAGACGGTGAAGTCAGTGTACTCGAGGCCCAGCTTGTCGAGCTCCTTCTTGGCGGCCTTGATCTGGACGTCGGAGTTGGACTCGGCGGTGCAGTAGAGCAGGCCGACCTTTTTAACGTCGGGCAGGACCTTCTGCATCATCTCGAGCTGCTCGGCGACCGGGGTGAGGTCGGAAGCGCCCGTGACGTTGGTGCCGGGCTTGTCGTTGTCCTGGACCAGGCCGGAGGCGGCGTAGTCGGTGATGGCGCAGCCCACGATGGGGATATCGGCCGTGGCGCCGGCGGCAGCCTGCGCGGCGGGCGTGGCGATGGCATAAATCAGGTTGACGTTGTCGCCCACAAACTTGTCGGCAATGGACTTACACGTGGACTGGTCGTTCTGGGCGTTCTTCTGGTCGATCTTGACCTTAAGGCCGCTCTCCTTGATGGCCTTGACAAAGCCGTCGTTGGCGGCATCGAGTGCGGAGTGCTCGGTGAGCTGCAGAACGCCGATGGTGTAGTCGGAACCGGCGGCAGCAGAGCCGGGACCAGAGTTGCCGCCGCATCCGGCGAGCGGGGCGAGCGCGAGCAGGCCGGCGGAGACCAGAAGGCTCCTGCGGCTGATGGTGATGTCCTTCATATCATTACCCCCAGTATAAAAATGGCTGGAAACACTGCACTGGGACAAAGTGCAAGTGGAACTATAGTAGCGCTGATGTCCATTTTTACAACAGCCTGGCGGGTTTTTTAATACAGAATCGGATGGGCGGTACGGGTAGTCGAATGGGCGGCGGAGGGTCCTATGCGGCGGAGGAGGCGTCGTCCTCGTCTAGGGCGGCGAAGAGCTTCTTGCCGTCGAGGAGACGTGTGGTGACGTTTCTCATTCGGCCAATCTCTACGGTACGCAACGTGTCATCGGCGCCTCGGGCGTCATAGACCGTTCCCAGCAAATAAGAGATGCCGTCTCGTTGCTTGATGGCAAAGGGACGGAGTGTCATCCGTGCTGCTTCGGTTTCGCCGCGTGTCGTGACGCTCGAAATATCAAAACTCACCGTGGTTCCGTGGTCGATGGCCTGCTCGACGAGCTCGCACGTGTCGATGCGCTTGATGGGCGTGCGTGTTGCCTTGGTAGCCTTGCTGCCTGCGCTTGGAGCGGGTTCGGGTGTATCGAGGTAGCCGCGAACGTCGGCGCTCGCCATGGCAACTAAGTGCTGCGCCATGCTCTTGCGGATAGCGATAGGTGTGGAGCGGTTGCGCATGACCATACCGTGGAGCCGGATGATCTCTTCATCGGTGAGCGGGCGGGTAAGAAGTTTGTAGCCCACGCCGCGTTTGTACTCAATTTCGTATCCGGCATGGCGAAGCGCGGAGATGGCGGTGTAGATGCTGCGCCGCGCCGCCGAGATGGGCATGCGGGCGGGGTCGTCGGGATGGGCGAGGCGCCGGATCAACTCATCGGAAAGCATGGCCTTGTCCTCGCCGGTGTTTTCGCTTAATAGTTGCAGGATGCGAACGGCGCGATAGGCCGCCATCGAGGCGGCGCCTCTAGTCGTGGTGTCGTAGGTTTCAACAGCGGCTTCGGTCATCGTGCCCACGTCCTTTCCGTTTTGGGTGGCGACGGTATGGAGCCTAGGACGTGGGGCTTTCCCAGGGGCGCAGGGCGCTCTGGGCGGTCGGTAGTCGTCGGCAAACGGCGGGTCGAGTTTTCAACAGTCCTGCTCAACTGACCAAAAACTTGCCAAAAGCTTGACGGATGCTGTTGAAAAAAGCGCCTCTCGACCGATGTCGAGAGGCGCTTGTGCGATGAGCGTTGGCGTGTGGCGACGCGAGCTAGCGTCCGACGATTAGAAGTCGGCGTTGCCCACGGTGCGCGGGTGCGGCAGGACGTCGCGGATGTTGCCCACGCCGGTCAGATACATGACCAAGCGCTCGAAGCCCAGACCATAGCCGGCGTGCTTGCAGGAACCGTAGCGGCGCAGGTCAAGGTAGTACTTGTACTGCTCGGGATTCATACCCAGGTCCTTGATGCGGGCCTCGAGCAGATCCAGGCGCTCCTCGCGCTGGGAGCCACCGATGATCTCGCCGATGCCCGGCACCAGGCAGTCGGCGGCGGCGACGGTCTTGCCGTCGTCGTTCATGCGCATGTAGAAGGCCTTGATCTCGGCCGGGTAGTCGGTCACGAAGGTCGGGCGCTTAAAGTGCTCCTCGGTCAGGAAGCGCTCGTGCTCGGTCTGCAGGTCGATGCCCCAGCTGACGGGGTAATCAAACTGGTGGCCAGCAGCGACTGCCTGCTCCAGGATCTCGACGGCTTCGGTGTAGGTAACGCGGGCAAAGTCGGAGTTGGCGACATGGTCCAGGCGCTCGAGCAGACCCTTGTCCACAAACTTGTTGAGCATATTGAGCTCGTCGGGGCAGGTGGCCATAACGTCCTTAAGGACGTACTTGAGCATGGCCTCGGCGTTGTCCATGTAGTCGTTGAGGTCGGCGAAGGCCATCTCGGGCTCGATCATCCAAAACTCGGCGGCGTGGCGCGTGGTGTTGGAGTTTTCGGCGCGGAAGGTGGGGCCAAAGGTGTACACGTCGCCAAAGGCCATGGCAAAGTTCTCGGCATTGAGCTGGCCGGACACGGTGAGGCTTGCATGCTTGCCAAAGAAGTCCTGGCTCCAGTCGACCTCGCCGGACTCGGTGAGGGGCGGATTTTTGGGGTCGAGCGTGGTCACGCGGAACATCTCGCCGGCGCCTTCGCAGTCACTCGTGGTGATGATGGGGGTGTTGACGTAGACAAAGCCCTGCTCCTGGAAGAAGCGGTGGATGGCGGCAGCCGCGACAGAGCGGATGCGGAACACGGCGCGGAACAGGTTGGTGCGCGGGCGCAGGTGCTGCTGGGTGCGCAGGAACTCGACGGTTGCGCGCTTCTTCTGCAGCGGGTAATCCGGGGCGCTCGTGCCCTCGACCTCGATGGAGGTGGCAGAAAGCTCGAAAGGCTGGGGCGCATCGGGGGTCAGCTTGACGGTGCCGGTGCAAATGAGTGCGGCCGAGACGTTTTGATGGGCGATCTCGTCGTAGTTGTCGAGTGCCTCGCGGTTCATGACGACCTGCAGGTCGCGGAAGCAGCTGCCGTCGTTGAGCGTAACAAAGCCAAAGTTCTTCATGTCGCGGACGGACTTGACCCAGCCGGCGACGGTGACGGTCTGGCCGCCGAGCGACTCGGCATCGGCATAGAGCTGCGCGATTTTGGTGCGGTTCACGTATCCTCCCATAACGGTTGAATGATAGTTATCCATACAGTTCGATATTCTAGCAGCTCGGCTCATTTGAGCTATACAGATAAAGCATTGGCGGGATGGTTTTTCAAACGAAAAGCGCCCGCGGCCAAATGGTCGCGGGCGCTTGACGAGGTGCCTTTTGGCTGTGTGGCGTGGGGCCTGGCTACTTGGTCTTGGCAACCAGCAGCGGGTCGCCAAGCTTGACGAGCGGGTTGCCGCCGATAAGCGTTCCAGACTCGCCGACATGGTCGATGCTCTTAAGACGATCGAGCTCGGAGACGATGACGGTCACGATGTCCTCGTGACCAGCGGCCTTAATGGCCTCGCGGTCGAAGCTGATGAGCGGCTGGCCTGCCTTGACCACATCGCCCATCTCGACAAAGCGGGCAAAACCCTTGCCGTTCATTTCCACGGTGCCCAGGCCAACATGGATGAACACGCGCAGGCCGTCCTCGGTGATCATGCCGATGGAGTGGTTGGTGACAGTGGTGGCACCGATGCGGCCGTTGGCGGGCGCATAGATGGTGCCGGTAATGGGCTCGATGCCATAGCCCTGGCCAAGCATGCCCGAGGCGATCGTCTCGTCGGGAACCTCGTTCAGGTTGACGAGCACGCCGTTGACGGGGGCGTAGATGACGCCTTCGCGGGTAGCGAAGCTTGCTGCGGGCGGAACGGACGCCTCGCCGGTCGAGGTGAAGGTGGACTTAAGCGAATCGAGCAGACCCATAGTTGCCTCCAACTTAAATAGGCGCATATCGCGCGTTTGGTTTGCCGGAAACGTTTCACATGTGTTTCGCGGCTTGGTCAACGCCCCTATTCTACGCTGCTCAACGATACCTCTGAACTGGGATTATGTGATATATCAGTTGAAGGGAAACTTATTGCCGGAGTGTTTCTGCGCCACGGGTTCAAGTGGGGTACGCTTGAAGGCGAAAAACAAGGGCGCATAATTTGCGCGAAGGGAGCACATATGATTGTCGAGAACCATGCGCTGTGGGGCGAGGAGCCGACCGAGGATTATCCGGCGACGTTTACGTATTTGGGTGCCGAGCCGCTGCCCGATAAACCGAATGGCCGCCGCCCCGCGGTGATCATCTGCGGCGGAGGCGGGTTTACGCATATCGCTCCGCACGAGCAGGACCCGGTGGCGTTTGCATTTTTGGATCGCGGCTACCAGGCCTTTGTGCTCAACTATGTCACGAGTTCTACGGGTGACGTGAGCTTTCCGCACCCCCAGGCAGATCTTGCCAAGATGGTCGCCACGGTGCGCGCCAACGCCGACGAGTGGCATGTCGATCCTAAGCGCGTGTGCGTCGTGGGCTTTTCTGCTGGCGGCATGATTTGCGCCTCGCTGGCAACACAGTGGAAGACCGGCCCCTTCGCGGCACTTGCCGGGGCGCGTCCGGACGACATTCGTCCCGATGCCGTGGTGCTGGGCTATCCATTGCTCGACTTTGCCTATGTGCGTGACATGCAGGCGCGCGATCCGCGCATTGACTTGCGTGTGCCCAAGACGGGCGGCAAGACGGGGCGCGATTTGCTCAACGACTACCTGTCGATGGTGACGGGCGGCGAGGCAACTGACGAGCATCTGGCCGACATCTGCCCCACCACGCATGTTTCGCGTCAGATGCCACCGACCTTTGTGTGGGGCGTGTCCGACGACAAGACGGCGCCGATCGCGCAGGTCTACCCGTTTGCGCAGCGCATGGCCGAGGAGGGCGTTGCATGCGAGATGCACGTCTTCGACCAGGGTGGTCACGGCCTTTCGCTCGGCAACGCCAACACCGCGGTCGACAACGAGGACAAGCAGGTGGCAGTCCGTCCCTGGATCCGCCTAGCCTTCCGCTTCCTGGAGCGCCATCTGTAAGAGTAAGAGGGCCAGCCCCATCCCGTCCCTCATAACTTGCGGTGAAATAGTTCCAATTAAAGTCACGGGGCTTTAAACAGGAACTATTCCACCGCAACTTCGTTTTGATCTGTTGGAGACGGAGGAAAATGGATTATTTTGTCGAGGGAGCGGGCGGCTGTTTCTGCTCCCGCGGGAAACCACGTCCCGTTTGGGAAATCGTGACCCGTTTTGGGCGCAGATTCCGGGTCGCAGTTTCCCCGAGGGGCTCGATCGGGAAATCGCATCCCAGTCTGAGCGCCGATTCCGGGCTGCAGTTTCCGCTAGATGCCTCAACCGGAAAGCCCGTCCCGTTTAGGTGTTCCGGAGTGGGATTCGGTTTCCGCAACAGGCCCGTCTGGGAAGCAATGGCCCAGAATTCCCCTTGCACCGATCTGTCGATTGAACGTCGTTGTGTGTTCGCGCTATCATGCATGGTTACAATTGGTTAGCCATGGCAAACGGTTAGCCATGGTGAACATAAATACAACGCCCTGTGGGCGCCGGGGGAGGAACACGGACGTGAAGCTCGATACACTCGAGATTGGAAAGGACGCCGTTGTCGCATCGGTGGCATCGGACGATCAGGCACTCCGACAGCATATTTTGGACATGGGTCTAACGCCGGGCACCGAAGTCACCATGATGAAGTACGCCCCCATGGGCGATCCGCTCGAGATCCGCCTGCGTGGCTACGAGTTGACACTGCGCAAGGACGATGCCGCTCGCATCGAGCTCGTGGGTATTCACGACACCGATACGGGTCCGCGCGCTAACGCCGCAATCGGCACGACGGAGCATCCGGCCCTGGGCGAGGGGACGTATTCGCCCCGTGCGGCAAAGACGGCCGTGCCCGAGGGCGCGCCGCTGCACTTTGCCCTCGCCGGCAACCAAAACTGCGGCAAGACCACGTTATTCAACCAGCTGACGGGCTCCAACCAGCACGTCGGTAACTTTCCCGGCGTGACGGTCGACCGCAAAGATGGCACCATCCGTAACCATCCCGAGGCGAGCGTTACCGACCTGCCCGGCATTTACTCCCTGTCGCCGTACACAGGCGAGGAGGTCGTGAGCCGTCAGTTCATCCTCGACGAGCGTCCGGACGCCATCATCGACATCATTGACGCCACCAACATCGAGCGCAACCTGTACCTGACACTGCAGCTCATGGAGCTTGACCGTCCTATGGTCATCGCGCTCAACATGATGGACGAGGTGACCGCCAACGGCGGCGCCGTAGACGTCAACTTGCTCGAGAGCCTGTTGGGCGTGCCCGTTGTCCCCATTAGCGCTGCCCGCAACGAGGGCATCGGCGAGCTGGTGGACCACGCCCTGCACGTGGCGCGGTTCCGCGAGCGCCCTGGTCGCCTGGACTTTTGCGCGCCCGACGGTCCGGACGGCGGTGCGCTGCATCGCTGCATCCACGGTATTGCTAACCTGATCGAGGACCATGCCGTGACGGCGCACATCCCGGTGCGCTTTGCGGCGACCAAGCTGGTCGAGGGCGATGAGCTGGTAACCGAGGCGCTTCACCTGGATCGCAATGAGCTCGACGCTATCGAGCACATCATCACCCAGATGGAGGGCGAGGCCGGCACCGACCGCCTATCTGCACTGGCCGATATGCGTTTTAGCTTTATCGGCGACGTGTGCGGGCGTTGCGTCGTCAAGCCGCACGAGAGCCGCGAGCACGTGCGCTCCGTCAAGATTGACCGCATCCTGACAGGTCGTTACACAGCCATTCCGGCGTTTCTGGTGATCATGGGCCTCGTCTTTTGGCTGACGTTTGGCGTGATCGGCGCGGCGTTGCAGGGACTCATGGAGGACGGTATCGCTGCCATCATCGCCTCGGCCGATGCGGGCCTCAAGGCGTTCGGTACCAACGACGTGGTGCGCTCGCTGGCTGTCGACGGCGTGCTTACGGGCGTGGGCAGTGTGCTGACCTTCCTGCCGATTATCGTCGTGCTCTTTTTGTTCCTCTCCATTCTGGAAGACTCCGGATACATGGCGCGCGTGGCCTTTGTCATGGATAAGGTGTTGCGTCGCTTTGGCCTGTCGGGCCGCAGTTTCGTGCCCATGCTCGTCGGTTTTGGCTGCACCGTGCCGGCTATCATGTCGACCCGTACGCTCCCATCCGAGCACGACCGCAAGATGACGGTCATGCTCACGCCGTTTATGAGCTGCTCAGCCAAGCTGCCGGTTTACGGCTTGCTGTGCGGGGCGTTTTTCCCGCAGGCGACGGTTCCCGCCATGGTCTCGCTCTATCTGATCGGTATCGTGGTCGGCTGCGTCGCGGCTTTGGTGCTCAACCGCACGGCATTTAAGGGCGACCCGGTGCCGTTTATCATGGAGCTCCCCAATTACCGCCTGCCGAGCGTCAAGACGACAGTGATGCTGGCATGGGATAAGGCCAAGGACTTCATCACTAAGGCCTTTACCATTATCTTTGCCGCGACCGTGGTCATCTGGTTCCTTCAGACGTTCGACATCCGCTTTAACGTGGTCGCCGA
>CABUGI010000067.1 GCA_902491055.1 uncultured Collinsella sp. | reverse complement strand
AACACCAAGCATCTCGCAAAGAAGTGCGTCAAGGACGCGGGGCCGTGCCTCGCGTTGTGCCTTGCCGGCGCAGCGGTCGCGCTGCTGGCTGTTCTGGGGCCATTCGACGTGCTCCGAAGTGCCAGTTCTCTGCACGTTTGCATGGCCCTTGCCGGCGCCATGATGACCGGCGGCGTGCTCGATCTGGTTTTTTGGGTGCTTGACCCGTTTGGATGGAAGAACGAAGGGTAAGCCCTAAGGGATGGAAGGGCTGGAACGGTTGGCTTAGTGATCGTGCAGAATGTGGGCTAGCGACTTACAGGGAAGTGGTAATCCGATGACGGTCTATGTAACAGGCGATATTCATGGCGGCGCTGACATGCAAAAGCTCCGCGATTGGGAGCTTGGGGATAGCCTGGCGAGCGACGACTATCTCATCATCGCGGGCGACTTTGGCTTTCCCTGGGACTTTTCTACCGAGGAATGTGCCGATATTGCTTGGCTGGAGTCGCGCCCCTACACCGTGCTGTTTGTCGACGGCAACCACGAGCGTTTCGATCACTGGGCGGAACGCCCCATGGAGTTGTGGCACGGTGGGCTGACGCAGCGCCTGTCGGATACCTCGCCCATACGGCGCCTGACGCGCGGCGAGGTTTTTGAGCTCGACGGCTCAACGGTCTTTACCATGGGCGGCGCCACGAGCGTGGACAAGGAATACCGCATTCCGTATTCCAGCTGGTGGCCGCAGGAGCTGCCGGACGAGCGCAACTTTGAGGAGGCGCAGGCAAAGCTCGACAGCGTGGGCTGGACGGTCGACTACGTGATCACTCACACCTGCTCTACGCGCATGTTGTCGCCCACGCTCTATCCGGCGCCCGGCTGGAATTATCCCGATGTCGATCGACTCACCACGTTTTTTGACGAGCTGGAGGACCGTCTGGACTACAAGCGCTGGTACTACGGGCATTTTCATCGGGATGTCAACCCGGCCGAGCGCCATACCGTGCTCTACGACTGCATCGTTCGCCTGGGCGACGAACTCCAGCCCTGGGATGTTGCATAGGGGTACGGACGCATGAGCTTCGTAGCGAACCAAAACCGATTCGCTAAGGGATTTACTCCCAAGCTGACTTGCGCTCGAGTAACGTTTTCGTAGCTTCTGGCGTGGGGGAGTCAAGTATTTCGCAAAACGCATCGAACCCCTCTGGTGAAAGATGAGTTGTTGATGCTTTGGCAATGTCGCTATCGAGGTGGTCGTCAGGGTGGGCTGCCGTCTGTTGCATGCCTGTCCTTTCATCCATAACGATGTTCTCGCGATGCGCGCGGATGACATCCCAGCTAAAGTGCTCGACCAGCTGCTCGGCAGAGCGCGGCGTGGTGTCCGGCGCGATGCCCGCTTGCCCGGCGAGCCAGCCCAGCAGCGCTTCGGGTGTGCCAAAGCGGGCGCGGAGTTCGCCTAGGTCCAGATCGCGGTCGCGCTTGGAAAGGCGGCGGCCGTCCGGTGACATGAGCAGCGGGATGTGCGCGTAGTGCGGCGTGGGAAGTCCTAGCAGATGCTGCAGGTAGATTTGGCGGGGCGTGGAACCAAGCAGATCACATCCGCGCACGACCTCGGTGACGCCCATGGCAGCGTCGTCGACCACCACGGCTAGCTGGTAGGCAAAAACGCCGTCGCTGCGGCGCACCAAAAAGTCGCCGCATTCGGTGGCGAGTGCTTCGCATTGGGCTCCGTACGTGCGGTCCACGAATTCGATCACGTCGCTGGCGAGGTCGTCGACGGTGGGCACGCGCAGGCGCGTGGCCGGAGCACGCAGGGCACTGCGGCGGGTGATTTCTTCAGCAGAAAGACCTCTGCAGGCGCCGCGGTAGATGGGCGTGCCGTCGCTGGCGTGCGGCGCGCTCGCGGCGTGGAGTTCGGCACGCGTGCAAAAACAGGGATAGGTGAGGCCGGCGTCTTGCAGCTGGCGCAGGGCGTCCTCGTACAGATCCAGGCGATCGTGCTGGTAGTAGGGGCCTTCGTCCCACTCGAGCCCCAGCCAGGTCAGATCGTCAATCAGTTGAGCGGCAAGTTCCGGGCGCTTGCAGCGATCGTCCAGGTCCTCGATACGTAACACGATGCTGCCGCCTTGGCTGCGGGCCGAAAGCCATGCGCACAGGCAGCTGAACACGTTGCCCAGGTGCATACGACCCGAGGGCGACGGGGCGAAACGGCCCACGACGGGCGCGGGGGCGGAGGCGGGTGGCGTCGCTGGCGCGTCCGCGGCGGGCGTTGCTATGTTGCGTGCGTTGATATCCATGCGGACGAGTATAGCGCGGGACGCGATGGGGAGGCGTCGCTGTGGTCCGTAAGTTGTCGGGGCCCCACATTGCGTGTGACGGGCTGCAGACTCGGTGCTTTGATTCCCGTCCATCAACTTGGCACCTTAGACGACAGAAACCCCGGCAGCTCTTCGCAACTGCCGGGGTTTCCGCGGAAAAGGGGGACATGATCCTCAAGCGAACGGCAAAGGGGCAAACCGTTTTCGCTCAACTGCTTTATGCCCCTCGGCTGGCGGCTCAATCAGCGCGTGCCGCGCCCACACAAAGCCGCTACACCTGTGACAGAGCTGTGAAGTGGTATCTATTGCTGGCGCGGGCCATGCCAAGGGTGTCCCTAATGACTAGTCATTTAAGAACGTCCCCAATGACTAGCTGCCGGGGTGCGGGTGTGACTTTCATCCCGTTTGGCGCTCCGGTCGCCTAGATGTTCGCCATGCGTACCCGCAAACGTGGGACAATGGCGCTGTTGGTTTTACAGACAAAGGATGTGCCTATGAACACCCTCGCCGCCAAAGTCAGCCGGCAGCGCCACCTGTTTGCGCGATTCGCTTCCGTCTGCGTGCTCGTCGCGCTTGCGTTGTTGCTGCTGCCTGTCGCCGCGCACGCCGACGGCTACTCCATGACCCAGACCTATATCAGTGCCACGGTCGAGGCCGATGGATCGCTGGCCGTTGTCGAGGGACGCCAGTTTGATTTCGACGACGACATCAACGGCGTGTTTTGGGAGATCAATACGGGCTCCAACCAGCAGGGCGGCACGGCGGGCGTCGACGTGCTGAGTGTCGAGGAAGAGGACACCGCGTTTAACAAAGTCGATAGCGCGAACAAGGGCGACTCTGGCGTCTACACGGTCGAGCAGACCGGTGACGGCGTAAGGATTAAGGTGTTCAGCCCTCACGAGAGCGGCGACAGCGCAATCTACTACGTGAGCTACACCATGACCGGTGCGGTTATGAACTGGGCCGATACCGCCGAGCTCTACTGGAAGTTCGTGGGTGACGGCTGGTCTGCGGATTCCGACGATGTCGAGATGGAAGTGCGCTTCGCAAATGCCGCTGCCGGGACGGCGGCCGTCAAAGGCGATAACTTTCGCGCATGGGGCCACGGTCCGCTGACGGGCGACGTGTCGCTCGATGAGGACGAGCCCATGGTCACCTATACCATTCCCTGCGTGCATCAGGGCGAATTCGCCGAGGCACGCATCGCCTTCCCCAGTGACTGGGTGCCGCAGCTTGCCGCCGCGGGCGAAGAGCGCATGTCAACGATCCTGAGTGAAGAGAAGGAATGGGCCGACGAAGCTAACGCCCGCCGCGCTCACGCTCGCATGATTGCCAATGCACTTGCCGTGCTAAGTGTTGTTGCGGCGGTGGCCTTTACCGGCACAATCGTTATGCTCAAGCTGCGCAAGCGCAAGCCCAAGCCGCTTTTCCAGGACGAATATTTCCGCGATGTGCCTTCGGCCGACCATCCCGCCGTGCTTTCGGCCCTCATGAGCTGGAACGAGGTGCCCGATCAGGCATATATCGCCACGCTCATGAAGCTCACTGACGACCGTGTGATCAAGCTGGAGCAGGCGACCGTGACCAAGGCCAAGAAGGGTCTGTTGGGGCGTGAAAAAGAAGAGCAGACGTATCGCGTGACGGTGAGCGATGCGGGCTGGAAGTCGGCCAAGGGCATTGACCACATGGTGCTCAAGGTCTTCTTTGCCGGTGCTAAGCCTGACGAGAACGGCGATCGCTCGCGCACGTTTGACGAGCTGCAGCACTACGTCAAGCAGCACGCTACACCCGTGGGTGATAAGCTCGAGGACTATCAGAACACCGTTAAGGGCAAGCTGGCCGATAGCGAGTACGTTGCCTCGGACGGCATTGTTGCAATGGTGTTTTGCCTGGTTCTTGGTATCCTGATTGCCTTTGTTCCCGTGGGATCCATCTTCTTTACCGATGGCGCACAGGCGAACATTACCGCCGCGGTTATCTCGGTGCCGATTGTGCTGGTGGGTATTGGCGTGGGCCTTACGTTCCGCCGCTTTACGCCGGAGGGCGCCGAGGTGGCGGCTCGCTGCAAGGCACTTAAGCATTGGCTCGAGGACTTCACGCGTCTAAAGGAAGCCGTCCCCGGCGATCTGGTGCTGTGGAACAAGCTGCTGGTGATGGGCGTTGCCCTAGGTGTTTCGAAAGAAGTGCTGCGACAGCTGGCCGAGGCCGTGCCTGCGGACCTGCGCAACAGCGACGATTTCTACGACAACTACCCCTGCTACTGGTGGTATTACCATCACTACGGCAACGAGTCTCCGCTCGATTCGTTCGATGACGTGTATCACGAGAGCATCCGTGAGCTGACGTCGAGCTCCGACAGCTCGAGCGGCGGCGGAGGCGGTGGCTTCTCGGGCGGCGGAGGCGGCGGCGTCGGCGGAGGCGGCGGCGGAACGTTCTAGCGAGCGCTTGCTTTGGGGTGGACCTTTCTGGGCGGTTGCCAGGGAAGATCCATCCCATTTTTATGTGTCGAAAGGGGCAATTCTTTCCGCCGAGGAGCTCCGTGCAAGGGCAGTGGGCAAAAAATGCCAAATATGAGTACTGTTGCCTAGATTGTCACATTTGTTGTACTAAAAATTGGACCACTAACGAGATTGTTTCTCGTTAGTGGTCCAATTTATTGTACAGTTGGGGAGATACGTTAGTTCTTCCAACGCATCGAGAGGTCTAAGAGACCCGAAAAAGCCGAATTGCGCTGCTACTAAAAAGGTAACAGTACTCATATTTGATGTTTTTTGACCACAGCTATTTGCGAACTCCTATATAGCGACCTCAAGAAGAGCTTCGTCGGTCGTTTTGATCAAGACTGTCCCCAACGATTAGTCATTTAAGAACGTCCCCAACGACTAGGTGTGGTTGCTGCCAAGGAACGTCCCTAACTGCCGGGTTTAGGCTGTTAGGTCGAGTTCGTAGAGGAAGCTTTCGCGCGGCATGGCGTGGCGGCGCTCTTCGCGGTTGGCGCGGTGCGTGGCCGTGCGCTTAAAGCCGTGCAGTTCGTAGAACTGCCACGAGCAGTTGGAGTCGGTGTACAGGTGCGCCCTCGTCGCTCCAAGCGAGGACAGGTGCGAGACCGCGGCGTCGAGCAGAACCGTGCCAACGCCCAGGCCATGGACATCGCGATCCACGGCAAGCAGCGTGACCTCGTTGTCGTGCGGCAACGGGCTGCTTTCGAGCAGGCGGTTGTTGGTTCGGATGGTTGCGCGCACAAACGAGAGATACTCGGCGCAGGCATCAGGCTCCAGCTCACGCATCTGCGATAGCAGTGCGCGTTCGGTATCCATCCAATGCTCGTTGATAGTGACGCCGGAGTTCTGTCCTGCGCGTGCAAGTGCAATGCCGCGCGCCTCGCCGTCAATCACCGTAACCTGCGAAAACGTCGATGACGAAAGGCAATAGGCGAGGTCGCACGCGGCCTCAAGGCGGTTGTACTCATCGTTATCCGAATTGTTATGCCAAAGTTGCTGCAGAATCAGCGCGATGGCGTCGAAGTCTTCGGTATCAAACGGTCGGTAGAGAACCCGCGAGACCATGGTGCCTCTTTCTTTTGCGGATGCATATCGAACACAGTTCTACCACGCCATTGGCATCAAATTATGGTGCCCCTGTGTTCCATGAACTCACCGTGCCCATCCCCTCCGCTCGCAAACTTTTTCTGCACATGCGCCCGTTGCGGGGTGCATCGATGCGCTCGATGCGCTACATTAAATCAGTATTTTCAATGCCGCTGCGCGAGCGCTGCAGATCGACGTATCACCGACTCACAGAGCACGGCGGCGTACCAGACAGGAGGACTGCATGGGATCTGATGTGAAGATCGCACGCGCGTTGATCTCGGTTACCGATAAGACGGGCGTCGTCGATTTCGCACGGACGCTGGTTGACGACTTTGGCGTCGAGATCATCTCTACGGGCGGCACGGCTCGTGCCATCGAGGACGCGGGCATTCCCGTAACCCCCATCGAGGAGTTCACGGGCTATCCCGAGATGATGGACGGCCGCGTTAAGACCCTGCACCCCAAGGTTCATGGCGCGCTGCTGGCCCGCCGCGATTCCGAGCAGCACATGCAGGAGGCCGCTCAGCACGGCATTAAGCTGATCGACCTGGTCGTCGTCAACCTGTACGAGTTCGAGAAGACCGTTGCCAATCCCGAGGTCACCTTCGCGGACGCCATCGAGCACATCGACATCGGCGGTCCCTCCATGCTGCGCTCTGCTGCCAAGAACGCCACGAGCGTTACCGTCATTTCCGACCCGGCCGACTATGATGCCGTCCTGGCCGAGATGCACGAGACCGGTGGCTGCACCACGCTTTCCACCCGTCGTCGCCTGCAGGTGAAGGTCTACCAGACCACCGCCGCCTACGACACGGCTATCTCCCGTTGGCTTGCCGTCCAGGCAAGCGACGTGGCGGACACCTCTGCCAAGCTCGAGATCTCGCTGGAGAAGGTCGACGACCTGCGCTATGGCGAGAATCCTCAGCAGAAGGCTACGGTCTACCGCTTTGCCGAGGGCTGCGAGAACACCGCGAGCTCGCAGTTCCCGCTCGTGGGCTCCGAGCAGATCCAGGGCAAGCCGCTTAGCTACAACAACTATCTGGATGCCGACGCCGCTTGGAACCTGGTCCGCGAGTTCGACGAGCCGGCCTGCGTGATCCTCAAGCACCAGAACCCTTGCGGTTCTGCTGTTGCCGAGGACATCACGGCTGCCTACGACCGCGCCTTCGCCTGCGATCCCAAGAGCGCCTTTGGCGGCATCATCGCCTGCAACCGCGAGGTTCCCTATGAGCTGGTCGAACACTTTGCCGATCAGAACAAGCAGTTCGTCGAGGTTATCATCGCCCCGAGCTACACTGCCGAGGCGCTCGAGCGCATGGCTAAGCGCCCCAACCTGCGCGTGCTGGCTACCGGCGGCGTGGACCACGGCGCCCAGGTGGAGCTGCGCTCCATTGACGGCGGCATGCTGGTGCAGGAAGTCGACCACGTGACCGAGGATCCCGCGACCTTTACGTTCCCCACCGACCGCAAGCCCACCGACGCCGAGATGGCCGAGCTCGAGTTTGCCTGGAAGGTCTGCAAGGGCGTTAAGTCCAACGCCATCTTGGTTTCCAAGGGCAAGGCCGGCATTGGCATGGGCCCGGGTCAGCCTAACCGCGTTGACTCTGCGCTGCTTGCCTGCGAGCGTGCCGAGGACTTCTGCGAGCGCGAGGGCGTGGAGAAGGGCGGCTTTGCCTGTGCAAGCGACGCGTTCTTCCCGTTCCGCGACAACGTCGACGTGCTTGCTGCACACGGCGTGACCTGCATCATTCAGCCCGGCGGCTCCAAGCGCGACGATGAGAGCATCCAGGCCTGCAATGAGCACAATATTGCTATGGTGTTTACGGGCGCTCGCCACTTCCGTCACTAAGTTTCGCCTCGGGACAAAATAATCTCCGCAAAAGACGGCTGCTCCGTTTGGAGGGCCGTCTTTTTGGTATAAGAGGACGGAATGACTAACACGAAAGGTACAACCATGCCCCAGATTGATGATGCCGAGCTGTTTGGCAATGCCGAGGATCAGCGTGCGTACGAGGACTTTTGCGCCAATCAGGAGGCGGTCGAGAAGTTTACGCTCGACAAGCCCGCGCTTGTCTGCCGTTGGCGCATGTCCAACAAAAAGGTGCCCATGCTCAACCGCCACATTCGCGCACTGTCCGAGCGCCTGGTGCAGGGCGAGCCGCTTACCCATAACATGCTCAGCTGGGTCAAACAGCACGTTGAGTGGTCGCTTGCCGAGGGCGATTACACCGCACGTGACGGCGTGCTCATGCTGGTGATCGATATCAACGGCAACGCCGCCATGACGGTGGGCGAGTACGAGCCACTAGTCGATACGTCGGCCAAGGCGCTGCGCGCCCGCTCCGCCGAGGCCCGCTCCGAGGCCGACGAGACCGGCGTGGCGCCCGAGGTGCTCGCCGCCGTCAACAACGGCGAGCTTGCCTTTGTGGCGCCGGCGGACGAGTGCCTGTGCGGCACGGCGACGCTCATTGAGCAGCTGGCCCAGACCAAGGGCATCCCGGTCACGCGCGTAGACATTCCCGCGCAGCTTAAGGGCGCGCTGTTTCTGGTGAGTGACGAGCACGGCGTGGTCCCCGCTTCCGAGACGGACGCCGCCGAGGCCGACGCCGCCGAGGCCGACGCCGCCACGGTCGCCTTCTTTGCCGACGGCTACGAAAAGCTCCGTGCCCGCCGCTAAATGATTTTTCTGGGACGGGGATTAAAGAATCATTTTGGTCCCCGCCACCGCTGCGAGTGCGAGGCGGACAAAACGCCCCCGCTCGCGAACAGTTCTGTCACCTGGCACCGCGCGAGGCGTGTACCTGCGACGCCGTGGGCATAATGGTGTGGAAAGTGCAAGTTACGCGAAATGGGAGGACACATGGCGCTGATTTATGTCGTTGAGGACGACGAGCCCATTCGTCGTGAGCTTGTCGACATCCTTGCCCGCGCCGGGTTTGAAATCGAGGCCTGCGAATCGTTTGAGCATGTCTCGCGCGATATTCTCGCCGCCGCGCCCGACCTGGTGCTGCTCGACCTCACGCTCCCTGTCAAAGACGGCCAGCACATCTGCCATGAAGTTCGCCGCGAATCCGAGGTTCCCATCATCGTTCTCACGTCGCGCACGACCGAGATCGACGAGGTCATGGCCATGACGCTCGGCGCGGACGACTTTGTTCCCAAGCCCTACAGCGCCCGTGTGCTCGTGGCGCGCATCAATGCCTTGCTGCGTCGCACCGCGTCGGCGGGCGAGCGCAGCACGCTCGTCCACAAGGGACTGGAGCTCGACCTCGCACGCTCCATGGTCACCAACACGCAAACGGGAACCAGCACCGAGCTCACCAAAAACGAGCTGCGTATCCTCTCGCTGCTTCTGAGCCGCGCGGGCAAGATCGTTTCGCGCTCGGCCATCATGCAGGACCTGTGGGACTCCGACGCCTTCGTGGACGACAACACGCTCACCGTCAACATCAACCGCCTGCGCACCACGCTCGAAAAAATCGGCATCAAGGGGTATTTGACTACGCATCGCGGCCAAGGCTATTCGGTCTAGGGGCCGGCTATGTCGTTTGGCAAGTTCTTTAAAGATGCGCTGCTTCCCGTCGCCGTGTGGACCTGCGGCGTGCTGCTGAGCTGCTTTGTACTGACGGTCGCCGGAGCACCCGTTTCTATCGTGGTCGTGGCGGTCGGCGTGTCCTTTATCTTTGGTATGCTCGGCATCGTGATCGAATACGCGCGCCGTCGTCGTTTTCTGCGCCAGCTGGAGCGTGCGGCAGAGGAGCTCGAGAGTCCCGCATGGGTGCAGGAGATGGTGCAATGTCCGACCTATGCCGAGGGCGAGCTCGAGTACGAGGTCTTGTGCCGGGTGGGCAAAGCCGCTTGCGACGAGGTTGCCGAAGGCCGGCGTCAGACCGATGACTATCGCGACTATATCGAGAGCTGGGTCCACGAGGCCAAGCTGCCCCTGGCGGCAGCTCACCTGATTTTGGAAAACCTGGATGGCAGCGAAGATGACCTGTCGCGCGTGGATGACCTGGGCCGTGAGCTGGCTCGCGTGGAGCGCTATATCGACCAGGCGCTGTACTACGCGCGCTCGGAAGTCGTGGAGCGGGACTACCTGATTCGCCGCTGGGATCTCAAGACCTTGGTGACGGGCGCGATTAAAGCCAACGCGCGCGAGCTCATCGCGGCGCACGTGGCCCCGGTGTGCGAGAACCTCGACTTCGAGGTCTTTACCGACGAGAAGTGGCTCGAGTTTATTCTGGGCCAGCTTATTCAGAACAGTATTAAATATGCGCGCGAGGACGGCGCGAAGATCGTGTTTTCGGGCGCGTTGCTGGACGAGGG
>CABUGI010000066.1 GCA_902491055.1 uncultured Collinsella sp. | reverse complement strand
GCCATCTTGCCGGGAGGGTTGCCGATGCCGGTGCGGATGCGGCTGAAGTCGCGGCTGCCCATCTTGTCGATGATGGAGCGCAGGCCGTTGTGACCGGCGTGGCCGCCGCCCACCTTAACGCGGACGTCGCCGGCGGGAATGTCGAGCTCGTCGTGAATCACGAGCAGCTCCTCGGCCTTGATCTTGTACTCGCGGCAGAGCTTGGAGATGGGCCCGCCCGAGGTGTTCATGTACGACTGCGGCTTGACCAGTACAATCTGGCGCTTGCCGTTCTCTTCCTCGGCATCGTTGATGTTGATGAGCGCGACCTCGGCGCCTGCTTGGTTTTTCCAGTACGTGACGCCGGCCTGACGGGCCAGCTCGTCGATCGCCTTAAAACCGGCGTTGTGGCGGGTCTCGGCATACTCATCGCCAGGGTTGCCAAGTCCGGCAACCATGCGAATCTTAAGCGGCTGTGCAGCTGCCATGTTCATCCTTTCGTTGATTTGTCGCCTGCTATGGTGAGCGACCCTGTTGCCGCTGTCAAATGGAGGGCAATTGAGGTTGTTTGGGGGCGTTTGGACGGCCGTCAAAATCCGAGGTGGACAGTTAGTTCAGATACGTATAAGTTCTGAGGACTCGAATTGCTCAATTCAATGCCGATACGTTGTTTTGGAACTTTAGTTAGTCCATATGACGCTGTTTTGAAGTCTACCCCGCTTTCAAATAGGGCGAATGGTATAGAGATAGCTGCAAAACAGCCTAATTCAATGTGTCTATTTATACGTATTTGAACTAACTGTCCAGCCCTGTTCGACGGCGCACGGGTGATTCGCCGTTTAGACCGGCGCAAGGCCGATTCCGGCCCGCAGAGCGTTGAGCCAAGCGGCCTGACGCTTGCGATAGCCCTTGATGCGATATCGGAATCGGACTCCTGCGAGTCGATGCATCGTTTGGGCGAAGGCTTCGAGTGCAACAAGGTCTTTCATTTGGTCGCGATTGATAACCAGGACGTGGATGCCCATTGCCTTGAGGCCATTATTTCGATTGCCATCGTGGATGCGAGCGTTTTGAAGCTCATGCCCAATTCCGTTGTATTCGTTGTCGATTCCGGCGGCCGGGCAATATAGGTCGCAGATGGCGTAAGGGATGCCGGAGGACATGTTAACCGCAAGAGTGTCGAAGTCGATTCGATAGTTGAGTAGCAGGCCTCCCATGGGCAGGCTGCAACATCCGAATCCGCCAAAGCGCATGGGCGCTCCGAGAACGGCTAACATTAGGGATTCGGCTGGGGATGCAGATCCGGGTCGGGCAAGCTTGACTGCCGTGCGAAACGAGGTGTATGAGCTACTTTTGGCGAAGCGCGCGACCGCCTCGAGATCTTCGATGGTCGTGGCGGGCTCGCATTTGTAGTGCGCCTGTTCGTAGCGGGTTTCGTTCTGCTGTTTGGCTGCCGACTGGCCGCCCAGGCAATCAAGATCGCCCGTCGCTGCGCAGCTATCGCCCTTGGGCCAGATGTCGTCATAGGCGATGGGGTAGGTTGCCTCGGGCGGAAGGGAGTAGGTTCCGAGCAGCTCCATAAGGAGCATCAAGGTTTTGGCGACCGATTCATTTTTAGAACAAAGCATGGCTGTCATGGCAGGAGACGTTGCGTAGATGTCGGCCTCGACGTGCATAATTGCACCTTCAGGAAGCGGAGCGGAGAGAATATGCTGAAGAAGTCGCTTGTCGGGGCGTCTGTTGTCTTCGTTTGAAACGAGAAGATCGAGTAGTTCGGAATCATCTTCATTCCAGGCGTCGAGTATCGAAAGTGCGCCAAAGTCTATCGCGTCATTATTGGGAATGCAGCTAGCCAAGGCCTGTGCTTGCTGTTCACTATCAACGGAGTCCCAGGGTAGGGCAGAGTACGCCCGTCGTGCGCGACGAATTGCGCGGAGGGCGGAGAAATGTGAAATCACGGTCGTCATAGCTATAACGTACTAAGTTGGCGGCAGAATGCGACCACCATGCCGTTCTTTTCGCTCAGCGGGGCGCTGCGCGCCACGAACGGCTGGGTGTTATGAAATCGGTGGAATCGGTTGAGGGGATTGCAGGAAATTGAGCTTTGCCGCGAAGGTTGACGATAGCTACTGGACAGTTAGTTCAGATACGTATAAAGCGGCGGGTGTTCGAGACGTTTCTAAGGGCCTTCGAGGGCGATTTGAGGGTAAAGATGCGGCGGTTGTGCTCGAAAAAGATGAGCTTTGGGCGGCATGGCATCCGCCGGGGGAGCTCAGAAGGTTTCGAACGGCCCTTTGGAGCTTTAAAAAATACGTATCTGAGCTAATTGTCCAGGGAAGGTTGGCGAGGGATAGAAAAAGGGTCGGAAGCGAGCTTCCGACCCTTTAAAAGCATCAAAGATGATGCGATGCGCGGCAGGCTACAGCGCGAAGTCGCCGCCGACGAGCGTGGAGACGGGCTCCTCGTGGTAAACGGCGGAGATGGCCTGAGCGAACTCCTCGGCGACCGAGATAGTCTTGATCTTGCCGCCGACCTCGACGGGAATGGCATCGGTGACGACGCACTCGACGATGGGGGCGTCGTTCAGACGCTCGATGGCCGGACCGGAGAAGATGCCGTGGGTGGCGCAGACGTAGATGTCGCCAGCGCCCATAGCCTTGAGCTCCTTGACGTTGGCGCACAGGGTGCCAGCGGTGTCGATCATGTCGTCGTTGATGATGCAGGTCTTGCCCTTGATGTCACCGATGATGCCCATGACCTCGGCGGCGTTGTGGCGCGGACGGCCCTTGTGGGCGATGGCCAGGTCGCAGCCGAGCATGTCGGACAGCTTCTTGGCGGCCTTGGCACGACCCACGTCGGGGGAGACGACAACCAGGTTATCGGTGTCGAAGTGCATGTCGTTGTAGTACTGGCCAAACAGCGGCAGTGCGGACAGGTGGTTGACCGGGATATCAAAGAAGCCCTGGATCTGGCCTTGGTGCAGGTCGAGGGTGATGATGCGGTTGACGCCGGCGCGCTCGAGCAGGTTGGCGACGAGGCGGGCGGTGATGGGCTCGCGCGGGCCGGCCTTGCGGTCCTGGCGGGCATAGCCGTAGTGGGTGATAACGGCAGTGATGGAGCGGGCGGATGCGCGCTTGGCAGCGTCGGTGGCGATGAGCAGCTCCATGAGCATGTCGTTGACGTTGCCGCCGGCCACGGACTGAATCAGGAAGACGTCGGCGCCGCGGACGGTCTCGTCGTAGCGGGCGTAAATCTCACCGTTGGCGAACTGCTTTAGCGTAAGGCCCGAAAGCTCGACCCCAAGGTACTCAGCGATCTTCTGAGCGAGGGGACGGTTGGAGGAACCGGAATACACGCGGATGGACTTGCGCATATTCTCCGACTTCTCGGGATCATTAATCGGCATTACCCTTCTCCTTTATATCGAATGCCATATAGATGCCTTTTTGCATTGTAACCGCGCGACGGGGTTTATCGAGTCCTGATAACGTCTTTACCGTCAACGGACACGAACCGACCACTCATCCGGTTGCGCAGGTCACGATAGAAAAAGGAGCCGCCCCCCACGGGAACAGCTCCTTAGATGCTTGGTAAAACGTTATACCTCGTCGTCCTCGTGCAGACGGCGGCGGTAATCGGCGGCCCAGCCCTCAATGTTTACCTGACGGGCACGACCCAGGCCAAGTGCGTCGGCCGGGACCGGCTCGGTGATGACGGAGCCGGCGGCCACGAGCGCGCCGTCGCCGATCTGGGCGGGCGCGACCATCATGGTGTCGGAACCGATGAAGGCGTCCTTGCCGATGACGGTCTTGTGCTTGTGCACGCCGTCGTAGTTGCAGGTGATGGAGCCTGCGCCCACGTTGACGCCGGAGCCCATGGTGGTGTCGCCGATGTAGGACAGGTGCGGCACCTTGGAGCCCTCGCCGATCGTGGACTTCTTGATCTCCACGTGCGTGCCGGCCTTGGAGCCGTCGAGCATGTGGGTGCCCGGGCGCAGGTAGGCGCGCGGGCCGCAGTCGACGCCGTTCTCGATGACGGCCTCGATGGCGATGGTCTCATCGATGGTGCAGCCGCTGCCGACGGTGGTGTCGGTGAGACGGCTGTTGGGGCCGAGCTGGCACTCTTCGCCCACGGTGACGTGACCGATCAGATGCGTCTGCGGCCACACGACGGTGTCTCGGCCGATGGTGGCATCGGGGCCGATCCAGGCCTGCGTGGGGTCGATGAAGGTAACGCCCTCGGCCATCCAGTGCTCGTTGATGCGGTCGCGCGCGATGGCGGTGAGCTGTGCGAGCTGGATGCGGCTGTTGACGCCCAGGCCGTCGCGGTAGTCATCGCAGTGGAAGATGGAGACTGCCTGACCATGGCCTTTGAGGATCTCGAGCATGTCGGGCAGGTAGTACTCGGATTGCGCGTTGTCGTTGCCGATCTCGTCAATGTGGGCGGCGAGCTGCGCGCCGTCAAAGGCGTAGCAGCCGGCGTTGCACTCCAGCAGCGTGGCGGCCTGCTCGGGCGTGCAGTCTTTCTGCTCGATGATGCGCTCGATCTGGCCGTCGGCGCCCAGCTTGATGCGGCCGTAGCCGAAGGGGTCGGGCGGGGTCATGGTCATGACGGTGCAGGCGAGCTCGCCGGTGGCGACGGTCTGCGCGAACTTGGCGACGGTGTCGGCGGTGATGAGCGGCAAGTCGCCGTTGAGCACGACGACGGGGCCTTGCGTGATGCCGCAGGCCTCGAGCGCGACCTTCACGGCGTGGCCGGTGCCCAGGCGCTCGGTCTGCTCGACGCACTCGACCTTGGTGGCGCTGTTGGCGTAGGCGCCGTCGATGAGGGCGCGCATCTCGTCGGCGTGGCTGCCGATGACGACCACGACGCGGCTGCAGCCGGCCTTGATGGTGGCGTCGACGATCCACTGAACCATGGGCTTGCCCAGGATCTTGTGCGAAACCTTGCAGTGGTTCGACTTCATGCGGGTGCCCTCGCCGGCGGCGAGGATAATTGCGGTTGCGTCCATGTGATCTCCTGTTACGTTATAGAGACGTGTGCTTGGAAACGATACACGGCGCAATATGATACCGCAGGCATATGTTGAGCGCGTAACGATTGGATTGCGGCGGTTGAGGCTTGCGCCGCCGGCGTGGCGTTTGCGCTGGCCGTGCATGGCGGCGGTGCTGCGGAGCTGTCGTTTGAGCGAGGGGACGGGGGTGCCCGTGGACAACATACGAGAGGAGTTTGGCGGCGAGCCCGTCGCGGCATTCTCGATGTCGCATCCAGCTGTGCCGGCGCTCTATATAGTGCTGACGCTGGGGCTCACCATGTTCTCGATGCAGCCGGTGCTGATCGCGCTGTCACTTGCGGGCGGGTTGGCGTATGGATTTGCGACGCGTGGGGCTGCCCGCACGCTGGGCGCACTTCGCTGGCAGCTGCCGGTGATTTTGATTATCGCGCTGGTCAATCCACTGTTTAGTGCCTCGGGCTCGACGGAGCTGTTCCGTATTGGCATGCGCGCGGTGTATCTGGAGAGCATGGTATACGGCCTGTGCATGGGCGGGCTGTTTGTGGCGAGCGTGCTGTGGTTTGAGGCCGCGGCGTCGATGCTCGAATACGACAAGGTGCTCGCGCTTTTGGGTAACGCCGCACCGGTGATCGCGCTCATGATCTCGATGTGCATGAGGCTTATCCCGCAGTTTTTGCGCCGCGGCCGTACGGTGCTGGCGGTGCAGGATGCGATTGATGTGCCGGGCCGCGCGCCGGCCGACCCCGTGCGCTCGCGCCTGCGGGCATCGAGTGCATTGATGGGCTGGGGCATGGAAGATTCGTTGGAGCGCGCGGACGCGATGCGCTCGCGCGGGTGGGGCGCCGCGACGCGTCGTACGACGTATGCGCGGTATCGGCTGGGGCGCAGCGACGTTGCCGCGCTGGTTGGGCTTGCGCTGTTTGGTGCTGCCGCGGTGGCGGTGGCGTGGACCGCGACGACGCAGTATTCGTTTTATCCGCAGCTCTCGGTGCCGGCGCCGTGGCCGGGCTATGTCGTGTACGCTGCCTGGATGGTGCTGCCTTGCGCGTTGCACGCGATTGATGAGAAGAGGTTTGGCTGATGGCTCGGTTGGATAGCTGCTCGGTAACGGGCGGGGCGTGCGGCTCCGATGTGCCTGCGATTGAGGTGCGGGGCCTTAGTTTTGCCTATCCCGGGGCCGAGGCACCGGTGCTCGAGGGGCTTGATTGGCGTGTTTCCCAAGGTGCGTTTGCGCTGCTTGTTGGCGGTACCGGTTCGGGCAAGTCGACGCTACTCTCGCTGCTCAAACCCGAGATCGCGCCGACGGGCGAGCGCGCTGGCGAACTGCGCGTGCTGGGCGAGAGCGTTGCCGACATGGATGTTCGGACGTCCGCGGAGCGCGTGGGCTATGTGTTCCAGGATCCCGAGAACCAGATCGTGTGCGAGACCGTGTGGCACGAGATGGCGTTTGGCCTGGAAAACTTGGGGCTAGCGCGTGACGAGATGCGTCGTCGCGTGGCCGAGACCAGCTATTTCTTTGGGCTGGAGGATTGGCTCCACCGCGATACCGATACGCTTTCGGGTGGTCGCAAGCAGCTGCTGTCGTTGGCCGCCGTGTTGGCGCTCCGCCCGCGCGTGCTGCTGCTCGATGAGCCCACGTCTCAGCTCGACCCCGTTGCCGAGAAGAGTTTTCTGCATGCGCTGTTTCGCGTGAATCGCGAGCTGGGCTGCACGGTTGTTGTGGCGACGCATCAGCCGCGCCCAATGCTCGAATACGCGACGTGTGCGTACCGGATTGAGGACGGTCGCGTGCGCGAGGTGGCGGATATGGCTTCTTTGGGACGCCGAGAATCGCTGTTTTCCGATGACATGTTGGGGTGGGGTGCCATCCGATGTGCAAAAAACGGAGTATTCAGCAGGCGTGAGGACAATTTGGGCTCTCTGGAGCCGCCCGGGGACGTATCGAGCGCGAAAAAAAGTTCAGAATTGGACAAATCGTCCAAATTTGTGGCGCAAACGTCGCTCGAGAATGGCTCGGAAGCCTTCCCGCGCACGGATGGAAGCAGAATACTCCAAAAAATGCACGCTGGGTCGGCTACCACCCTGTCGGAAGGTTGGTTTCGCTACGATCGAGCGTCCGGCTGGGTGTTGCGTGGGCTCGATGCGTCGTTTTCGGCCGGTGCGGTGCATGCGATCGTGGGCGGCAACGGATGCGGTAAGTCGACAATGCTTTCGGTGCTGGCGAAGACCGCCAAGCTGCAGCGCGGCCGCATGGTGCGCGGGGCGGCCTCGGCGGCGCTGCTGCCTCAGAATCCCAAAGCATTGCTGGTTGCCGAGACGGTTCGCGATGAGCTGATAGAATGGGCTTCGACCTGCGGATATGACGAGAACTTGGCGCGGGAGCGTGCGGCGCAACTGGGATTGGACGGCCTGGAGACGCGCCACCCCTACGACCTCTCGGGCGGACAGCGCCAGCTGCTCGCACTGGCAAAGCTGCTGCTGATCGGCCCCGAGCTGCTGCTGCTTGACGAGCCCACGAAGGGCTTGGACCTGGAGAGCCGCCGCATCATCGCCCGCGCCCTGCGTGACCATGCGAAGGCTGGCGGCACCGTCATTATGGCCACGCACGATCTGGATTTTGCCGAGCAGGTTGCCGATGACATTGCCATGATGTTTGACGGTGAGATCGCCTGCATGGAGCCGCCGGCCGACTTCTTTGCCGACAACGTGTTTTATAGGGCGTGATGGGATGACGGATTATCGCGTCGCGCGCCTGCTTACAAAACTGGAGATCCCGTTGCTGCTGGCGGTGCCGGCGGTAATGGCCGCAGCATTGCTGGCGGGCATTGAGCAGGCGGCACTTGCCATGCTGATTGTGGTGGCGCTCGTGCTCGCGCTGTTCTTTGCGGGCTACGAGGCGTCGCGACCGGGCCTGCGCCAGATTATGCCCACGCTGGTGTTGGCGGCGCTGGCTGCGGCGGGCCGCATCTTGTTCGGCCCCATTCCCGACTTTAAACCCGTGAGCGCCGTCGCCATCATCGCTGGGGCGACGCTCGGGCGTCGCAACGGCTTCATGGTCGGCGCGTTGGCAGCACTGACCAGCAATTTCTTTTTTGGACAGGGCATGTGGACGCCGTGGCAGATGTATGCCTGGGGGCTCGTGGGATACGTTGGCGGTGTGCTGGCGTATGCGGGTGCGTTCGACCGCGCCGACGGCACCGTGCGCATGCCAGCGCTGCTGGCGTACGGCTTTGCGTCGGGCCTGCTCTATGGCGTCGTGATCAACGCGTATGACATCATTGGGTTTGTACAGCCGCTTACTTGGGCGGGTGCCGTGGCACGTCTTGCCACGGCAGTGCCGTTCGATATTACGCACGGACTCGCGACATGCGTGTTTTTGGCCGCCTTGTACAAGCCCTGGTGCCGTCGCATTAACCGTGTCGTCGTGAAATACGGGCTGTAAGGCATTTCGCGTTCCCTCACGAACTTGCGGTGGAATAGTTCTCGTTTTTGGCTATTTGCTGCCCAAACAGGAACTATTTCACCGCAACTTATAGGGGGAGAGGGGGCGCATGATCTGCTTTCCTCCGTCCCCCAGGAATTGCTTGGGGTTAGAGCTCTAGCGTGAGGGTGACGGGGCAGTGGTCGCTGCCAAAGATGTCGCCGCGGATGCCGGCGTCGCGCACATTGCCGGCGATTGCGTCGCTCACCAGGAAGTAATCGATGCGCCAGCCGGCGTTGTTCTTGCGGGCATTAAAGCGATAGCTCCACCAGCTGTAGACGCCCTCGACGTCGGGGTTTGCCGCGCGCCAGGTATCGGTAAAGCCGGCGTTGAGCAGCTCGGTAAACTTGCCGCGTTCCTCGTCCGAAAAGCCTGCGTTGCCGCGGTTGGACTTGGGGTTCTTAAGGTCGATCTCCTCATGCGCCACGTTAAAGTCGCCGCAGGTTACGACGGGTTTGCCGGTCTCGCGCTCGAGCGCGTTCAAAAAGCCGCGGTAGGCATCGTCCCAGGCCATACGCACGTCGATGCGCGCGAGCTCATTTTGCGCGTTGGGCGTATAGACGTCGACAAACCAAAACTTGTCGAACTCGAGCGCACAGACGCGGCCCTCGGTTGCGGCTTGGGCAACGAGCTCGGCGGCCTCGCCCTCGCCGGCGTAGGGCAGCAGCGCGTCGGCGCGCAGCACGCGTAGCGGCTCCTGGCGGCTAAAGACCGCGGTGCCCGAATAGCCTTTGCGCTCGGCGTAGCTCCAGGTTTGGTGATAGCCGGGCAGGTCAATATCGACCTGGCCCTCCTGCAGCTTGGTCTCTTGCAACGCCAGGATATCGACGTCGAGTTCTTGCGCGATCTGGATAAAGCTCGGGTCCTTTTTGAGCACGGCGCGCAGGCCGTTTACGTTCCACGAGGCGAAAGTGTAAGTCTGAGGCATGGTGTCCTTTCGACGGGGTTGGCAGGCTTAAGATTAGCGCAACAGGGGCGGTGGTGGGCACCGCGCGTGCTGACCCAAAGGCCGCATGCTGGGACATCGCCCGACGCTGCCCGACCAACAAGGACGGAGGACTCATATGACGCAGGCGATAACGGACTCCAAACAGGCCTCCGCCGCGCTGGCGGAGCTGTTCGGCACCCACAAGCGCGTGGTCTTCTTTGGCGGCGCGGGTGTTTCCACGGCGAGCGGCATCCCCGATTTTCGCAGCGTGGACGGCCTGTATCACCAGCAGTTTGCCTATCCGCCCGAGACCATGCTGTCGCATAGCTTTTACGAGGCGCATCCTGCGGAGTTCTTCGACTTTTACCGCACCAAGATGATCGCGCTTAACGCTAAGCCCAACCGCTGCCACACCAAACTGGCCGAGCTGGAGCGCGCCGGCAAGCTCGACGCCGTGGTGACGCAAAACATCGACGGCCTGCATCAGATGGCCGAATCACAGCGCGTGTTCGAGCTGCACGGATCGGTCCATCGCAACATTTGCCAGTCGTGCGGCACGGTCTATAGCGCCGAGTGGATTTGCTCGCGCGAGCACGAGGATGCCGCGGGCGTGCCTGCGTGCCCCGCGTGCGGCGGCCGCATCAAGCCCGATGTGGTGCTCTACGAAGAGCCGCTCGATGAACATGTGCTGACCGGTGCCGTTGCCGCCATCGCCGCGGCCGATGCCCTCATTGTGGGCGGGACCTCGCTCGTGGTGTATCCGGCGGCAGGCCTTACGCGATACTTTACCGGCGATACGCTGGCCATATGCAACCTTGCTCCCACCGATCAGGATGCAAATGCCGACCTGCTGATTTCTTGCGACATCG
>CABUGI010000065.1 GCA_902491055.1 uncultured Collinsella sp. | reverse complement strand
TTACGATAACCCGCCGCAAAAGATGCCCTACCTGGTCATCATCATCGACGAGCTCTCGGACCTGATGATGGTCGCCGGTAAGGATGTCGAGGCCTCGATCGTGCGTATTGCTCAGCTGGGCCGTGCCGCCGGTATCCACCTTATCGTGGCCACGCAGCGCCCGAGCTCTAACGTGGTGACGGGCCTTATCAAGGCTAACATCACCAACCGCATCGCCTTTAACGTCGCCACGGGTATCGACTCGCGCGTCATCATTGATCAGATGGGCGCCGAAAAGCTCACTGGTTTGGGCGACATGCTGTTCTCAAAGGTCGACTGGGGCAAGCCTCGCCGTATCCAGGGCTGCTTTGTCTCGGATGACGAAATCAACGAGATTGTCGAGTTCGTCAAGTCGCAGAGCGAGCCCGACTACCACGAGGAGATTCTGTCTGCCGTGGCGCCCGCTTCCATGTCCATGGCGGGTGGCGGCGGTATTGTCCGCACCGGAGTAGCCGAGCCGCAAGACGATGATCCGCTCATTTGGGAAGCCGCCCATATTGTGGTGGAATCGCAGCTTGGCTCCACATCTGGCCTGCAACGTCGTCTGAAGGTTGGCTATGCGCGTGCCGGGCGTATTATGGACATGCTGGAAGAAAAGGGTGTCGTCGGCCCGCCCGACGGTTCCAAGCCGCGCGAGGTCCTGTTGGACGAGGAGGGGCTTGCCGCGCTGGAATCTGTCGACGCCGAGATGGCACGTGAAGATCGTGAGTTTGGAGGATTCTGATGGCTGCACGCTTTGGTGACATGCTGCTCGAGCAGCGTCGCCGAATGGGCCTTTCCATTCAGCAGGTCGCCAACACCATCAAAATCAGGCCGCAGATCATCGAGTTTTTCGAGACCGGTAACTTTGCCTCGATGCCGCCGCGCGGCTATGCGCAGGGCATGATTTCGAGCTATGCTCGCTTTTTGGGCCTCAATCCGCGCGAGGTCGTCAATGCCTACTTTGACGACCTGATGGCATACGAACGCGAGACGTCCCAGCAGGGCGGTCGTTTTCAGGACGCCGCCGGCTACGTCAATTCGCGTTCCTCGGTCGATAACGGGCGCTTCCTGATGGTTCAGGGCGGTCGTTCGACCCGCTATGGACAGCGTCCTCAGCAGGCCGGTTATATTACCGAGACGGGTTCGGGCGAGGAGATTCGCTCACAGCGTGACCGGTTCCGCAGTACGCCGATGCCCGAGGACCGTGCACTTCCCGCTGCCCGCGGCGTGGCGCGTGACCCTCGTGCCGGCTACGGCGACGGCGGCTATTCCGATCGCGGTTACCGTGGTGCCTCTATGGGACGCTCTCGCGGTGGCTATGCGGATGCCGATACCACGCAGGTGACGCCGCGTCTTCGCTCTCAATCACAGCCGTATGGCCAGCGCTCTTCGGCTTCGCGTTCGGGCCAGCGTGGCTATCAAGGCCGCGGTGAGCTTGCGCCCCGCTCGGGTCAGCGCAGCCTTCAGGGCCAGGGCGGCTATCGCGGCCGTTCCGATAGCAATCGCGGTCGTATGCCTCAGGGAGGCGGCCGCAGCAGTTCCGGTCGTGGACGCGGCGGATCACGTACTCCTCAAAACAACGGGCTCGATCCGCGTATCGTCTACGCCGGCATCGGTGCCGTTGTGCTGCTGTTGATTGTGCTCATCGTGGTGCTTCTGCGTGGCTGCGCATCTTCGGCGCCCGAGAACACGCCCGAGACGCCCACTGCTACCAAGATGACGACCAAGAAGTCTTCTAAGAAGACCGAAACGGTCGACGAGGACGATGACACCGATGAGGCGACGGATGAGTCGACTGATTCGGACGCTACCAAGACGACGGCCAAGAAGGAAGAGAACGAGGTCACGAAGGTCAAAGTCTCCGTTGCCAAGGGAAAGACCGCGTGGATTGAGGTCAAGGTTGACGGCAAGTCGGTCTATGGCGCCCAGGCGACTGGCCCCTTTGAGCAGGAGTACACGCCCGAGTCTTCGATCGAGATCACCACGTCCAAGCCTTCCGATGTCACCGTTACCAAGAACGGTGAAAAGGTTCGTTACGATACCAAGACCTCGGGCGTGGCGCGTGTGACGATCACCGTTCCCAAGAAGGAGACGTCTGATTCCGAGAATGGTGAAAGTTCTGATGGTACCGACACCACCGATGGTACCGATACCACCGACGGTGCCGATACCACCGACGGTACCGATGCCCAGTCCACGGATGGCGCCGATACCGCAACTGACGGTCAGACGCCCACCGATTCTACCGACTATTCGTACGATAGCTACTAAGCTGCTCGTACGCGAAAGGAACCATCATGGCTAAAGATTCCAGCTTCGACGTCGTGTCCGAGGTCAACATGCAAGAGGTCGACAACGCCTTCCAGCAGACCACGCGCGAGATTTCCCAGCGCTATGACCTTAAGGATTCCGGCGCCACGATCGAGCTTTCGAAGGGCGATAAGCTCTTTACGATCAACGCCCCGGCCGACTTTGTCTCCAAGCAGATTATCGACGTGCTGAGCTCCAAGCTCATCAAGCGCGGCATCGACCTCAAGGCTGTCTCGTGGGATGCTCCGCAGGCGGCATCGGGCGGCACCGTGCGCGTGCTCGGCCATATCGTCGAGGGTATCGACCAGGCGACCGCCAAGAAGATCAACAAGGACATCAAGGACCAAAAGCTCAAGGTCAAGGTGACCATCGAGGCCGACAAGCTGCGTGTTTCCTCTGCTTCGAAGGACGCGCTGCAGACCGTGATCCAGTTCCTGCGCGACCAGGACTACGGCCAGCCGCTGCAGTTCACCAACTACCGCTAATATCAATCGAAAGGACCGCTCTCCAACATGGATACACCGTTGGGCTCCGTACTCTACATCACCCTCGGGTGCGCTAAGAACGAGGTCGACACCGACCGCATGCGTTCTCTTTTGACCGCCGCGGGCTACGAGGAGGCATTCGACCCGCAGGATGCCGATATCGCCATCGTCAATACATGCTCGTTCCTCGCCTCCGCAACGTCCGAGAGCATCGAGACCACGCTCGAGCTCGCCAACGAGGTTCAGGACGGCGTTCGTTCTTGCCCCATCGTCATGTGCGGCTGCGTGCCGTCGCGCTATGGCGATGACCTGCCTGACGAGCTGCCCGAGGTCGCTGCCTTTGTGAAGGCCGACGAGGAAGATGGCATCGTGGCGGTCATCGATGGCGTGCTGCGTGTCGAGCGTGAGATTGCAGCCTATATCCCGCAGGTCAAACGTACCGTCGAGGGTGCTGTCGCTTACGTCAAGATTTCCGATGGCTGCAACCGCTTCTGCAGCTTCTGCATGATTCCCTACATCCGCGGCCGCTATCATTCGCGCAATGCCGAGAGCATCATCTCCGAGGTGCGCGACCTGGTTGCCGGCGGTGTGCGCGAGATCGTGCTGATCGGCCAGGACACGGGCATCTGGGGTACCGACTTTGCCGACGAGGACGTCGCCGATGGCTCGCCGCGCAATCTGGCGCAGCTGCTGTGTGCCGTCGCCGAGGCCGTGCGCCCGCACAACGTCTGGGTCCGCGTGCTCTATCTGCAGCCCGAGGGCATGACTGACGAGCTCATTGAGACCATTCGTGATACGCCCGAGGTGCTGCCCTATATCGATATCCCCGTGCAGCACTGCGACGCGCGCATTCTCAAGGCCATGCGTCGCTCCGGTTCGCGCCAGGAGCTCGAGGATCTGTTCCGCGACCTTCGTGAGCGTATCCCCGGCATCGTGATCCGTTCCACGGCCATGGTCGGCTTCCCGACCGAGACCGACGACGAGTTCCGTGACCTTATCGACTTTATGGACACCGTCGGCTTTGACTACACGAGTGTCTTTGCCTACTCGCAGGAGGAGGGCAGCCTGGCCGCTAAGATGGAGGGTCAGGTCGACGAAGAGGTCAAGCTCGAGCGCGCCCAGGAGGCCATGGACCTGGCCGAGTCGCTCGGTTTTGCCGCCACCGCCGCCCATGTGGGCGAGCGCGCCCAGGTGATCGTCGACGGTATCGAAGAGACCGAGGACGGCGCCGAGCTGATCGGCCATGCCTGGTTCCAGGCGCCCGATTCCGATGGAGCGGTGCATCTGGACGCCAGCGAGGCGTCCGTGGGCGATATTCTGACTGTCGAGTTTACCGATAGCTTCTGCTATGAGCTTATCGGTCATGTTGTGGAGTAGGAGAGCGTCGTGGCAAACGAGAGCAATAAGGAACTGACGAGTGTCTGGACGCCCGCCAACATCGTGACGTGCGTTCGCATCGTCTTTATCCCGGTGTTCATGATCGTCTCGGCTCTGTCTCACACGAGTGTTGCCGGTACGGATTGGAGCACCTTTGACGGCCCGCTCGCCGCCGCTGCCTTCATTCTGTATGTGATCCTGTCGTGCACCGATAAGGTCGACGGTTATCTGGCACGCTCGCGTAACGAGATCACCGATTTCGGCAAGTTCTTGGACCCCATCGCCGACAAGCTGCTGGTGTTCTCGGCCTTGCTGCTGTTCTTGGATTTTGGCGCGGTGACCGTGTGGTCCGTGTTCATTATCCTGTTCCGCGAGCTGCTGGTGAGCGCCCTTCGCATGGTCGCGAGTGCGGCCGGTGTGGTCGTTGCAGCCGATAAGCTCGGCAAGTACAAGACGGCAACCACGATGGTTTCCATCTGCGGTTACCTGTGCGTTTTTGCTATGGCCGGCTTGCACCTTGGCCCGGTGGCGCTGACGCTCGGCATCTACTCGGTGTCGCGCTTCCTGTATGCCGTTGCCGTTGTCTTGACCGTTATCTCGGGCGCCCAGTACTTCTGGAACTGCCGCAAGATAGTCTTTTCCGTCTAGGTCCTGGTAGGCATGACGGAATCATTTGAGCAGATTGCCGCGCATAACGAAGAGCTCGCACGCGATATTGTCGAGCGTGCAAGCTTTCGTGGTGTGACGGTTTCGACGGCTGAATCTCTGACAGCTGGCATGATCGCCTCGACGATCGCCGATATCCCTGGTGCCTCGGCGGTGCTGCGTGGCGGTGCGGTGACCTACTGCGATGAGATTAAGCATCGCGTGCTGGGTGTTGAGCAGGAGACGCTCGACCGCTACACTGCGGTGTCGCACCAGACTGCGCGCGAGATGGCGTCGGGTTCGCTGGAGCTGTACCAGAGCGATATTGCAGTGAGCGCAACGGGTTATGCCGGCCCCGGCGGTGGTACTGAGGACGATCCGGCGGGCACTTTCTATATTGGCTGGGCGCATCGTTCCGCCGATGGGGGCGTGCCGGTCGTGGACTCTGTGCGCTGCCACTATGAGGGTGACCGTTCGTGTGTTCGTGCCCATGCGGTCACGGAGGCATTGGGTCGCATTGCCCTTGTGCTCAACTCTATGGAATAGACGTGTTTTAAGGGGCCTCCGAGCCCCTTAATTGTGGAGATGGGGACCTTAGGCTCATTTGGCGTTTGTGCTGGTTGTAGATGTATTTTTGCCTGCCTTGTTCATATTTGGTCCTTTGTGGTCAAGCATTTGGTCAGTGTTTGGTCGGCGTTTGGTTGGGTTTTGGAAAGACCGCCTGCATATGATTGGCCTGAACGGTTGACCACGAACAGCCGTTCGTTTATTATCGATGCAGGTTGTTAAGAGGAGGGCTATTCATGGCCAAGAATTCAGGTCCCGTACGTACCGTTCATGCTCGCACGACGGGTAAAGAGCGCGATGAGATGATCGCCACCACTAAGGCCGAGATCGAGAAGAAATTCGGCCAGGGTTCCATCATGAGGTACGGCGACGGTGGTCCCGAGCTCGAGGTCGAGGCCATTCCCACGGGCGCCCTGGCCCTCGATGCCGCGCTGGGTATCGGCGGCGTGCCGCGCGGCCGAATCGTCGAGATCTACGGTCCCGAGTCCTCCGGTAAGACGACGCTTTCGCTCGAGATCTTGGCCGAGGCCCAGGCAATGGGCGGCGTTGTGGCATTTATCGATGCCGAGCACGCGCTCGATCCCACGTATGCCGCGCGCATCGGCGTGGATATCGACGAGGTGCTCATTTCCCAGCCCGATACGGGTGAGCAGGCGCTCGAGATCGTTGACATGCTCGTGCGTTCCGGCGCCATCGATGCCATCGTCGTCGACTCCGTCGCCGCGCTGACCCCGCGTGCCGAGATCGAGGGAGAAATCGGCGACACTACGGTCGGTCTTCAGGCTCGCCTGATGAGCCAAGCTCTTCGCAAGCTCGCCGGCTCGCTGTCCAAGTCCAACACGACGTGCATCTTCATTAACCAGCTGCGTGAGAAGATCGGCGTCATGTTCGGCAACCCCGAGACTACGACGGGCGGCCGCGCCCTTAAGTTCTTCTCTTCGGTGCGTATCGACATTCGTCGTATCGACAGCATTAAGCTTAAGGACGAGGTTATCGGTAACCGCGTGCGCGCCAAGGTCGTTAAGAACAAGGTGGCAGCTCCGTTCCGTTCTGCTGAGTTCGACATCATGTACGGTACGGGCATCTCTAAGGAGGGCTCAATTCTGGACATGGCTGTCGAGTGCGGCATCTGCAAGAAGATGGGCTCCTGGTTTGCCTATGGCGAGGACAAGCTTGGCAACGGTCGAGAGGCCGCCAAGGCTTTCCTGCGCGAACACCCCGATTGCGCCGACGAGATTGAGCATAAGGTCCGCCTTGCCTGCGGTCTTGAGTTTGATGACGATGCTCCGTCCGAGGTCGAGCTGACCGATCAGCCTGCGCCTGAGGAGTTTGACGAGCTTTACGCCATCGATGGTTCCGCCATGCTCGATGATGACGACGAGTAGCGGTTACGCTCATGTCGTATACGGTGACCGAGGCCACGGCCGTCTTTCCCGATAAGAAGGCGGCTTCCTCGTTCTCGAGCGGGTATGCGTCCAAAAAGCCTTGCGCACATATCGATTGTGAGCTTGAGGGCGGTTTTGAGCGGTCCATTTTGATTCCCGTGCGGGTCGCGCGGCTGTATGTCAAAAACCGCCCCGATCTTCCCTGTGATTGGGACAACTTTCGTGAGGCGGTGCAGCTCATCGAGCGTAAATGTGCACTTACCATGGTGACCGAGATGCTATCGCGCCGCGACCATGCGACGGGTGAGGTCCGTGACAAGCTGGCTCGCTACGGCTTTCACCAGCCCGCGATCGATTTCGCCGTCGAGCGCGCCACCGAGTATCACTTTTTAGACGAGAACCGCTTTTGCTCGTACTTTATCGAGGAGCGCAAGCGGCGCGGTTGGGGACAGCGCAAAATCGAGACCGAGCTCAAGCGCCGTCATGTCGTGCTCGATGACATTCCCGGTTATCTCGAGGATTATTTTGCCGTTGAAGACGATTTGGCGCGTGCGTCAGCCCTGCTCGCCAAGCGGCGTGTTCCAGAGACGCGTGGATTCGAAAAACTGGTTCGGTTTTTGATGGGCAAGGGCTTCTCGTATCACATCGCCGCCGATGCCGTTAAGGCACGTCTCGATGCCGAACGCGAGGAATGTGCGGTTTAGGCGTATGCGTTTTGTGGCCCTGCCGTTCACCGCGTTTTAGCCGCCGTGCCGGGGCCATTTATTTGACAGTTGTTGTGGTTCAACGTACGATAAACACTGTCATTTGCTTTGTGATATGTGCTCATCTGTGATGAGTTTGTTTATATGTTTATCTGTATCCGACCCGCATAAGCTGCGCCCATATTACTCAAATGTCGCGAGCCGTTCGTAAGGACGGTTCGCTTTGTTGTGTAACGAATCCATAAAAAGGAGTGAGCATGCCTATCATCGCAGCGCTCGTTGGCATCGTTTTGGGTGCCATCGCCGCCATTGCCTACATGCGCACCGCCAAGCAGGGTAGTCTTCACGAGGCCGACGAAAAGATCCAGTCGGCACACGCACAGGCTGAGTCCCTGATCGGTGATGCTAAGCGTCAGGCCGAGACCCTCAAAAAAGAGGCTCTGCTCGAGGCTAAAGAGGAGATCATCAAGAACAAGCAGGCCGCCGAGGCCGAGGACAAGCAGCGTAAGAGCGAGATTCGTACGCTCGAGAACCGTGTGATGCAGCGCGAGGAGTCCCTTGATCGCCGAAACGACGCTCTCGACAAGCGTGAGCACCAGCTGTCCAGCCAGGCCGGTCAGGTCGAGAAGCGCTCCCGCGAGCTCGAGGAGCTCTGCGCCAAGCAGACCTCCGAGCTCGAGCGTATCGCCGACCTGACCCGCGAGGACGCCCACAAGGAGCTCCTCGATAAGGTTCGCGGCGAGGTCACCCACGAGGCTGCCACGATCATTCGCGAGTCCGAGCAGCAGGTTCGCGCCGAGTGCCACAAGACCGCCCAGGAGATTCTGTCCCTGGCGATTCAGCGCTGCGCTGCCGACCACACAGCCGAGGTCACCGTTACCTCCGTGCACATTCCCTCTGATGACCTCAAGGGCCGTATCATCGGTCGCGAGGGTCGCAACATCCGGACCTTCGAGCAGGTTTCCGGCGTCAACCTCGTGATCGACGACACGCCTGAGACCGTCGTTCTTTCGAGCTTCGACCCGGTCCGTCGTGAGACCGCCCGTGTTGCCCTCGAGAACCTCATCGCCGACGGCCGCATTCACCCCGCCCGCATCGAGGAGATGTATCACAAGGCTGCCGACCTGGTTCAGCAGCGCGTGCGCGAGGCTGGCGAGCAGGCTGCCTTCGATACCGGCATCCACGACCTGCACCCCGAGATCGTCAAGACCCTTGGTGCCCTGCGCTACCGTACTTCGTTTGGTCAGAACGTGCTTCAGCACTCCCTCGAAGTCTCTGACCTGTGCGGCGTGATGGCTTCCGAGCTTGGCCTGGACGTTGTGACCGCCAAGCGCGCCGGCCTGCTGCACGACCTTGGCAAGGCAATCGACCACGACGTCGAGGGCCCGCATGCCGTCATCGGCGCCGAGCTTGCCCGCCGTTATGGTGAGAAGCCCGTTATCGTCCACGCTATCGAGGCTCACCATGCCGATGTCGACCCCAACACGGTGCTCGATGTCCTGGTACAGGCCGCCGATGCTGTCTCTGCCTCTCGCCCCGGTGCCCGTCGCGAGTCTGCCGAGAACTACATCAAGCGTCTTGAGAAGCTCGAGGAGATCGCCAACTCCCATGACGGCGTCGAGCGTACCTATGCCATGCAGGCTGGTCGCGAGGTCCACGTGATGGTTCAGCCGGACAAGATCTCCGATGCCCAGTCCACGGTCCTGGCTCACGATATCGCCCATCAGATCGAGGAAGAGATGGAGTATCCCGGTCAGGTGCGCGTCGTCGTGATTCGCGAGAGCCGCGCTGTCGATATCGCTAAATAACATGAGCGACGCGAACGAGCTCATCTCATTTATCGCGTCGATGTCGGGGGAGGGCAACCTTCGCGTCGAGGAGAACCTTGGCGAGGGGTATGTCCGCCTCCGCGTTTCGGAGGCCGAGCGGCGCCAGGCAAAGCACGACATTCAGCATGTCGAGGATATCGTCATCGAAATGCTCCGTAATGCTCGCGATGCTGGCGCCGACAAAGTCTATCTCGCTACGACCAAGGAAGATGGCGTCCGCACGCTTGTCTTTCTGGATAACGGTTCGGGCGTTCCGCAGGATATGCAAGAGCGAATCTTCGATGCCCGCGTTACCTCCAAGCTCGAGAGCATGAAGATGGACCGTTGGGGCGTTCACGGTCGTGGCATGGCATTGTTTTCGATCAAGCAGAACACCGACGAGGCCCGTGTGGTCACGTCTGGTGTCGATCTCGGCTCGGCCTTTAAGGTGAGCGTTGCGGCCGACCGCCTCAGTGAGCGTGCCGATCAGTCCAGCTGGCCCCAGGCCGTCAAGGATGAGGACGGACGTTATGTCTGTGCTCGCGGCCCGCATAATATTATTCGCGCTGCTTGTGAGTTTGCGCTCGAGGAGTTGCGTGGTTGCGATGTCTATCTTGGTTCTCCGTCTGAGATTGCCGCGACCCTTTATGCTCAGGCGTCAAGTAGGCTCGATACGTCTCGTCTCCTGTTTATTGATGACGAGAGCGAGCTTCCGGTTGTCGATCGTTTAGGCCTTGCCTCTGATGCCGAGGACTTTATCCGTATCTGTTCGGGTTTGGGTCTTGAGATGTCCGAGCGCACGGCTCATCGCATTTTGGCAGGGCAGATTAAGCCCGTTCGCGGTGTGACCGCGCGTCTGCTGCGCGAGCGTGATTCGTCCTCGCATGCGCCGGCTCCTGTCGATCTTGCGAAGGATCGTCGCGGGCTACGTATTGCCAAGGATGACATGGCACAGTTTTCGCGTGCTGTGGAGCGTGACTTTAATGACCTTGCTGCCCGGTACTATCTCAACCTTTGCGGCGACCCAAAGATTCGCGTTTCGCGTGATCGAATCACCGTGACCTTCGATCTTGCCAAAGAGGAATAGTGCCTTTACCGAGTCCACTCGGTACGATACAGTTATTGCAGTTAAAACGTACTTTTAAACGCAGGAGTTTC
>CABUGI010000064.1 GCA_902491055.1 uncultured Collinsella sp. | reverse complement strand
GGGTCGAGGCGGGGCTCCCGCTCGATTGGGACAGGCAGGCCTTCGAGGCCGAGCGAAAAATGGATTCTAAAAAAGACCTTGCCATATAGGAGCGTCAGACCAGGAAACCCCCTTATCCGCGGCTCCGAAGGAGCAGGATAAGGGGGTTTCCATGGTCGAGGACGTTCTGAAAACTAAGTCCAGCGCGGGCCCGGACGATAACAACCGGCTACAGGTCGATGTGCGATTCCTTGATCGGGAACGGCTCCGCGAAGTGGCACGCGCAGCAGTGACCCGGTGCGACTTCCTTAAACTCGGGAAGCTTCTCAGAGCAGATGCCCTGCGCGATCGGGCAGCGAGTGTGGAAACGGCAGCCGGTCGGCGGATCCAGCGGTGACGGCGGATCGCCGGCGAGGATGATGCGCTTACGGGTCTTCTGGATATCCGGATCGGGAACCGGCACGGCAGACAGCAGCGACTGCGTGTACGGATGGTGAGGCTCGCTATAGAGCGTCTTCCAGTCCGAAACCTCAACCATCTTACCCAGATACATAACGGCAACGCGATCGGAAATGTGCTGCACGACGGACAGGTCGTGAGCGATAAACAGATACGCGGTACCGAACTTGTCCTGCAGTTCCTTGAGCAGGTTCAGAACCTGGGCCTGAATGGACACATCCAGAGCGGAAACCGGCTCGTCGCAGATAATCAGCTTAGGCTTCAGCGCAAATGCACGGGCAATGCCGACACGCTGACGCTGACCGCCGGAGAACTCATGAGGATAGCGGTTAATGTGCTCGGGGTTCAGTCCGACAACGTCGAGAAGCTCGCGGACGCGCTCGATACGCTCCTCCTTGGTACCCACGCCATGAATGGTCATGGGCTCGGAGACGATCTCGCCGATGGTCATACGGGGGTTGAGCGAAGCATAGGGATCCTGGAAGATGAACTGCATCTCGCGACGCATGTCCTTGATCTCATGCTTGCTCATCTCGGCAACATCTTTACCCTGGAAGAACACCTTACCGGCGGTCGGCTTGGTCAGGCGCATGATGGTGCGACCCGTCGTGGACTTACCGCAACCAGACTCACCAACCAGACCAAAGGTCTCGCCCGGATAAATCTCGAACGAAATGTCATTTACTGCAGAGACAACACGCTTGGAGAAGCGCTTGGCGAACATGCCGGACTCAGCGGGGAACTCCTTAGAGAGGTGCTCGACCTTCAGCAGCGGAGTACGCTCGTTGGTATCTGCCATTACGCCTCGCCTCCCTTCTTGGAATCCTTGCGCGTACGGGACGTCTCAGGAGCGTTCTTGAGGAACTCGGGGTCACCGGAGTAGTGGCACGCAGAGTAATGACCAGACTCGGTGACAACGCGCTCGGGGCGCTGCTTGCGGCACTTGTCCGTCGCATAGGGACAACGAGGCGAGAACACGCAGCCCTCAGGCAGGTTCATGAGCGAAGGCGGGTTGCCGTGAATCGGCGTAAGCGGCTTCTTCTCTTCGATGGCCTGCTCCGGGATGGAGCGGATAAGGCCCCAGGTGTAGGGGTGGCGACTCTCGTAGAAGATTTCCTCAGCAGTACCGAACTCGACGGGACGGCCGGCGTACATAACCATGATCTTATCGGCCATATCGGCAACGACGCCCAGGTCATGGGTAATCATGATGATGGCGTTGCCGTTCTTCTCCTGCATTTCCTGCATGAGCTCGATAATCTGAGCCTGAATGGTAACGTCCAGAGCCGTCGTGGGCTCGTCGGCAATCAGGATATCGGGATCGCAGGCAAGAGCCATAGCGATCATGACACGCTGACGCATACCGCCGGAGAACTGGTGCGGATACTCATTGACGCGCTTCTCGGGCTCGGGGATACCCACGAGGTCCAAAAGCTCGGTAGCGCGCTTGAGCGCCTCCTGCTTGGAGTAGCCACGGTGCAGACGAAGGCCCTCGCCCACCTGCTTGCCGATCTTATAGACCGGGTTCAAGGAGGTCATAGGATCCTGGAAGATCATCGCGATGTCGTTTCCGCGAATGTGCTGCATCTCTTCCTCGGTCATCTCGAGGATAGAACGACCGCGATAGCGAACGTCGCCGCCCTCGATCTTTCCCGGAGGCATCGAGATGAGGCCCATGATGGTCATGGCGGTCACGGACTTCCCGGAGCCGGACTCACCGACGACACCCAGGGTCTCGCCGCGATCGAGCGTGTAGGACACACCGTCGACAGCGCGAACGACACCATCCTCGGTATGGAAATACATCTTAAGGTCATCGACCTCGAGCAGATGCTGGCCCTCGGGAACCGGCTGGTCCTTCAGGTCCACATAGTTCTTGTTCTTCTTCATCCTTATGCGTCCTTCATCTTGACGTCGAGGGCGTCGCGCAAACCGTCACCCAGCAGGGTGAAGGCGAGCACCGTCGAGAGAATTGCCAGACCGGGCATGATCATCATCCAGGGAGCAGTCAGAAGATACTGCTGACCGTCCTGAATCATGGAGCCCCACGAAGGCGTAGGCGGAATAACGCCCATGCCGAGGAAGGACAGAGCGGACTCGGTCAGAATGGCGCCGCCAATGTTCATGGTCGCGTAGACCACGATGGAGGCGACGGAGTTCGGGAAGATGTGACGCACTACGATACGAGCATCAGATGCACCCATCGCGCGCGCAGCGTCAACATAGTCGTTTTCTTTGACCGTCAAGATTGCAGAGCGGAAGACGCGCGCAATCGAAGGCCAGCCGAGAATACCGATGGCGATAAAGACGTTCTGAAGACCACGGCCGATAACGGCGATCATGGCGACAACGAACAGCACGTACGGGAACGCCAGGAAGATGTCCGCACAGCGCATGATGATCGTATCCCAGATCCCGCCGTAGAAACCGGCCAGAGCACCCATGACCAGACCGATCACCGTGGAGATCGCGGTGGCCATAATGCCGACGGACAGCGAAACGCGTGCACCGTAGATAACGCGGACGAGAATGTCGCGACCAAGGGCGTCGGTGCCAAACGGGTGCTCTGCACACGGAGCCAACAGCGACGTCTCGGCCATGGTGGTCGAGTCGGAAGCCGTCGGCGAACCGAGCCAGGGCTTAGCCCACAGATCTGCGGTCAGGGCAACCAAAACGACGATGATGATCCAGCAGACACCGATAACGGCGAGCTTGTTCTTGCGAAGACGCTTAAAAGCGTCACCCCACAGCGTGCGGGACTTGGCGGGAGCAGATGCGGCCTTGGTGGCGGTAGCCTGCTCCTGAGACTGAGAATCAGTTTCCTGCATGAGACGTACCTCCCTTAGGCCTTATCCGACGGACCGCCAAGGCGGATGCGCGGGTCGAGGAATGCATAGCTAATGTCGACGAGCAGGTTAATCACCATGACGACGACGACGATGAGCGTAACGCCGCCCATAACGATGGGCCAGTCACGCATGCTAATGGCGCGATAGACCTCATAGCCGATACCGGGCCAGTTAAAAACCGTCTCGGTCAGGATGGCGCCCGAAAGCATGCCACCAAAGTCGACACCAATATAGGTAACGACGGGGATGAGTGCATTCTTAAGCGCATGCTTGACGATGATCGCGCGATTGGAGAGACCCTTGGCCTTTGCCGTACGGATGTAATCCTGGTTCATGACGTCAAGCAGCTGCGAGCGCATAATGCGGGCGGCATAAGCGGTCGAAACCGAAGCCAGCGTAATGGTCGGAAGCACATAGTGCATCCAATCCTGATACTGAGAGCTGGAACCGCCGGCACCCGAGATCGGCATGGAGATTGCACCGCCCGTAGCGTCCTTGAGGATGACGCCAAAGAACAGCTGCAGCAACATACCGAGCCAGAAGGCCGGGACCGCAACGAGGATCGACGTGGTGAGCGTTACCAAAATATCCCAGAAGGAATAACGCTTTACCGCCGAAATGATACCCGCACCGATACCCATGATTGCCTCGAGCACGATGGCGCACGCGGCAAGTTTGACCGTATACGGATACTTCTGGGCAAAAATTTCCGTAACCGGCAGCTTGCGCTGATACGAATTGCCCAGATCGCCATGAAGCAGGCCGTTCATGTAATACAAGTAACGGTCCACGAGCGACGTTTGAACGGGGTCGCCGTTCTCGTCAAGGATCGCGTTGCCGTCCTCGTCCGACTGGACCAGGTGATAGCGGACGCGAAGCTGAAGCTCCACCTCGGGGGACAGAGCCTTGTCTCCACCGATCAGCTTGATCGGATCTCCCGGCACGATATTCTGAAGGGCGAACAGAATCAGCGTAACGCCCAAAAATACCGGGATGAACTGAAGCACACGTTTAACGATGTACTTACCCATACCACTCCCCTATCTAGGGATTAACCTAAATGGGATGCCGATCGCCAGACCGGCATCCCAAAATTACCATCAGCCAGTTTACCCCAGGTTAGGGAGAACTGTATGTTTCCCATGAGGTCTACGTAAATACTTGACCCTCACGGAAGCTGCAAACTCTTAGGCGAGCTCAGCGGTACCCAGCTCAGCGTGCTTCTGCGGATCGACATAGAGGTGCTTGATGCGATCGGAGCCGACGATGGTGTGCGTGTAGAACATCACCGGGATGACCGGGCAGTCGGCAGCGACCATAGCGTCGGCCTCCTGCATCTTAGCAACGCGCTCTTCGTCGTCAACCGTGGTGCGAGCCTCGTTGACCTTGGCGTCGAACTCGGGGTTGTTGTAACCGGAGCGGTTGTCGCCACCGAGGGAGTCGGAGTGGAACAGCGGATACAGGAAGTTGTCCATAATCGGGTAGTCGGCAATCCAACCCAGACGACCGAACTGATAGTTAAAGTTCTGGTACTGCTCGAGCAAGGCAGACCACTCAGGGGTATCGGAGACAGCGGTAACGCCAACCTTGGCGAGGTCACCGATGATGGACTCCATGATCTCCTTGTGGCCACCATCCTGGTTGTAGGAAAGGGTCACGTTAATGCCACGATCGCCGTTAGCGCCAGCGGGAGCAACCTTGTCCAGGTACTCGTTAGCCTTGTCGACGTCGTAGGCGCAGAACTCCCATGCGCCCTCCTTGTAGCCATCGATGCCCGGAGGAACAATGCCGTCGGCGGGGGTACGGGTACCCTTGAAGATAGTCTTGCAGATGGCCTCACGGTTGATGGCCAGGGAGATACCCCTGCGCAGGTCGGCGTTGTTGAACGGCTCGGCCGTGTTGTTGCAGGTCAGGTAGTAGGTGGAAGGCTCGGAGCCGAGCAGCATGCGCTCGCCGTCACCCATGGTGTAGCCGTCCTTGGACACGCCGCGATCCTTCTTGGCGGCGTCGATCTGAGCAACGGGAACGTCGCAGACATCGAGGTTACCGGCCTGGAACTCCTTGTAAGCGGTCTCCATGTCCTTGATGACCTGGAAGTGGATGCCATCGATCTTGGCCTTGTCGCCATAGTAATCGTCGAACTTCTTGAGGTTGATCTCCTGACCATCCTCCCACTTGCCGTCCATCATGAACGGGCCGTTACCGACCGGTGCAAGGTAGAAGCTCTTGGCATCGGACTCGGCGCACTCGGGAACCGGGGCCAGAGCCGGGTGAGAGGCGACGAAGGGGAAGTCGGCGTAAGCGGAAGACAGCTTGACGACGAGGGTCTCATCGTCGGGGCAGGTAACACCGCTGAGTTCAGTAGCGTTACCGGCAAGCAGATCGTCATAGCCCTCGACCATGGAAAGGTGATAGGAGACCTCGGAAGGGCCATACTCGGTAGCGATGGCCGACTTGGTGTTGACCAGACGCTCCCAACCGAGCTTGAAGGACTTGGAGGTAACGTCGTCACCGTTGTGGAACTTGGCCTTCTTGATCTTGAAGGTGAACTCGGTGGCGTCGTCGTTGGCCTCGAAGGACTCGCAAGCCAGCGGAACGATCTCGCCCTTCTCGGCGTCATAAGAGGTCAGAGCGTCAAAGAGCTGGTACTCGACCTGAGTGCCCTGGTCCTCCTGGACATTGTAGGGGTCGATGCAGACCGGGTTGTTGATGTAGAAGTTCAGCGTCGAACCGGACTCAGAACCGGAAGTGTCGCCGCCCTTCTTGCCGCATGCGGCAAGAAAAGCCATGGAGCTCGCAGCGAGGGTGCCGCCAACAAAGGCGCGACGACCCATAACGGGCTGGTGGAACATAGAATCAGCCATGCCATCCTCCTTATGAGATAGGACAAAGAAATGTTCAGTCGGACATATGTCGAGACAATCCGATCCGAACCATCAAAACGCCGCCCGCTGCTATGGCTGGTTATGCACAACGAACCAACGTTTCGCAATACAGTAGCGCATTTTATGCACGATTTGGGGCTAATTCCGGTTAACGGTCGAGAATTTCTTTAGTTGGGCGAAGTATGTGGGGATATTTTGACTCTGTTACAAATATGTAAACAAAAAGGGTCCCGCACATGCGAGACCCATTGCAAACGTATATACGCCGATGCTTAGTAGCCCACGATGCCCTGCGGGAAGAAGAACATGCACAGGACGACGCACACGGCAAAAACAACGGCCATAATTACCGTCAGGCGATCGAGGTTCTGCTCCATGACGCCCGTGGCAGAGCTGGAGTTATACAGCGAGCTAGCGATCATATCCGAAACGCCGGTGCCCTTACCGGAATGCATCAGGACGAGAATCGTCAGCGCCACGGCAGAGACAGCCCAAACGACAAACAGAAGAATCTGGAACGGACCCATAGATAAGCTCCTTAATAGAACAGTTCAAACTCCAGTACTGTACCACAATCCCCCGCTCTCCCCTACCTGCCACTCAAGGACGGGGTGGAAATGGCAGAAATACCAAAAAGGGGGTTGTCCGGTTGTGGACAACCCCCTTACTAGAAAACGGTATTTGTTTTCTCTTAGGCCTCGGTGGCGAGCACGCGGCCCGTCATCTCGGCGGAAGGCTCAATACCAGCCATGGTGAGCATGGTCGGAGCGATATCGGAAAGACGGCCGTCCTCGATACCGGTGAGCTGTGCCTTCTCATCAACGATGATGAACGGCACGCGGTTGGTGGTGTGAGCCGTAAACGGATGCTTGGAACCGTCGGAAGCAACGTCAAACATGTGATCGGCGTTGCCGTGGTCGGCGGTAATCAGTGCAAAGCCGCCCTTGGCGAGAATCGCCGGGACAACCTTGGACAGGGCATCGTCAACAGCCTCGACAGCCTTAACGGCAGCGCCGAAGACACCGGTGTGACCAACCATGTCGCAGTTCGCGAAGTTCACGATGTAGAAATCAGCGCGATCCTCGTTGATGGCGGCGACGAGCTTCTCGGTAACCTCGGGAGCGCTCATCTCGGGCTGCAGATCGTAGGTAGCAACCTTGGGGGAAGCGACGAGCACGCGCTCCTCGCCCTCCTTGGGCTCCTCGATGCCACCGTTGAGGAAGAACGTCACGTGGGCGTACTTCTCGGTCTCGGCAGTGTGCAGCTGCTTCAGGCCATTGGCGGCGATAACGTCGGCCAGGACGTTCTCGGGGAACGTCTTGGGGAAGGCGACCTCGACATCAAACGTCGGATCGTACTCGGTCATCGTTACAAAGTGCGAAAGCTTGATCTGCTCGCGCTCAAAGCCGTCGAACTCCTTGTCCGTGAACACGCGGGTCATCTGACGAGCGCGGTCGGGACGGAAGTTGAAGAAGATGGCCGCGTCGCCCTCGTGAATGCCCTCGTTGTGGGCAGCGAAGGGCTCGACGAACTCGTCGCCGCGCGGGTCCTTCTCGTAGTAGGCCTTGATACCGGCAACGGGGTCGACATCGGCATCGGACGCGTTGACCATGACGTCGTAGGCGCGCTGGATGCGCTCCCAACGGTTGTCGCGGTCCATCGCCCAATAACGACCCGAGACGGTGGCAACGCGAGCGTCGCAACCGGTCTCCTCGGAAATCTTGGCCAGGAAGGCGCAGAACTCGCTCATGTAGCCAGCACCGGACTGCGGGTCGACGTCGCGGCCATCCATGAAGGCGTGGACACGAACGGTCTTGACGCCATGCTCGGCAGCCATCTTGACCAGAGCCTCAACGTGGTTCATATGAGAATGAACACCGCCAGGGCTCATAAGGCCCATGAGGTGGAGAGTCTTGCCGTCAGCCTTGACATCGTCCATAGCCTTGACAAAAACCTCGTTCTTGGCGATGGAGCCGTCCTTGATGGCATTGTTGATGCGCGAAAGCTCCTGGAACACGATGCGGCCGGCACCGATGTTGAGGTGACCCACCTCGGAGTTGCCCATCTGGCCGTCGGGAAGGCCCACGTCCTCGCCCGAAGCGCCGAGCGTGGTGTGGGGGTACTTCTCGTACAGGCTATCAAGGAAGGGCGTCTTGGCAGCGGCGACGGCGTTCTCGCCATCGGCCGGAGCAAGGCCGCAACCATCCATGATGATCAGGAGTGCAGGAAGATGACGTTGTGCCATATGTCCTACTCGCCTGCCTTGACGACCATAGAGGCGAAGTCGGCAGCCTTGAGCGAAGCGCCGCCCACGAGGGCGCCGTCAACGTCGGGCTTGGCGACGAGCTCGGCGATGTTGCCGGGCTTGGCGGAACCGCCATACAGCACGCGGATGCCGTTGGCGAGCTCCTCGCCGAACATCTCCTTGAGGGTCTCACGGATAGCGCCGCAGACCTCCTGAGCGTCCTCGGCGGTAGCGGTCTTGCCTGTGCCGATGGCCCAGATGGGCTCGTAGGCGACGACGACCTGCTTGGGGCAGGTGATCTCAAGGCCAGCAAGGCCAGCCTTGACCTGGTTCACGACGTGCTCGACATAGGTGCCAGCCTCGCGGACCTCGAGGGACTCGCCGCAGCAGAAGACGGGAACAAGACCGGCGGAAACGAGAGCCTTAGCCTTCTTGTTCTGATCCTCGTCGGTCTCGTGGAAGTAGTCGCGACGCTCGGAGTGACCGATGATGCAGTAGGTGCAGCCAGCGGACTTGAGCATGTCGCAAGAAGACTCACCGGTGAAGGCACCCTTGGCCTCCCAGTACACGTTCTGTGCACCGAGGGCGATGGGGGCAGCCTGAATGCGGTCATGAACCGTGGTGATGTCGATGGTCGGAGGGCAGACGAGCACCTCGACGCCAGCCGGAACCTCGGGCAGAGCCTGAGCCAGCTCGTCGGCGAGCTTGGCGGCCTCGGCGACGTCGTTGTTCATCTTCCAGTTACCAGCGATAAGAAGGGTGCGATTAGGCATCGAGAAGCGCCTCCACTCCGGGCAGGGCCTTACCCTCGACGAGCTCCATGGAAGCGCCACCACCGGTGGAGATCCAGCTCATCTTGTCGGCCAGGTTGAACTTGTTGACAGCTGCGACAGAGTCACCACCGCCGATGATCGAGGTGCAGTCAGCCTCGGCGAGAGCCTCGGCGATAGCCTGGGTGCCGTGAGCAAAGTTGTCAAACTCGAAGACGCCCATGGGGCCGTTCCAGAACACGGTCTTGGCGCCCTTGACAGCCTCGGCATAGAGCTCCTCGGTCTTGGGACCGATGTCCATACCCTCACGATCGTCGGGGATAGCGTCGGAAGCAACAACCTCGGGGACAGCGTCCTCGCCAAAGTGATCGGCAACACGGTTGTCGATGGGGAGTAGGATCTTGACACCCTTCTCCTCGGCCTTCTTGAGCATCTCGCCGGCGCGCTCGACCCAGTCCTCTTCCTTGAGGGACTGACCAACGGACAGGCCCTGAGCCAGGAAGAAGGTGTAGGCCATGCCGCCACCGATGATCAGGGTGTCAGCGGAGTCGATGAGGTGATCGAGAACGCCGATCTTGGAGGAAACCTTGGAACCGCCGACGATGGCGACGAAGGGGCGCTCGGGCTCGGCGAAGATGCCGGTCAGCGTGTCGACCTCCTTCTCGAGCAAGAAGCCGGCGACGGCAGGCAGGTAAGCGGCGGGGCCCACGACGGAACCCTGGGCGCGGTGAGCGGTGCCGAAGGCATCGAGAACGAAGACGTCACCATAGGAAGCGAGCTTCTTGGCGATCTCGGGATCGTTCTTCTTCTCACGCTTGTCAAAACGGACGTTCTCGAGAACGAGGACCTTACCCGGCTCGACGGCGGCGACAGCCTCAGCAGCCTTCTCGCCGTAGGTGTCAGCGACAAAGGCAACGTCGAGACCAGAGAGCTCAGCGAGCTTCTTGGCGACGGGCTCGAGGGACAGCTCGGGCTGGAAGCCGGTGCCCTCGGGACGGCCGAGGTGGCTCATGAGGATGACGCGAGCGTTGTGCTCAACGAGGTAGTTGATGGTGGGCAGGGCAGCCTTGATACGGGTGGTGTCGCCAACGACGCCATCCTTGATAGGCACGTTAAAGTCAACGCGGACGAGAACGCGCTTTCCGTCGACATCGATGTCGCGGACGGTCTTCTTGGTAAAGGCCATGTTTGCTTCTACCTTTCGTACGTGTCTGCCTCCCATTACGGCAGACGATTTCTTATAAAAAGGGCGCGACCCTAGGGTGTAAGCCCTATAAGGCCGCGCCCTTCTTTAGACGCTCAACGAGCTATTCGTTAAAAGCTAAATTAAGCAACGAACTTCTCGAAGTACTTGATGGTGCGGACCATCTGAGAGGTGTAGGAGTTCTCGTTGTCGTA
>CABUGI010000063.1 GCA_902491055.1 uncultured Collinsella sp. | reverse complement strand
CTTGCCTCTGATGCCGAGGACTTTATCCGGATCTGCTCCGGGCTGGGCCTCGAGATGTCCGAGCGCACTGCCCACCGTATTCTGTCGGGACAGATTAAGCCCGTCCGCGGCGTGACCGCGCGTCTGCTGCGCGAGCGCGATTCCACCTCGCATGCGCCGGCTCCCGTCGATCTTGCCAAGGACCGTCGAGGCCTTCGCATCGCCAAGGAAGACATGGCGCAGTTTTCGCGTGCTGTCGAGCGTGACTTTAACGACCTTGCCGCCCGGTATTACCTCAATCTGTGCGGCGACCCTAAGATTCGCGTTTCGCGTGATCGCATCACGGTGACGTTCGATCTCGCCAAAGAGGAATAAAATCTTTACCGAGTCCGCTCGGTACGATACAGTTATTGCAGTTAAAACGTACTTTTAAACGCAGGAGTTTCTTCATGGATTGCCTGAAGGTATCAAGCAAATCATCGCCCGCGTCCGTTGCCGGCGCCATCGCCGGCATGGTCAAGGATGGTGTGCCCGTCAACATTCAGTGTGTCGGCGCCGGTGCGGTCAACCAGGCCATAAAGGCCGTGGCTATTGCGCGCGGTTTTTTGATTCCAACCGGGTTTGATATTTCCTGCGCGCCCGTGTTCTCCGACATCCTCATTAACGGGGAGTCGCGCACGGCCATCCGTCTTTCTATTTACGTTCACCAGATCAATCGAGCTGCTATGGATAACGTCGTCATGGATGATGTTAAGCCTGTGGCATAGCTTCTGCTTGCCTCGTTTCGCTCCCCATCGTTAGGACTTATGCACATGGACCAGCGTTCCGTACGCGATATTCTTGCCGGTAAAACCTACTTTATCCGCACCTTTGGCTGCCAGATGAATCAGCACGACTCCGAGCGTGTGAGCGGTCTGCTCGATTCGTATGGCTGCCTCATGGCGCTCGATCCCGAGCATGCCGATATCGTTGTCTTCATGACATGCTGCGTGCGCGAGGCCGCCGATACTCGCCTTTACGGTCAGTGCAATTCCTGCAAAAGCCTGCCGCCTTCGCCTTCGGGTAAGCGCGTGGTTGCCGTTGGTGGTTGCATCGCGCAGCGCGATGGCGAGGGCCTGCTCACCAACGTCGATAACGTCAATGTCATCTTTGGTACGCATTCTATCGCACATGTGGCCGAGCTCATTGCCGAGGCGTTCCTTGACGGCAAGCGTCATATTCGCACCAATGAGCATGAGGATACGGATGCCATGAGCATGCCGTGGCATCGCGAGACCCAGTATCACGCCTGGGTGCCCATCATGACGGGCTGCAATAATTTCTGCACCTATTGCATCGTGCCGTACGTGCGCGGTCGCGAAAAGAGTCGCCCCTTCGAGGAAATTGTCGACGAGGTGACCGGTTTGGTGCGCCAGGGCGTGCGTGAGATTACGCTGCTGGGCCAAAACGTTAACTCATATGGTCGCGATCTGTTTGGCAAGCCGCGTTTTGCCGATCTGCTGCGTGCCGTGGGCGATACGGGCGTGGAGCGCATCTTCTTTACGTCTTCGCATCCCAAGGACCTGCTGCCCGAGACCATCGACGCCATGGCCGAGACGCCTGTCGTTATGCCGCAGTTGCACCTGGCCGTCCAGTCAGGTTCGACACGGATCCTCAAAGAGATGAATCGCCGTTATACACGCGAGGACTATCTGGGCCTGGTCGATCGCATTCGCAACCGCATGCCCGATATCGCGCTCTCGACCGACATTATCGTTGGCTTCCCGGGCGAGACTGAAGAAGACTTTGAGCAGACGCTCTCGCTTGCCGAGACGGTCCGCTATGCTCAGGCCTATACCTTCATCTATTCCAAGCGCGCCGGTACCCCGGCCGCCGAGATTGACGATCCTACGCCGCATGAGGTTATTCTCGAGCGTTTCAACCGCCTGGTTAAGGTTATCGAGACCACGGCGCACGAGTACAACCAGGGTGAGCTTCATACTGTGGTGCCGGCGCTCATTGAGGGAACGAGTAAAAAGAACGACGCGGTCCTGCTGGGCAAGAGTCCCAAGAATCAGACCGTGCATGCGCCTATCCCCGAGGGTTACAGCATCGATCAGCTTGTTGGCAAGATCGTTGATGTTGACGTTGACGTTGCCAAGACCTGGTATTTGTCCGGCTCCGTTGTGGGCGAGCCGCGCTAATGGTTTCTCCCGGGGCAGGTCTTTCCGCCGTTGCGATCGTCGGTCCGACGGCGGTTGGTAAGAGTGATGTTGCCGACCGTTTGGCGGCTCGTCTTTCGTCCGAAGTGCTGTCGTGCGATGCGATGCAAATCTATCGCGGCATGGACATCGGTACCGCAAAGATGGCGCCCGATGAGTGTACGGCGCCGCTGCATCTCGTCGACATTGTAGAGCCGGGTGTGGCGTACTCTGCGGCGCTTTATCAGGCTGACGCTCGCGCGCATGTTGAGCGCTTGCTTGGCGAGGGCCGCCTACCGGTGTTTTGCGGGGGTACGGGGCTGTATCTCAAGGCCGCCCTCGATGAGATGGACTTTCCCTCGGGTGAACTTGAGGACGATCGCCGTGTGGGCTATCAGGAGCTTGCCGAGCGTATTGGCGAGGAAGAACTGCATGCCCTGCTTGCCGAGCGTGACCCCGAGTCCGCTGCGGTCATCCACCCCCATAATGTTCGCCGCGTGATTCGTGCGCTCGAAATGCACGATGATGGCGTCTCCTATGCGCAGCAAAAGTCGCAGTTTAGTGTTCCGCGCGAGCATTATCACGCTCTGTGGTTTGGTCTGACGCGTAATCGCGAGGTGCTCTATGAGCGCATTAACCTGCGCGTCGATCTTATGTTTGAGCAGGGTCTTGTTGATGAGGTTCGCGGTCTTATGGACCAGGGGCTGGGAGATGCCCTGACTTCGATGCAGGCAATTGGCTATAAAGAGATCATCGATGCTTTCAATGGCGTGATTTCTATGGATGAGGCTCGCGAACTCATCAAGATGCGTTCGCGTCGCTATGCCAAACGTCAGCTTTCGTGGTTTAAACGCGATGATCGCATCGTGTGGTTTGATATGGATGAATTTACGATCGATGAGGTCGTTGAGGATATCCTGCATCGTATTGAGGCTGTCTAATGGCCCGTTTTCCCCTTGTTCCCACGGCACCCGAGCCCGAGCGTGCCATTTTGGTTGGTGTTGAATGGCGCGACAATGCATGGCCGCTCGATCGCTCGCTCGATGAGCTGGAGCGTCTTGCCCACACGGCTGGTGCCCAGTGCGTGGCGCGTTTGTCACAGCGTTTGGTAAAGCCATATCCTAAATCGTTTATCGGTTCCGGTAAGGTTGAAGAGTTGTGCGGCCTGGTGCATCGCATGGATGCCGATGTCGTTATTTTTGACGATGACCTTACGCCTTCGCAACAATCTTATTTGGAGAAGGCCGTGGGCGAGCCGGTAAAAATTATCGATCGTACAGCACTGATCCTGGATATCTTTGGCCTGCATGCTCAGACGCGTGAGGGACGCCTGCAGGTACAGCTGGCACAGCTTCAATATCTGTTACCTCGCCTGCGCGGCATGTGGAGCCATCTTGCCAAGGAGCAGACGCGCGGTGGCATCGGCTCACGCTTTGGACAGGGTGAAAGTCAGCTCGAGGTCGACCGTCGCTTGATTCGCAACAAGATTGCCGCGCTTCGTCGTGAGCTTAAGCAGGTTGAACAGCGTCGCGATGTCCAGTCCAAGAGCCGCATTGAGTCACCGGCGTTTCGCGTCGCGTTAGCCGGTTATACCAATGCCGGTAAATCGACGTTGCTCAATCGCCTGACCGGCTCTACGGTACTTTCGCAGGACAAGCTGTTTGCTACGCTCGATCCGACGACGCGTTCGTATCGCCTGCCCGGCGGTCGCGGCATGACGATTACCGATACCGTCGGCTTTATTCAAAAGCTACCGCATGGTTTGGTCGATGCCTTTAGATCGACGCTGTCCGAGGTGTTGGGTGCCGATTTAATTCTCAAAGTCGTAGATGCGTCTGACGAGGACTATGAACGGCAGCTGGAGGCTGTTGACCGCGTGCTTGATGAGATCGGCGCTGGAGAGCGTTTAACGCTTACCGTATTCAATAAAATCGATCTTCTCGATAGCGTTGATCGATTGAGCTTCCGTCGTCGCTATCCAGAGGCCGTGCTGTTCTCGGCCCAGACGGGCGAGGGACTCGACGATCTCGTCGACCGTATTGCTCGTGAGGCGGCTGCTACCGATGTGTTGCTTTCTGCTGATATCCCGTATCGCGAGGGCGCCCTCATCACGCTGGTGCATGAGCAGGGAACCCTTTTGCACGAGGAATATCTTGAGGACGGCGTTCGTATTGTGGCGAAGCTGCCGGCCCGTATCGCGCCGCGGCTCGAGCGTTATCGCACCGAGTAGACGAGCTCCAAAATGCCCAGAATGATGGGCTGATGCAGCAGATAAAAGGGGAGTGCATGACGTCCAAGGCTGGCGAGCGCTGGGACGGGATTGGCGTAGGCCCAGCTTGGGGCGGGATGTTCACATCTTTGAGCGGTACGCGCAGCAAAGTATCCTGTGAGATACATGAATATGAACGGGATGATTGGATAATAGTCGCCTGAAACGAACCAGGGGTCGGGAAATCCTAGCCACGCCAAATAGGGGAATGAATAGGTCGATTTCGGGATGCCCCATGTCGCTGCGAAGAGAGCGAGGCATATCGCAATGCCCCACGTGCTGGGCACTTTCTGAAGCATCGGTCGTGTTACGGCTGCCACAGCGGTACACGCCGCCATGCAATAAATGATGCCAAAGTTCACTGAATCGTCGACCGATACGAGCGTTGTTGCGATCCAGACGACCAAAGCTGCGGCTGCGTACTTGGCCGCTCGTTTAGCATTGTTGCGTGAGAGCGTGCACATCCAACCCGCGATAAACAAAAATATCCAGCTGATGCTGGCGCGCCAGATGTCTTGAAAGACGGTCTGGGTAAACCAGGGCATATCCCAGTCGTACAGGTAGGCGAGATCGTAGCAAGCGTGAAAACCTGCCATTGAAATCATCGTAAACCCGCGGACGGTATCAAAGATAGTGATGCGTTTTTGCATTACGAGAACCGGCGCATCAAGCCGACGACTTTGCCCAAGATAACGGGATTCGTTGCATAGATAGGCTCCATGGTGTCATTCTCGGGCTGCAGGCGTACGCGTCCCTGCTCCTTGTAGAACGTCTTGACGGTCGCTGAACCATCAATCATGGCCACGACAATTTCGCCGTTCATGGCACTCTTTTGTTCACGGACGATGATGTAATCGCCATTGAAGATGCCGACATTGATCATTGAGCTCCCATGCACCTCAAGGATAAAGGAACCCTGATCGGTGGCGATTTCGGTCGGGATAGTAAAAGTGTCTTCGATATTCTGCTCGGCCAGAATGGGAATCCCAGCCGCAACGCGACCAACGAGCGGTAGCGAGACCGTTCCGCGAGGTGCGGTGGGCTCGTCAGATTTAGAAATTGAGACAGAGGAACCGTCCTCGTTAAAGAGTTCCAGGGCGCGCGGTTTGGTGGCATCGCGCTTGAGTAGCCCGCGCGCCTCCAGAGCAGATAGATGGGCGTGCACGGTGCTGGGGGAGGAAAGGCCCACGGCAGAAGCCATCTCGCGCACGCTGGGCGGATAACCCTTCTCCTGCTGATATTCCTTGATGAAGTCGTAAATTTGCTGCTGACGCTTGGTAATTTTGCGAGCCATCAGGGCATCCTCTCTACCAATGTCAAACAAATGTTCGAATTTTGCTTGACAGGAACAACTGTTCGAAGATAATAATAACCGAACATTCGTTCTCGCGCTAGACATTTTTGTCCGCGCGGCTTGATAAAACTGTTCTCAGCAAAACACGCGAGAGGAGAACATGATGAACGCAACGAATATGGTCCAGGGAAACCTCGCCCTTAAGCTCGAGACGCCTGCAGAACCCACTTTTACGGTTGTTCAGGGTGGCCGCTCCGGCTTTCAGCCTTTGACTGTAAAGCCTGCTCGCAATCAGCAGGCTGTAGTCGCGCCGCCCCGCGTTGCCCTGAAGGTTTCGACGATTGTCGCCGTTGCCGTTGCGCTCACGCTCTTCTTTGTCCTCGCTACGTCGGTCTTTAGCGCTCGTCACGCCGCGTATGCCGAGTCCGTTTCCAACGTTACCTACGAGACCATTCGCGTTCAGTCTGGCGATTCTCTTTGGTCGCTTGCCGAGGAATATCCAATCGAAGGCCTTTCCACGCAAGAGACTTCCGACATGATCCGTAACGTCAATCATCTGGAGCATGGTTCGCTCGCCGCCGGTGCGCATCTTAAGGTTCCTGCTCGTTCGTAATCATTATTGCGCTGCGCATGGTACCCTTGTTATCGTTTAAAAGGAGGTACCATGCGCTGTCCCAAATGCGGCAAGGCACATACCCGCGTCGTTGATTCCCGTATGCAGGAGTCAAATAACACCATTAAGCGCCGTCGCGAATGTTGCTCGTGTAACTACCGCTTTACAACGTTCGAGCGATGCGAAGACCCAATCGAGGTCATTAAGTCGGACGGAACCAAGCAGCGGTTCGATCGCAATAAGCTGCTCGTCGGCTTGATGCGCGCCACCATCAAGCGTGATATCGACACTAAGAAGCTCAATGAGATTATCGACGACATTGAGGTCGAGCTGCGCTCTCGCACGCTGACGGCCGTCACGTCGCATGAGTTGGGTGACATGGTGCTCAAACGCTTGGCCAAGATCGACAAGGTGGCGTACATCCGCTTTGCCTCGGTCTACCGCGATTTCAAAGACGTCGATGAGTTTCTGCAAGAGCTCGACAAGCTAAGGTGATTCCATGTCCAACATTACCCTCAACATAAAGCGTCTCGATCCCACCGTCGAGCTTCCCAAATACGCCCATCCCACCGATGCCGGCTTGGATCTGCGCTCCAACGAGGACTGCGTCCTGAAGCCCTTCGAACGCCGTCTGGTCTCTACTGGGTTGGCCATCGCCCTGCCCGACGGCTACGCCGGCTTTGTCCAGCCCCGCAGCGGCTTGGCCATCAAGCAGGGCCTGTCTATAGTCAACACGCCGGGCCTCATCGACGCCCACTACCGAGGAGAACTCAAGGTTATCCTCATCAACCTGGATCCCTCCAACAACATCAAAATCAACAAAGGCGACCGCATAGCCCAACTCGTCATCCAAGAAGTCCCCACGGTCAACCTCGTAGAAGTGGAAGAACTAGACGAAACCGACCGAGGCAAAGGAGGCTTCGGCTCCAGCGGCGTCGCCTAGGGCGCTCGTATCCCTCCCGCCCGGGGCTTACCTATATCATTCCATGCTCAAACATTCTCGCGTCGCTTTGCTCGCTGCGAAACTGCGCGTGGAACGATATAGGTAAGCCCCGGGCGGGCGGTTACTCGCTTGAAACAATATTTACTTTTCTAGTAAGTCGATGCGATAAAGGGACGCCTCCTTTGTCGCATCGACTTACTGTATTTATATTATCTGGTTCCCCTTTGCAGATTTTACTGGTGGGGAATCTGGTATAGCTGCTAGTACGTAAACGTAGCTTACCTGTGGGAGGCTCCTATATATCGTCCCACGCGCAGTTTCGCAGCGCAGCGAGAATGTTTGAGCATGGGATGATATATAGGGGCCTGCCACAGGTAAGCGGACAGTCCGGTGCTAACGGATATGAGCGGGTTTTTCGCCCCAGTAGAAGCGGCAGAAGACTCGTTTGCGCTTTTGTGGTTTGCCTACGAGTTCCATGGTGGCGATGGCGATGTCTTCGGCTGCGTGGGGACGGCGTAGTACTTCGCCGTTGATGAGTAGGGCTTTGAGTGATTCGGGATGGTCGTGCAGGTGGCGCAGGGTTACGATGAGCTCTCGTGCCGTGGTGACGTGCATGCTGGCGCCCATGCCGGTGAGCATGGTGGTGTTTGCCTTTTCCTGGCCATAGGACTTGCCCAGCAGGATCATCGGCAGATGTGCGCATAGGCACTCGGTGACCGTGAGCCCGCCCGATTTGAGGATTGCCAGGTCGCAGCCGTGCATGAGGGCCGCCATGTCGTCGACATAGTCCAGCACCGTGACGTTCTCGAGCTTCATGGCATCGAAGAGTGTCTTCAGCCGGGTGGCATACTCCACGTCTTTGCCGGGCAAAAAGACAAAGTGCATGTCTTCGAAGCTGCGCAGAAAGGGGAGTGTGTGGTCCATCGCCGCGCGAAACCGGACGTAAGGCTGAGGCAAACTGGCACCGGCCATTACCAGCACGACGGTCTTGTCGGTGGGGAGGTTGAACTTGGCAAGCTCTTCCTCGCGATCGCAATCCGTGTCGAATCCGGCGCGAATAGGAATGCCGGTAATGCGAATCTTTGCCTCGGGCACCTTGCGCGGTCGCAGCGTTTCGGCCATAAATTCGTTGGCCACACAGAATAGATCGGTGTCCTTGTGGGGCCACCAGCCCTCGACTTCGTAGTCGGTCGGTACGCAGATAACCGGATAATCGATACCCGTAATTACGCGGGCGCCCACGGCAACATTGGCTGCTGTGATGTGCGTTGCGACCACGGCTATAGGCCTGCGGTGACGAATATATTCGTTGAAGGCGGGGAACATAATACGCGACCATGCTGTGCCGCCACCCCAGAGAAGATGTCCCGTAAGCGTATATCGCCAGGTCAGGTCGTAAATGGGGCGCGTGGCTCCCGTAAAAGAAGCCGCGGTCTTATTGCCGTCGAATTTAATTCGTCCAAAATCAAGGATATCGAGCACTTCAATCTCAACATCCTCGGGGATGCCATTGGTGCCGCGGATGAGGTCGAATGCCTGCGCAATCGCATTTGCGGCGGCCTTGTGGCCCGAGCCGACCGAGGCGTGCACGATGGTCACGAGGGGTTTTTGCTGAGCCAAGAGCGTGGTTTGCTCCGATTGGGGAGCGCTGTTCGTGAGCAGGGGAGCATCGTCGCTCGTCTGCGTCTGATCCATCGATAACTCCCCTTCGACGTTGTAACATGGATTTATCATTGTAGTGCATGAGTGTCACGTTCACGTAAATTTGGGTATGAGCGCAAAGAACGACAACGTTTCGACGAGAGGACTCTTCATGACTACCGATCAGACAATCGATGTTGCGATTATCGGCGGCGGCCCCGCGGGCTATGCTGCCGCCATTTACGCTGCGCGTGCCAACCTGACGACGACCGTGATTGAGCAGGGCATGTCGGGTGGACAGATCGCCACGACCAATGAAGTCGAGAACTATCCGGGCATTCCGCTCTTGAGTGGCGCCGAACTCGGCGAGCGTTTTCAGCAACATGCAGAGGGCCTGGGAGCACAGGTCGCATGGAGCATGGTTTCGGGTATCGATTACGATGCCGATGCAGCGCTGTTTACGGTGCATCACGATATGGGCGATACGCTGTCCAAGAGCGTCATTGCGTGCATGGGTGCCACGCCGCGATCTGCTGGTTTTGTTGGCGAGGATACGTATCGCGGTCGCGGCGTTTCGTATTGCGCGACGTGCGACGGCATGTTCTTTCGCGGCAAGCAGGTCTTTGTCATCGGCGGCGGCAATGCTGCCTGCGAGGAAGCTCTGTTCTTGTCAGAAATCGCCGGCAGCGTGACCATCGTTTTGCGCCGCGATCAGTTCCGTGCCCCTGATGGTGTTGTTCAGAAAGTACTCGAAAAGGACAATATTACAGTTAGGTACCAAACTAGTATTGTTGAACTTTCTGGTGAAGCGACGCCAACGACGATCGCCTTTAAGGACAATGCATCCGGGGAAATTCATACCGAGTCATTTGAGCCTGGCTCGTTTGGCATTTTTGTCTTTGCCGGCACGCAACCCAATACCGAGCTTGTTGAGCATCTCGTCGATTTGGCGCCTGATGGCGGCATTCTAACTGATGAATCTATGGCGACCCGCACGCCAGGTCTATTTGCCGCTGGCGATATCCGTTCCAAGCGTTTACGCCAGGTTGTGACCGCCGTTTCTGATGGAGCCATAGCGGCAACCAGCGCATTCGCGTTTCTCCGCGGATAAGTACGATAATATATCTTATGTAAGGTTGCTATCTTTAAACGAAGTGGTTGGGCGGTGTATCAATGTGCTGTCCAACCACTTTTACTTGCCGGCTATATGGTATGCAAAACTAGATAACCTAGAATACAATATAGAAAATGAACGGAGGACCTTTATGAACCACGTTAAACACGTTATTCCGATGTCTGATTCGTCTGTCAGCATTAAGGCTGAGGATATTCAGCCCACTGTGCTGCCCGATGCATTTATTCAGTCCGATATCGTACGCAAACTCAATACGTTGAGTCTGCCGCGCTATAACCAGCTGCCCAATGTGACGCTCTACCGCGACCAGGTCATTGAGTATGTTGCGCTGTGGATGGAGCCGCTGTCCCTTTGCGTTGAGCAGCCTATCATTACGCCATCGATGATCAATAACTACGTAAAGGTTGGCCTGGTGCCTGCTCCGGTCAAAAAGCAATATGGCCGCGAGCAGATTGCCCGCCTGATCGCTATCTGCATCTTTAAACAGGTGCTACCTATTGCTGCGGTGCAGGCGCTCTTTAACATTCAGCGTTTGAGCTACGATGCCCCGACGGCCTTTGATTATGTGGTCGATCAGCTCGAGGCATCGATTCGTTCGGCGTTTTCCGTCGAGCAGACGCCGGTTCCCGATACGGCGCATCAGGTAACGCGTGAGTCGCTGCTTGTGCGCAGCGCGGTTTCATCCTTTGTTTCGAAGGCTTACTTGATGAGCTATCTCAAGTTCAACGGGTTTAATAGCTAGCCGACGCATAAAACGGGCGGGACAAAGAGCCATCTGTCGCTTTGTCCCGCCCGTTTTTTTTGCTTGGTTGGACTTTATTTGCCCGAAGCTACGCCCATGCCGTAGCCGATGATCAGGCCGTGCATCTCGGCGTAATAGGAATCCAGGCCGTTGCAGGGCATGATGATGGTCTTGGAGCCGGGCCAATGCTCGACTATGCGGTCAGTAAGCGCCCGGGCTCCAGCTTCGTTCTCAACGTGATCGATGATGACCTCGCCGCCCGTAAAACCCTCGGCTTCCATGGTGTCGAT
>CABUGI010000062.1 GCA_902491055.1 uncultured Collinsella sp. | reverse complement strand
CGCGTACGTGCCTTCCAGTTTAGCGCAGGCGAAGCGTCGATGCGGGCGCGCTTTGGGGCCACGGCATTCTGTAAAGGCTTTGTCAGGGGGAATGGTTTTCCGAACAATGGGGTTGACATGTCAAACCCCCTCATCAAGAATACGGGCGGATTAAAAAGGGGTACGAGATACCCAAAGTGCGCTGCGCTCAGCCTTTAGGAGGTGTGCCATGGAAGGCAGTCCTAGTCGAAAAACCTGCATGTCGCCCTCGGCACGCCGCGAGGACTCCGCACACGCATAAACGCCACCGGCAGATCGCCAAAACCACCGCAAAGGCGCGCTGCACCCTTTGTGGGCTCAAGAGCTTGACGTGAGCGACATCTAGGTTTTTTGAAGCAAATACGACACGTACGCTAACTCCCCTCAACAAGGAGGACCCTATGCTGATGCTCAAAACCGTCACGGTACTCGAAGCCATCTCCAAGCGCCGCCGCACGGCGCGCCCTGCCGCTCATACCGGCCTGTCCAAGAACACCATATTCGCCGCCACCCATAGTACCGAGGACGCCCTCGTACTGCTTGACGCCACGGCAAACGGCCTCACCGTCGAGCAGGCAACTGAGCGCCTGAACGCCGTCGGCCCCAACACCATCGAGGCAACGACCAAAACGCTCGCCCGCCGCATCGCCGACGCGTTCATCGATCCCTTCGCCGGCATCCTCGCCGCGCTCGCACTGGTCTCGCTCTACATCGACGTGCTCGCCGTGCCCGAACCGCAGCGCGACCCCTCCACGGTCATCGTCATCGGCACCATGCTGCTGGTATCGGGCGGCATGAAGTTTATCCAGGAAGCCCGCAGCGGCAATGCGGCCGAGGCCCTCAAGGACCTGGTCTCCAACACTTGCACCGCCCTGCGCGACGGCGAGCGCATCGAGATCCCCTTCGACGAGCTCGTCCCCGGCGATGTAATCCGTCTCTCTGCCGGCGATATGGTGCCGGCAGATGCCCGCATCATCACCGCGCGCGACCTGTTTGTGATCGAGTCCGCACTCACCGGCGAGAGCGAGGCCGTCGAGAAGACCACCGCCGTCACCGTCGTCGAGGGCGCCGACGGCTCCGCACTGCCACTCTCTGCCTGCAAGAACATCGTCTTTACCGGCACCTCCGTGCAAAACGGCGCCGCCATGGCGCTTGTCGTTGCCACCGGCTCGGACACCTACCTGGGCGGCATCGCCAAGATGCTCAACGGGCGCGGCGAAAAGAGCGCGTTTGACCGCGGCGTCTCGAGCGTCTCCATGCTGCTGGTGCGCCTGATGCTCGTTATGGCGCCGGCCGTCTTTGCCATCAATGCCGCCACCAAGGGCAACGTCATCGACGCGCTGCTGTTCGCCACGAGCGTGGCCGTGGGCATCACGCCGCAGATGCTCCCCGTCATCGTGACCACGAGCCTGTCACAGGGCGCCAAGGACCTCGCCCGTCGCCAGGTTATCGTCAAGGAGCTGCCGGCGATTCAAAACCTCGGAGCGATGGACGTCCTGTGCTGCGACAAGACCGGCACCCTCACCGAAGACCGCATCGTGCTCGAGCGCTACCTCAACACCGATGGCAACGAGGACGCGCGCGTGCTGCGCCATGCGTTTTTGAACAGCTTCTTCCAGACCGGCCTCAAAAATCTTATCGACCTGGCCGTAATCGACCGTGCCGACGTGACGCCCTCGACCGTCATGCCCGATTCCATGCTGGGACAGAGCCTGCGCGACCGCTATACCAAGGTCGACGAGGTTCCCTTCGATTTTTCGCGCCGTCGCCTGAGCGTAGTTGTCGCCGATGCCCAAGGCAAAACCCAGATGGTCACCAAGGGAGCTGCCGAGGAAACGCTCGATATCTGCTCCTTTGTCGAGGTCGATGGCATCGCCCAGCCGCTCACCGAAGATAAGCTCGCCCAGATTCGCCAGCAGGTCGCTGGGCTCAATGCCGAGGGCCTGCGCGTGATTGCCGTGGCGCAGAAAACCAATCCGCGCTGCGTGGGCGAGTTTGGCATTGCCGACGAATGCGACATGGTGTTGATGGGCTTTTTGGCCTTCCTCGATCCGCCCAAGACGAGTGCCGCGGGCGCCGTCGCCACGCTCGAGGCCAAGGGCGTGGCGGTCAAGGTCCTGACCGGCGACAACGACCGCGTCGCCGCCACCGTCTGCGAGCAGATCGGCATCGACGCGAGCAACGTCTTGCTCGGCTCCGAGATCGATGCGCTCGATGACGCCGAACTTGCCGAGCGCGCCGAGAAGACCCATCTCTTCGCCAAGCTCTCGCCGCTGCAGAAGGCGCGCCTGGTGCGCGTCATGCGCGAGCTGCTCGGCCACACCGTGGGCTTTATGGGCGACGGCATCAACGACGCCGCCGCCATGCGTGCGAGCGACTGCGGTATCTCGGTCGATTCGGCCGTCGACATTGCCAAGGAATCCGCCGATATCATCTTGCTCCAGAAGGACCTGGGCGTGCTCGAGCGCGGCATCATCGAAGGCCGCCGCACTTACGGCAACCTGCTCAAGTACCTCAAGACCACGGTGAGCTCCAACTTTGGCAATGTGCTGTCCGTGACCGTCGCGAGCCTGTTCTTGCCGTTTTTGCCCATGAGCGCCCTGCAGCTGGTACTGCTGTCGCTGGTCTACGAGATCGTGTGCATCGCACTGCCGTGGGACACCGTCGATGACGCCTGGACTGCCCGCCCGCGTGCCTGGGACGCCGCGTCCATCAAGGGCTTTATGCTCGAGCTGGGCCCCGTGAGCTCGCTGTTTGACATCGTGACCTTCGCCGCGCTCTTCTTTGTCGTGTGCCCCGCCGCCGTGGACGCAAGCTGGTCCGAGCTTGCCACCGCGGGCGACGTCGCGGGTATGGCGACCTTTGCTGCGCTCTTCCAGAGCGGCTGGTTTGTCGAGTCCATGTGGTCGCAGACACTCGTGGTCCACATGTTGCGCTCCCCGCATCTGCCGAGCCCGCGCGACCACGCCGCGCCCGCATTGTGCGTTCTTACCGTGCTGGGCCTGGCGCTCGTCACCTGGCTGCCGGCAAGCCCCATCGCCGATGCGCTCGGCCTCATGCCGCTGCCCACGAGCTTTTTTGGGCTGCTCATTGGCATCGTTACCGCCTATATCGCGCTCACCCAGCTGGCGAAGCGCCGCTACATTGCCCGCCACGGCGAGCTGCTGTAGCAAGTAGACGGAAAACACCCTGCCAGCTGCCGTTGCCACTACCACAGCTGCCAACGCCGCTGCCGTTGCCTCTGCCGCCGCCGCAGTCTATCCCCCCCAGCAGTTGCGGTGAAATAGTTCCTGTTTAAAGCCCCGTGACTTTAATTTAGGGACTATTCCACCGCAACTTATTGGGGGATTAGCTAGTCTTGAGGCGTCCAGGACCAGTAGAAGTTGATAAGGGCCACGCGCGAGGCGGTGCCGGTCTTTTTGTTGATTGAGGAAATGTGACGGTAGAGCGTGGAGCGCGAGAGGAAGAGCGTCGTGGCGATGTCCTGAACGCTCTGGTCCGAAACGACCAAGGCCTCAAGAATATCGCGCTCGCGCTCTGTAAGCCCAAAGGTGGCGACGAAGGCATCGAGGCGTTCATCGGACGTGAGCTCCGCTGCCTCCACGGGCTCGGGGTCGGAGCATGTGGGCGCAAGATCCCCACCAAGATCGTCGGTGGCAAGCGGCAGGCCATCCTGCATCACGGCATCATCGGCTCGTTGCCCCAACTGCCCCAGCAGCGTAATCGCAATGCCCACAAACATCACGAGCGCTGCACCGACCGCAGCCAGCACATTTTGACTCGAGATAATCGCCACTGCCGGCGCCGTCACGAACATCGAGCACACGTTGTTGACGACGCGACCCATGCACGGTCAAAAATATGACCAGCGCGCATAGAGCGAGACGGCGGCATATTTTGTGGTAAAGAACACCACGAAAAAGCCCGAGCCCAGATAAAAGATGATCGTGGCAGCAAGCTCGTTGCCGCCATTGCCATCGACGACGAGCACAAAGAACGAAAGCGTGGACAGTATGGCGGCACACGTCATGCCGATATTCATATACGAGCGGCCGTGCAGGTCAAATAGTGCGCCAGCGACCAACGAGCTCACGACAAGCAGCAGGCGCGGCCAATCGCCCAAATCGACGGCTCCGACAGCATGCAGGGTCGTGAAGCCCGCGTTGAGAGCGGCGAATACGCTGGAAAGATACGCCGTCGCCACGGTCAGGCGAACTACGGCGCGACGGAATGCCGCCTTTGCCTCGGGATCGTCATACCACTTGGCGCCATATTCCAGAGCATCTACCGAAAGCCCGGCAGCACTGGGTTCAAAGTTGGGATCGGACTCGTCGCGCAGCTTGGCGCGTCGGGCACCGTGGAGCAACGCCACCTGCGCGATCGCACAGACGACCAGAACAGCCTGCTGAGGAATGCCGACAGGCATCACCATGTGGTTGAGAACCTGCACCAGAACGCCCATGGCGTAAGAAAGTGCGGCGGCGCGCGCCAAGCAGGGCGTTCGCGCAAAGCGCCTCGCAAAATTTGCATGAGCAGTCGATCCGCAGTAGCCCAGCGCGCAGCACGCCACCAAACCGCCGGCAATTACCACCTCAACCTGAACCGCCATAATCAACAGCAGCAATGCCGCCACCAGCAAAACGCCCGTGACGTCACTCGTTGCGTCGATAGCATGGGGACGGCGATAGTACAGAACGGGACGCACAAAGAAGCCAATCACGCTCGCACCGATGACAAGGCTCTCGAAAATAACGACCTCGTTCGGAGACACGAACTCGGCCATACGCACATCAAAGAGATACTCGCACGCCAAAAACGTGAAGAAGAACAGCGCCAGGCACATAATCTCCCGAATGCCCCGACGCAAATATGCGGTTGTGTCTCCCATGCCCCTCATGGTTAACCCCCAGCCGCTCAATTGTCTGGAAATCTATTTTAATAGAGAACCAGTCTCAATATCGAAGCCAGGCTCGAAATGCTGCCAATTCGACCCCAGCCGTCCACATCACGCCGCGATTTTGAGCCGCATGGACCAGAAGGGACGCGCGCGATCTCTAGCTCGGCCAGGAGTGTCTCCAACTACCACTCATTTAAGTACGTCCCCAATGAGTGGCCGAAGAGTGTCCCCCGCGACTAGTCGTTTAAGAACGTCCCCAATGACTAGTCAAAAATGGGCCATGTGTCCCAGTTGTGGAGACTCCTTGAGCCGTCTGGGTATCGCGAAGGATCGCGCACTCCCCCATCATCAAAAGTGACACACGCTACCAGTTGATGGGAGGCAGCCATGGGCTTCTTTGACAAGATGTTCGAGAAGAAAGAGTGCGCGATTTGCGGTACCGAGCTGGGACTTCTAGGTAAGACAAAAATCAATGAAGGCTACCTGTGCAAAGAGTGCGCCGGCAAGCTCTCCCCCTACTTTCACGGCTATCGCTCCAGCACCGCGGACGACATCCGCGAGCAACTCGCCTACCGCGAGGCCAACGCCGAACGCCTGTCTTCGTTCAACCCCACGCGCACGCTTTCTGCCGGGCGCACCAATATTATGCTCGATGAGGACGCGGGCCTGCTGATCATCACTTCGCAGAGCCGCTGGCGCGACGCCAATCCCGACATCATCGAGTTCTCGCAGGTACTCGGCTGCGATATGGATATCGACGAGCATCGCACCGAGATCTATCGCGAGACCAAGGACGGCGAGCGCGAGAGCTACAACCCGCCGCGCTACGACCTGGATTACGACTTTAACCTGACCATTCACGTCAACACGCCGTACTTTACCGAGATCAACCTGCGCGTGAACGACTCCACCATCGATCAGCGCGGCTCCATCGAATACCGCGAGGCCAAGCGCCAGGCAACCGAGGTCCGCGACGCGCTGGTGCAGCTGCGCCAGGAGACGCGCGACAGCGTCGTGGCCGCCAAGGCCCCCAAGACCGCGGTGACCTGCCCCTTCTGCGGAGCCACCACCATTCCCGATGCCAGTGGGCGCTGCGAATACTGCGGCGGCGCCATCGGCGCATAGCCTCCGGCAGCGAAAGGACCGATCATGGCCTTCGAGAGCGTTAACTATCAGTGCCCTGCCTGCGGTGGCCCCTTGCATTTTGCCAGCGCCGAGCAAAAGCTCGTCTGCGACTACTGTGACTCGCGCTTTGAAGTCGAAGAAGTCGAGGCACTCTATCGCGAGCGCCAGGACAAGGCAGACGCCAAAGCCGACGCCGCAGCAGCAGCGCCCAAGCCCGCCGCCGACGCTGCGGTGCAGGAGCTGGCTCAAAACGCCGGTTACATCTGCTCGTCGTGCGGCGCCGAGCTCGTGTCCGACGGCACCGTCGCTGTCACCACCTGCCCGTACTGCGGCAACTCCGCCGTAGCGCCCGGTCAGCTTTCGGGCGACTTCTCGCCCGACCTGGTGATTCCATTTAAGCTCGGGCGCGATGACGTCACGGCCGCACTCAAGGAACACTACAAGGGCAAGATCTTGCTGCCCAAAAGCTTTGTCACCGGCAACCACATCGACGAGGTCCAAGGTGTCTACGTGCCGTTTTGGCTCTACGGTGCCCGCGTTGACGGCGAAGTGTACTTTGACGCGACCAACGAGACCGTGACCGAGGAATCCGACCGCACCGTCACGACCACCGACCACTACGATGCCTATCGCAAGGGCAATATCTCGTTTAAGCGCGTGCCCGTCGACGGATCGTCCAAGATGCCCGACGGCCACATGGACGCCATCGAGCCGTTTGACTACGACGCACTGCGTCCGTTCTCGATCGCATATATGCCCGGCTACATCGCCAACCGTTACGACGAGGACTGCGAGACCTGCAAGGCGCGCGCCGAGCGCCGTATGGAAGAAAGCACGATCTCGGCCCTGCGTGAGACCGTCGTCGACGAATACGACGATGCCACGGTCGAAAGCAAGCAGCTCGACTACACCTGGGAAGACAGCGACTACGCCCTGTTCCCCGTCTGGATGCTCTCCACCTCGTGGAACGGCAAGAGCTACCTGTTTGCCATGAACGGCCAGACCGGTCGCATGGTCGGCGAGCTCCCCTGCTCCAAGCCCAAGCTCGCCATCGCCTCGGTGCTGTTCTTTGTGATCGGATTTATCCTCTCCCAGATTCTCTTTATGGGGGAATACGCCTTCGATCCGGATTACCTCACCTTTGATATCGAGGGCATCCTCATCAACGTCATCGCGCCACTGATCATCGTAATCATCGGAGACGTGCTGCTGGTAGGCCAGCTCAAGACGGCCAACGAAGCAACCCATGCCGATGAGTATTGTGGCGAGCTCGACCTGACCGAGAAGCACGACACCTTCAGCCACACCGAGACCACCGTTGTCATGAAAGACGACAAGGACGACTAAGCAATCCAACCAATACCGCCCGGCCTTTGACGAGAAAGGAAGATCACCATGGGACTCTTGAAAGCTGGATTGGGAGCTGCCGGCGGCGTCATGGCCGACCAGTGGAAGGAATTTATCTACTGCGAATCGATGCCTGCTGACGTCTTGGCCTGCAAGGGCAGCAAACGCACCGGTGGCCGCAGCTCCAACACGCGCGGCGAGGACAACGTCATCTCCAACGGCTCCGTCATCGCCGTCAACGACGGCCAGGGCATGCTCGTGGTGCAAAACGGCAAGATCATCGAAGTCGCGCTGGAGCCCGGTGAGTTCGTCTTCGATACCGGCAGCGAGCCGAGCGTCTTTAGCGGCAACCTGGGCGATTCCATCAAGGAGACCTTCGCCAATATCGGCAGCCGCTTTACCTTTGGCGGCGACGCGGGCAAAGACCAGCGCGTCTACTTCATCAACACCAAGGAGATCATCGGCAACAAGTACGGCACCGCCTCGCCCGTGCCCTTCCGCGTGGTCGACAACAACATCGGTCTGGACGTCGACATCTCCGTGCGCTGCAACGGCGAGTATTCGTACCGCATCACCAACCCGCTGCTGTTCTACACCAACGTGTGCGGCAACGTGACCGATAGCTACACGCGCGACAAGATCGACAGCCAGCTTAAGTCCGAGCTGCTCACCGCCCTGCAGCCCGCCTTTGCCAAGATCTCGGAGATGGGCATCCGCTACAGCGCCATCCCCGGCCACACCACCGAGCTCGCCCGCGCGCTCAACGAGGTCCTCTCTGCCGACTGGCGTGACCTGCGCGGCGTTGAGATCGTAAGCTTTGGCGTCAACTCCATCGCCGCCTCGCAAGAAGACGAGCAGATGATCAAGGACCTGCAGAAAGCCGCGGTCATGCGCGATCCCACCATGGCGGCAGCCAACATCGCCAGCGCCCAGAGCGATGCGATGCGCGCGGCAGCCGCCAACCCCAACGGCGCGATGGCAGGCTTTATGGGCATGGGCATGGCAGGTGGCATGGGCGGCATGAACGCCAGCCAGCTGTTCGCCGCCGGCCAGGCACAGCAGCAGGCCGCCCCGCAGCCGGCTCCGGCTCCCGCCCCCGCACCGGCTCCCGCCGCCGCACCTGCGGCCGGCACGTGGACTTGCAGCTGCGGCGCCACCAACACCGGCAAGTTCTGCTCCGAGTGCGGCAGTCCCGCACCCGCCCCGGCACCGGCAAAGTGGTTCTGCCCCAACTGCGGCAGCGAAAACGGCGGCAAGTTCTGCAGCAACTGCGGAACGCCCCGGCCCTAGCCCCTCTATCTGGTAATTGGCGGGGGATCCGCCACCCCCGCATTTGCTTCTATGGGTTTCGTTCGATGAAGGAGGACACCATGAAGACAACGTTCAAAAAGTCCGTACTCGCATTTCTGACATGCGTCCTGGCGCTCGCCTTTGCCCTGACGGGCTGCAGCGGCGGCGGCAAAGACCCCAAGGCCAACTTCGTCGGCAGCTGGGAACTCTCGGGTGGAACCTTGGACGGCGAAGAGCTCACCGATGAGTACATGGATATGCTCAAGGAGTGGGGCCTCAACTGTATCCTGATCCTCGACGAAGACGGCACGGGCGTCCTCGACATGTTCCTTGAGGTCGCCGACCTGAAATGGGAGGCCAAGGACGCCACCACCGTAACGATTACCGCCGAAGATGAGTCGCACGACCTGAAACTCAAGGACGACAAGCTCGTCCTCGAGGTGGAAGGCGACAAGCTTATCTTTACGAAGTCCGACAAGGATCTGTCCGGTACGGTGAAGAAGGATCGCGAGAACGCCGAGAAGGAAGAAGAGATCGATGAGGCCGTCGAAGACGACGACGTCCAGAGCATCGAAATCTCCCCCGCCGTCACCGTCGCCGATGACGACCTGTGCACCATCACCATCACCGAGAAGTTCAAGGACGACTGGGGCGACATCGGCTTTGTCGTCAACATCACCAACAAGAGCGACAAGGACCTGACCTTCTACGCTCCTTCCGGCAAGACCAACGTCAACGGCACCATGAAGGAACCCTGGTTCTCGGCTCACTTGATGCCCGGCACCAACGCCACCGAGGAATTCACGTTCTCGAAGGGCACGCTCGATAGCCTTGACGACCTCGTCAATACGACCATCGGCATCGACGCCTACCTGACCGATTCCTACGAGGACGTCGCCTCCTACAGCGCAACCATCGCGTAACGGCAGACACCGACAGCCGCGGATTGGCGGACACATCCGCGCACATGCCAGACGGGGCCGCAGGAGTTGATCCTGCGGCCCCACCGCTTTATGCCGATGCGTAACGAGCGCTAGCGCTCCATGTTGGGAACGATGCTGCCCTCCGTTACTGCGCGCACGGCCAAGCGCATGATGTTGTCGTAGCCGGTCTTATTGAGAATCTCCGAGATGCGGCGTTTGATGGTGCCCTCGCTCATAAACAGCTCGGCCGCGATCTCGCGGCGGCTTTTACCCTCGCAGGCAAGGCGCAAGATCGACAGCTCGACATCGTCGAGGGCCGCCGTGCCCGAGAAGATGCTCTCGGGCGGCTTGGGAAACGTGCAGTAACCCGCCAGCGTGGAGCGCATCACGGCGAAAAGCTCGTCGATACCGACGTTCTTGTACACAAAGCTGTCGACGCCCGCCTCGCGTGCCTGGTCCACAAAGGTGATTTCGGGCATACCCGTCATGATAATGACGCGGCACTCGGGCAGTTGTTCTTTGATGCGCGCCGCCGCCACGATGCCGTTGGAATCGTGCTCGGTGCACACGTCCATCAGTATCATGTCCGGGCGCTCCTTAAGCACAACGTCCAAGGCATCCGAGGCGTCGGCGATCGCGGCAACAACCGTCATGTCGGGCTGGTCACCGACGGAGCGCGCGAGGCTCTCGCGCAAGATAGCCTGGTCTTCGACGATTAACACGCGAATCATGAACTTCTCCTTTGGGCCGTGGCGCTGGAGGCGAGCGGGATGGACACCGTAAGCGTGAAGGGCGGGGCGGTGTGGACTTCCAGGCTGCCGCCCAGATTCTGTGCGACATGCCTCATACCTGGGATACCCGTTCCCTCGCGATACGATACGGGTGCAGGCGCGCCGTCGTTAGAAACGACCATCCGCGCGACAGCGCCGTCTTCTGTCCCCTCCTGCCACAGGCGCACATGGACCTGATGGGCTTGTGCATGCTTGGTGGCATTGGTCGAGGCTTCGCGGATAATCTGCAAAAATGCTGCGGCGGCACGCGCGTCGTTTGGCAGCTCGCCCTCCACATCGATCTGCACGCTCACCAGGCCAAAGGCATGGACGATATCGCCCAATTGCTCTGCCGGTTCGGTGTCGCCCCCGCTGCGCAGATCGGCAGCGATTGAGCGCAGCAGCGGGTCGATCTGCTCGAGTGACTCGTCATCCAGGCGCCCTTCCTCCAGATAACGATGGAGAATGGACAGGCGCTGCCCGATCACGTCGTGCACGCGAGCGCGCATACGCAGATAGGCCACATTGTCAGCAACTTTTTTGACTTCTTCGATCTGGGCTTGGAGCTCTTGGCCCGCAAGCTCAAGCAGGTGGTTGGCTTGCGCTAGGCGATCATGGGCATGCGCATACTCTGTTACATCCAGACCGATAATGCGCTCGAAGAGGCGGCCCGAAACCATAACGTCATCGTGCACGAACAAGCGAATCTCGGCGGGAGAAACCTCGGCCACAACGCGCGCCTCACCAAAACGGTCCAGATTAATCCGCACACGGTTCCTGCTGCTTTCGGGCATTTGCATGCTGAGTTTGCGCAGGTCGTTCCATGTACCGCTCATATCGCCTAGGTCGGTGGGCATATGAAGCTCCACTAGGTTTTTGCGCATGCAGCGGTTCATGAGCAGCGGACGGCCCCTCGGGTCCAGAT
>CABUGI010000061.1 GCA_902491055.1 uncultured Collinsella sp. | reverse complement strand
TCCGCCTGTCCACCAAGATGGTGGGCGAGTCGCTCGAGCAGCACTGCGAGACCGAGTTTAACCGCCTACGCATGACGGCGTTTCCTAACGCGTACTTTGAGAAAGATAACGATGCGTCCGAGGGCACCAAGGGGGACTTTATCTTCCGCGAGTGCGACGCGAGCGGCAACGAGGTCATTTCGATTATGTTCGAGATGAAAAACGAGAACGACGAGACTGCGACCAAGCACAAGAACGAGGACTTCTTTAAGAAACTCGATCACGATCGTCGCCAGAAAGGCTGTGAGTACGCGGTGCTCTGCACGTTGCTCGAACCCGAGAGCGAGCTTTACAACGCCGGCATCGTGGACGTGAGCTATCGCTATGAGAAGATGTACGTGATCCGCCCGCAGTTCTTTATTCCCATGATTACGCTTCTTCGCAACGCTGCCATGGGTTCGCTGCGCTATAAGCAGGAGCTGGCGGAGTACAAACAGCAGAATATCGACGTTACGAACTTCGAAGCCAAGATGGAAAAGTTCAAGAACGACTTCGGCCGCAACTACGAGATCGCGAGCCGCAAGTTCCAAACGGCGATCGATGAGATCGACAAGACGATTAGCCATCTGCAGAAAACCAAGGAGGCGTTGCTGTCCTCCGAGAACAATCTGCGCCTAGCCAACAAGAAGGCCGACGATCTTACCATTCGCAAGCTCACGTGGGGCAACAAGACCATGAAGGCGGCGTTTGACGAGGCGCGCGGGGCTGCGACGGAGACAAACGATGAGCCCGCCGAGGCGGATTCATATGAGGTCGAGGGTGCCGAGTAAGGCATAGCGTATAGTGCAAAAGCGGGGCCGCTGGCGATATTGCCAGCGGTCCCGTTTCGTTCCGGTAAGTTCGGCTAGTCTTCGAGCAGGTCCTCGATAAAGCCGACACGGTAGTTTTTGAATATGACCTCGCCGCCGTCTTGCGTGGCGTCCAGGTCGACATCGCCCATGATGCCAAAGTCGTGGTCGCCATCCTCGTCGGCAAAGATCTGGTGCACGTGCCATACGTGCGCGGTCTTCTCGTCGGACTCGTCAATGGAAAACATCGCGGCGCTGCGGGCATCTCCGTCGGTGAGGATTTCCTCGTGCTGCTCGTGGTAAGCGTCGAGTGCTTTTTGCCAGCGGATCTCGCTCATGCCCCAGTCGTCGTCGAGCTCGCCCAGGTCGCGAACGTGCTCGTGGGCGGCAAGGGTCACGCGGCGGAAGAGCGCGTTGCGCACCAATAGCGTGCAGCCGCGACGGTCCGCCACGACCTCGTCGATGCCCTGCGGCGGCGCAGCATCGAGGGCTGCCGGGTTGCCGGCGTTCTCCCACTCATCCACCAGGCTCGAGTCCACCGAGCGCACCACAAAGCCCAGCCACGAGATAATGTCGCGCAGGCGCTCGTCGCGCTTCTCGATGGGCACGGTGCGGTCGAGTGAACGGTAGGCCTCTGCTAGGTAGCGCAGCAAAATGCCCTCGGAGCGGGCGATGCCGAGCTTTTGAATGTAACCCTTAAAATCGCTCGCGCTTTCCAGCATATCGCGCAGGACGCTCTTGGGAGAGAGCTGGTAGTCGTTTGCCCAGGGCACTTCCTGGCAGTACTTGTCAAAGGCGGCGTCGAGCAAATCCTCGAGCGGCTTTTCGTACGTGACGTCTTGAATGCGCTCCAAGCGCTCCTCATAGTCGACGCCGTCGGCCTTCATCTCGGCCATAGCACGATCACGTGCTGCGCGCTCCTGTGCGCGCAGCACCTGCTTGGGATCCTCGAGCGTAGCCTCGACCATCGAGATCAGATCCATGGTATAGGTCTCACTCTCGGGGTCGAGCAGCTCCAACGCGGCAAGCAAGAACGGTGAGAGCGGCTGATCGAGGGCAAAGTCCTCGGGCAGGTCGACCGTCAGCGCGTAGTCGATGTCCGGCGCGGCGTCAGCCGGAGCGTCGGGTGCGGGCGGCACCTCGGTGCGCACGACGATGCCGGAGTCGATGAGCGTTGCGAAGATCTCGTCGGCGCGAACCTCGAGCTTGGCCTTTTCCTCGGGGGCCTGCAAGCTCGTCTCGATGAGGTCGTGCACGCGGGCGCGAGCGTCGCCGCCCTGCTCGACCACGCTAATCACCATGGAGTGTGTGATGCGAAGGCGTGGCTTGAGCGTTTCGGGCTGCGTCTCGATCAGGCGCTCAAAGGTCTGCTTGTTCCAGGTGACAAAGCCCTCGGGGGCCTTCTTCTTTTTGATCTTGCGGAGCTTCTTGGGGTCATCGCCCGCCTTGGCCATGAGCTTGGCGTTCTCGATCTCGTGCTCCGGGGCCTCGGCGATGACCATGCCCTCGGTATCGAAGCCAGAGCGACCGGCGCGACCGGCGATCTGATGGAACTCGCGGGCGCGCAGGCGACGCATTTTGTAGCCGTCAAACTTGGTGAGCGCGGTGAGCACCACGGTATGGATGGGCACGTTGATGCCGACGCCGAGTGTGTCGGTGCCGCAAATGACGGGCAGTAGGCCCTGCTGCGCCAAGCGCTCGACCAGCAGACGATAGCGCGGCAACATGCCAGCATGGTGCACGCCGACGCCGCAGCCGAGCAAGCGCTTGAGGATCTTGCCAAAGGCCGTGGAGAAGCTCGTTCCCTTTGCCGCTTCCTTGATGGCCTCACGCTGCTCCTTGCTGGCGATGCCAAAATTGGCGAGCGACTGCGCCGTCGCAAGGGCGGCATCCTGGCTAAAGTGCACGATATAGAGCGGGGCCTCGCCGCGGCGCATGGCGAGCTCGACCGTGCCCTCGAGGGAGGTCGTCACATAGTCGTAGCTCAGCGGAACAGGACGCGGGGCGTCGACAACCAAGTCGCAAGCAGCGCCGGTGTGCTCCTCGAGTGAGGCGGCGATGGCAGTGACATCGCCGAGCGTGGCGCTCATGAGCATGAATTGCGTGTGGGGCAGGGTGAGCAGCGGCACCTGCCAGGCCCAACCGCGGCCGGGGTCGGCAAAGTAGTGGAACTCGTCCATGGCTACGCAGCCCACGTCGGCATCTTCGCCCTCGCGCAGTGCGTCGTTGGCAAGGATCTCTGCCGTGCAGCAGATGACGGGCGCCTTGGTGTTGATATGCGTGTCGCCGGTGATCATGCCCACGTTATCGCGGCCGAGCACCTGTACCAGGTCGAAAAACTTCTCGCTGACCAGAGCCTTGATAGGAGCCGTGTAATAACAGCGTTTGCCCTGCGCCATGCCCATAAAGAGCATGCCCAGCGCGACGAGCGACTTGCCCGATCCGGTCGGCGTGCCCAAAATGACGTGATCGCCGGCGGCCAGGTCCATGAGGGCCTCTTCTTGGTGATCCCACAGCTCAATGCCGCGGTCGCTCGTCCATTCAAAGAAGCGCTCGAAGGCCTGGTCGGGCGTAAGCCACGGTTCGGGCTCGCTGCCGTCCTCGGGCTCCCACCAGGTAGGGGAGAGCGCGCCGAGCGAGCCGAATTCGGCTTCGGTTCCCGTGCCGCCCGAGAACGAGCTGGCGGCGCCGGCGCCGGAGACGGTGCTGGCGGCGGTATCTGTCGTGGTCTGTGCCATGTGTTTGCTTTCTCTCGTGATTGTCCGCCAACTATTATGGCGTAGCGTCGGCGCGAGGTGCCAGCGCGCGAGAAAATGCAGGAAATGGGCGTTCCACCCAGCCGTTTAGTGTAGTCGTTAGCTAAGTGAGTAGACTTTTTGCAATATCGCGAGCACATGGCTTTTGCGCAAGGGCTCTACCTGCGGTTTTAGTATTGGTTATGCGGGTTGTGCTTGGCTATTGCAAAAAAGTCTACTCACTTAGATTTGAGGGTCGTTTGTTGGCGCCTATTCGCGCTTGTTTGCCGACGTCGCGACCATCAGAAGCCCCTAGGACTCTTGCGGTAGACGCTTCTTGCCCTTGCGGGCACGGTTTCTAAAGTTCTCGACGGCCTCTTCCATGCCCAGAGGCACATAGGCGAGCTCATCGAGGTTATCGGGCAGGTAGCAGGCTAGGCTTTGCTTCTGCGCGCGGCCCGCCGCGAGCTGTTCATCGCTGGGCTGCGCTCCAGGTGTGGCGCAAATGCCATAGACGGCGGCACCCATCTCGCGCGTGCGGCGCTCGTATTCGGTCTCGGGATGTTCGGGATGGTCGCGGCGGACGTCGTCACTTACCCAAAGCGTGTCGTAACCGGCCGCGGCAAACTGCCCCAGGGCGTAGTCGCGCAATGGCTTGCTGTCGGTGCGCAGCGTGACGGTGGCGCTGGCTGCAAAGAGCGGGCGGTAGAGCATCAGATGGTCGACATGGACGAGTCGTTTTTTGGCGTACTTGGCCTTGGGCTGCGGCGTGGGAAAGTTGATGGTGATGACATCGAGCTCGCCTGCGGCAAACAGCTGCGGCAGCGATGCGGCGCCTCGGGGCAGGACGAGTGCGTTGAACAGCTCCTGCTCGCAGATTTTCTGCGCGGCATAGGCGATGCAGATGGGCTCCTGGTCCATGCCGATAAAGAGGGTGTCGGGCTCGCGGTGGGCGCGCTCGACCAGATAGGTTCCCTTGCCACAGCCAAGATCCAGGTGAAGGTGTTCGAAGGGCTTGCTGCCAGCTGGCGCGCAAGCCTCGCGCCAATCTCCGGCATAAGCCTCGGGGTTCGTCTCGATCGCATCGGTGTAGCGCTCCAGGCGCTCCTCGAGCACAAAGTTCTTAGGCGTGCGAACGTGGACGGCTCCCATGAGGCTCCTTGGTCATAAGTATGGAACGCATAGCTGCGCGTTCCGTCAATGGGTTGAAAAAAGGGTGGGCATAGTTTGTCCGAAAGACGCGGTGCGGCTCGACGGCGAGTCGTCGGTGCCTACAGGCGCTTGAGGATCACATAGCGGTTGAGCTCGCCGCTGCGACCGTCGGCATGGAAGCGCTCAAGCTCGCGCACGGGGACCTCGCCGCTCTTGTAGAACGTACGGACGCCGCGCACCAGGTCGGTGATTTGCTGATCGTCAAAGTGATGGCAATAGCGGTAGGCGTGGCGGTCGTTTTGCCAGCCAATGAGGTGGTCGCCGGCTTCAAACTGCGCGGAATCGTAACCCTCAAACGGCGGGGTGAGCTCGGCGCGGGCCTCGGCTCGAACGGCCTTGCGCGCCATGCGCTCGTCGTTCATAAACTCCCAAAAGCTGATGGCGATGATGCCGCCTGGGCGCGTCTGGCGCACCAGGGCGTCGAGCACACGTACGCGGTACTCGCACGATGGCACGTGGTGCATAAAGCCAAAGCAGACCGAGATGTCGGCGAGCGGGGCGTCGAAAAGCACGTCGGGCGTCTCGGCGGGGTTGAGCTTCATGAGGGCGTCGAGCACGTCGAGTTCCTGGAAGTGCAGGTTGGGAATGCGAAGCGCGTGGCCATGTGCATCGATAGCCAGGTCTTGGCACGAGTCGACACCATAGAACTCAAACGGGCAGCTGGCATCTGCCGAGGGGTTTGCGCCGTCGACGCCCTTGGCGGCAAGTGCGCCGCCGGCGGCAAAGTTCTCGAATCGCATATTGCCGCAGGCAAGATCGAAGACGCGGACGGGATGCTCGATCGTGGCGGCGTTGAGCTGCCCGAGCGCGATGTCCATGGTGCGCACCCAGCCGGGCCACGGGGCCTGGCGCGTATCGGAAAAGGAAGCGGAGTGCTCGCGATAGAACGTATTGTTGAGCTGGATGAGCGATGAGGCGAAATCGCGGTTCACGGCGCGGAACTCCCTCCGTTGGCGGTGCGGAATAAACAGTACGACCATACTACCGTTAACGCCGCAACGGGGACAACCGAGCCGTGGGTCATTGCTTTGTTTGGACACATTTCCGCAGCTCATATGTGCCCGCAACCGCCGGTTGTCAAAAATCTCACTAGAATAGGTGGCATGCTTTTGGCGGTGGCGGATAGATTTTTAACTGTGCAAGGCGCCTTAAGAACAAAAACGGTCCGGCGGCACGGCTGGCATCACATAGGAGGAACCATGAATGTAGAAACTGCGCAGCGGCTCGCCTACCTTCGTCGCAGCAAGGGTTTTAGCCAAGAAGGGCTGGCGCGAAAGCTAGGGCTGTCGCGCCAGGCGGTCAGTAAATGGGAGCGTGCGGAGAGCTCGCCCGATACCGAGAACCTGATCTCGCTCGCCAAGCTCTATGGCGTGAGCCTGGACGAGCTGCTCAATCCGAGCGATGAGATTGAGGACGATATCGAGTTTGAGAATGAGGACCGCGCTCGTCAGCGCGAGGCCGAGGCGGCAGAGCGCGCACGCACCCATGAGGCGGCGGCACGAGCTACCGAGGCGGCAACACAGGCGAGTGACGCCGCCGCCAAGGCGGCGCAAGCGGCAAGCTGGAGTGCACAGGCCGCTAATGCCGCTACGGCGCAGGCGACGAGTGGCGGCGCAGTTGGCTCGACTCCGGTGAAGGGCCCGTTCCAGTCGTTCCCGTATTGGGCCGTGTGTTGGCTGCTGTTCTTTTTGCTGATGTTCCTGTTTGGTGCCGGCCCCTTTGCTGCGCTGATCTTCTTTACGATTCCCATCTATCACTGGGTGGCGCGTGCGCTCGATGGCGATTGGGCGCGCGGAGATATTCAGGTTGGTTCGGCGCCGGTGGTCGCTAGGGCTCAGGATGTTTCCGCTCCGGTTGATACTGACGTGGCTACCGTGACTACCGCTGACCCGATCGCCAAAGAGGGTGATGAATGATGAAGCTTTCGCATGAATCCAAGGTACGCTTGGGCGTTGGCATCGGAGCGTTTGTGCTCATCATCGGGCTTGTCTTTGGCACTTCTCGGCTATTGGCTCATTCCGATATGGTGCGTACGACCGGTATTCTATCTGGCCATTTGTCTGATTTTGACGATATGTTTGACGAGGACGATTCCTTGAATAGCGGTAACTATTCTGCTCGGCCTCAGCAGCTTTCGAGCACGACTTTTGATGCCGATGAGTTCCGCTACCTCGATTTCGATATCGCTGCGGCTACGGTGGACGTCAAGGTTGTTGATGGCAACAAGGCTCGCGTTATCGAGCGGGGACGCGTTGCCAATGGTATGGATGCCTCCAAGGCCGCGACGCAAAACATCGCATCCGTCGAGGACTCGACGCTCAAGGTTTCCCAGTTTGGAAGTGATGACGGTAAGGCAATCGATCGCTCGGTTACGGTCGAGCTGCCGCGCCGTGTTGCCGAACATCTGAAGGGAGTCAACGCGCACGTGGGCTCGGGCGATCTGCAGATTGTCGGTGTCACCTGTGATGGTTTCGACCTTTTCCTGGGTGCGGGAGATGTAGAGTTTACGGGCAGCGTGACTGATGCGCTCAGCGCTGAGGTCGGTTCGGGCGATGTGACATTCGAGCTCTACCAGGCCCCCGCGAAGTCGATGGACGTGAGCGTGGGCTCGGGCGATGTGGAGATGACGGTTCCGAGCTCTACGGGCTTTAAGGCGAGCCTCACCTTGGGCAGTGGCGATTTCGAGAGCGATTTCCTTCCGCTTGGCTACGACGGCGAGACCATTTTGAATCTTGAATTCGATAACGGCGATAAGTCTGCCACGTATCGTTTTGAAGTCGATTCGGGCGACATGTCGTTTGATTCGGAGTAGTGAGGCAGACGAAAGCCTAGGCGAAGACATAGACGCGCTGTTTGATGAAGGCGCCGAAGCCGAGATCGGCTCCGGCGCCTTTGCCTTTACAATGGGGGCATGGAACAGATTATCTTGAACATACTCGAGGCTCTGCGTCGCGGCGAGACCGTGGACGACAAAGCGCTCGTCAAACTGATACATGCCGAGGCGCGTTGTGAGGGTGCCGACAAACGCGATTTGGCCAAGCGCCGTCTGCTGCCGTTTTACCAGCGGGTAAAACGTGAGGAGCCGGCTCGTTGGGCTGGGTGGAATGTCGATGCCGAGCTGGAACGTCGACTGCTGCAGGTGCTACGCATGAAGCCTCGTCGCACGGCTTCGGGCGTGGCGACCATTACCGTCATCACCAAGCCCTGGCCATGCTCGGGCGATTGCCTATTTTGCCCCAACGATCTGCGCATGCCCAAAAGCTATCTGCACGCCGAGCCGGCGTGCGCCCGTGCGGAGCAAAATTGCTTTGACCCGTATCTGCAGGTAAGCGCTCGTCTGACCGCGCTTTCGCAGATGGGGCATGCGACCGATAAGATTGAGCTCATTGTGCTCGGCGGTACCTGGAGCGACTATCCGCAAGGGTATCAGACGTGGTTTATGTCGGAGCTCTTCCGCGCGCTCAATGACGATGCCGTGGCTGGTGTGGCGGCTAACCCCATGTTGGCGCGTCCGGGCATCAGTCGTGCCGAGGCGGGGCGTCTGCTCGATGACGCTCCCGCCGATGCCCTGCCGCCTGTGGTAGCAGAGCGCCGTGAGCGCTATCGGGCCGCCGGCATTGCGACAGACGAGGTCGAGCTTGCTGCCGGCGTTGCCGACGAGCAGGGGCGTGTGGATGCTGCCGTGGGCGGCTATAACCGTGCGGTGCGTCGTCTGTACGGTCCCGGTACGCCGTGGGACAAGGTCACTGAGTGGCAGACGGCAACGATGGAGGAGCTCGAGCGTCAGCAGCGCATCAACGAGACGGCGAAGCATCGCGTGGTGGGACTCGTTATCGAGACGCGCCCCGATGCCGTAACGCCGCAGGCGCTTACGCTCATCCGCCGCCTGGGCTGCACCAAGATCCAGATGGGTATCCAGAGCCTCGACCAGCACCTGCTCGATATCAACGAGCGTCGCATTTCGGTGGCGCAGATTGAACGGGCGTTTTCGCTTGCGCGCCTGTTTGGCTTTAAGATCCATGCGCATTTTATGCTTAACCTGCTGGGCGCCACGCCGGAGGGGGATAAGCGCGACTACGAACGCTTTATGACCGAAGGGGCCTTTATGCCCGACGAGGTCAAGGTCTACCCGTGTGCGCTCATCGAGGGCTCGCGTCTGGTTGGCTGCTATGAGCGCGGCGAGTGGCGTCCCTATACCGAGGAAGAGCTGCTCGATGTGCTGGCCGACGACATCGTGGTGACGCCGGCGTTCTGCCGTATCAGTCGCATGATCCGCGACTTTAGTTCCGACGACATTATGGTGGGCAACAAGAAACCCAACCTGCGTCAGCTCGTTGAGAACCGTCTGGCTGCTCGGGGTGATGGTGCGACGGTGCGCGAGATTCGCTATCGCGAGATCAGTACGGCGGGTGCCGACTTGGATGAGCTATCTCTTGATGAGGAAGTGGCGTACGAGACGCCAGTGACTTACGAGCGCTTTTTGCAGTGGGTGACGCCGCAGGGCAAGATCGCGGGCTTTTTGCGGTTGTCGCTGCCCGACCATTCGTTTGTTGCCGCGCATGCGGACGAGTTGCCGACGACGCCGGACGAGGCGATGATTCGCGAGGTGCACGTGTATGGCATGGCGGCACGCGTGGGTGACCAGGGCCAGGCGGCGCAGCATCACGGGTTGGGGCGTTTGCTCGTAGAGCGTGCGTGCGAGATTGCCCGGGATGCCGGCTATGCGCGCATCAACGTGATCAGCGCGATTGGTACGCGCGAGTACTATCGCCATCTTGGATTTTATGACCATGGCCTTTATCTGCAAAAGGAGCTCTAGATGAACAAGCCGAGTGTTTCTGCCGGCGTCGTTGCCGGCGTTGCTCTGGGAGCCGCGGCGCTTGGTGCGGCCGCTGTCGCTGTTCGTGTTGCCTGTCTGCAGGTTGCGCGAACCTGCAATGGGTTGGCGCGTGTGAAGCGCGTGCACGACGAGGGCGGCGACGAAGTCCGCGTATTGGTGCAAGGCGGCGTCTACCAAAGCGCGAGTTACGTTGGCGAGCGTTGGGCTGAGCCCGTCTTTGCGTACTATCGTGCGTTTGACGACGTGTTTGAGGCCGAGGGTGCAATGCACGACGCTTATGGTCACGGCATCGACCGTATGCTCATGCTGGGTGGCGGCGGGTTTGCCTATCCCAAGTTTGCGCTGATGTCGCACGAGGGCTTGCGCATGGACGTTATCGAGTATGACGGAGAGATTACGCGCCTGGCGCGCCGTTGGTTCTATCTGGACGAGCTGGAGCGCACGGTGGGCGACCGCTTGCGGGTGATTACTGCTGAGGCTCGCTCGTATCTGGGTGTGACGAGTGTGGGTCATCGTCGCTACGACGTGGTCGTGAGCGATTGCTTTGGCGGTGCCGAGCCCGTACGCGAGCTGGCGACCGTTGAGGCGTTGCGTCTAGTGCGGGGCAGCCTGAATGCCGGCGGCATCTACGTGGCCAATATCGTGAGCGCAAGCGAGGGGAGCGATGTGACGTTCCTGCGCGATTGCGCTGCCACGGCACTCGAGGTATTCGCCCACGCCTGGGTGGTCCCATGTGGCGATGCGGAGTTCGGCGGCGAGGAAAACTACCTGCTCATCGCCAGCGACGGCAACTACGCCTTTGCCGAAGCCGTGCCCTTCGACACCGACTTCCTCGGTACCGTCCTTCACGACAAATAAGTCTCCTCGTCCCAAAAAGACTGGTCTTAGGCGTGGTCGCGCCAGCCGAGAACGCGCTGCTTCATGCCTTCGATGTCGAGCACGCCTTCGGCAAAGCCCTTGCGCACGAGCTCTTCGGGAACGAACTCATCGTAACGATCAAAGTAAGGCACCTCGCCGGGATAGACGAGGTCGATGGGGTCGAAGTCTTTCTCGGCTTCGGCGGCGAGCACTTCAAAGAACGTCTCCTCGTCGGCCTTCATCTTAAACTGCATAAAGTACGGGCGTGACGGGTCGAGTCCGCGAAGGCCCAGCTCCGCGGCACATTTAATCTTGAGCATGCGCTCGAGCGCCAAAAAGGCGTAGCTTCCCAACCAGGGGAAGAGCACCCAGGTGTCGCCGCCCAGGTTAATGAGCGGCTTGGTTCCCGCGCCCGAAATCTCAGCCGTATGGCGAGCCTGCGCAAGGCGGGCCCGTGCGTTACCCATAAGGTACGGATATGCTGCGTGCTCGTTGAGCGCCTTGCGCATGCGCTCGAGTACGTGTGTATTGATATCACCGGGGCAGTCGCCAAAGTAGGCCGGCACCCGGCCCTTGACCTGCGTGGCAAAGACGGTGTGGCGCTTCCAGTCCACTTCCTCGACAATCCAGCAGTGTCCGGCGATGGCGATGCGCTCACCGGGCGGTGGCGGATTGACGATCGTGCCCAACTCGGCCGACTCACTGCGAACGGTGAACTCCTCGTTTTCCTGGAACACAGCGTAGAACTTAAAGTTGTTAATGATGCGCTCGCCCGCGAGGCCCACGATGAGCCCGCCGCCCTCGGCGACTTGGATATGGTCGATCTTAATGAGGTGACGCAGCAACACGCGATAGTCATCGCCCGAGATGCGATGGAAATAGCTGAGTGTGAGCACGCGCTGGGCAAGCTCTGCCGGCGTGAGTTCGCCGGTGCTGGCAAGCGTCGACATAGTCTGGTGGTAGAGCAGGCTGTAGGGGAGTCGATCGAGTTCGGGTGGCTCGACCCACTTTTCCTCGCGATAGAGTTGTACGAGCGCGATGCCCTGCAGGAGCTTCCACGGAATGGTCTCGGGCATCATCGTGCGCGGCTCGGGTTCTTCCTCGCGCATGACAAACCACATCTCGGGCGGAAGATCGCGGCG
>CABUGI010000060.1 GCA_902491055.1 uncultured Collinsella sp. | reverse complement strand
CAAAGCGCGCCCGCATCGACGCTTCGCCTGCGCTAAACTGGAAGGCACGTACGCGATTACGAGGGGAGCCCGCATGGAGGCTTACAAGCAAGAGTTCATCAAGTTTATGGTCGAGTCCGACGTCCTTAAGTTCGGCAGCTTTACGCTCAAGAGCGGCCGTCAGTCCCCGTTCTTTATGAACGCCGGCGCTTACGTGACGGGCTATCAGCTCAAGAAGCTGGGCGAGTATTACGCCCAGGCCATCCACGATAACTTTGGCGACGACTTTGACGTGCTGTTTGGACCGGCCTACAAGGGTATTCCGCTGGCCGTCGTGACCGCCATTGCCTACCACGAGCTGTACGGCAAGGAGGTCAAGTACTGCTGCGACCGCAAGGAGGCCAAGGACCACGGTGCCGATAAGGGCAACCTGCTGGGTTATGAGCCCAAGGACGGCGACCGTGTGGTCATGGTCGAGGACGTTACCACCAGCGGCAAGTCCATCGACGAGACCTATCCCAAGGTCAAGGCTGCTGCCGATGTCGAGATCAAGGGCCTGATCGTGTCCCTCAACCGCATGGAGGTCGGCAAGGGCGGTGTGACCACCGCGCAGAAGGAGATCGAGGCCAAGTACGGTTTCCCCGTCGCGAGCATCGTCTCCATGGCCGAGGTCGTCGAGACCCTCTACAACCACGAGATCGACGGCAAGGTTGTCATCGACGACGAGCTCAAGACCGCCATCGACGCCTACTACGAGCAGTACGGAGCTCAGGAGTAGTTACGGCGTTTTACCAAACGCCGTAACCGGTCGACGCTGCGCGCCGCCCAGAGCGACAATTTGTCATTCAAAAGGCGAGGCATGACCAGAAGGTCAATGCCTCGCCTTTTTCATGCCAACTTGTTCGCCCTGGGCGGCGCTCGCTGTCCGTCCTCTACTTGCGGCGTTGTCTTGCTCCGGATGTGCCTCGCTCGCTGTCGTTGCAAAAACATCGGCGTTGCCGGAGTAGTCATTGGGGACGTTCTTGTTTGACTAGTCGTTTAAGAACGTCCCCAATGGCTAGTCAGAAATGAGCGTGGATAATCTCCCGTTTTTGGTCCCCGTGTGGGCTCAAAGTGGGAGATTATCCACGCTCGTTAGATATGCGTCCAAAAATCCACGCTCGTCGCTACTTGAGCCCCGGGAGGCGGGTGTAGGGGAACGAACGCTCTAGGAATTCGGCGCAGCGGGCATAATCTTTGGCAAAGTAGCTGCTGTAGAGCGAATCGAGCACGTATTGCACGGCGATGTGGCTGGCGAACTGCGTGATGCGATGCGTCATGCTCTCGTGGTCACTCACCGTAAGGTAGGCGGCAAAGCCGGGGTGAATGCGAGCGCAATAAGGCGTGCCGATGACGATGACCGGGACATGCCGACTGCTGAGGATCGGCAAGATGTCCTTGAGGTTGGGGGCAAGGCCGCTGTAGGAGATGACGATTGCCGTATGGTCGGGACCCGAGGCGAGCGCCGTTCGCACCTGGGCCTCGACACCGTTGTGGCACGTTGCGCTTTTACCGGCGGAGAGCAAGCGATCGCGGAACATTCCCGCTGGATAGAGGTTGTGCGAGCCCGTGTAGATGTCGACCTGTCGGGCGTTCGCGATGAGCTTGGCGGCGTGGTCAAGCTGCGTGGGGTCGAGCAGCTCCTGCGTTTCGGCCAGCGTGGTCTGGTAGAGCCCCTCCATGCGCTCCATGACCTGCGCAGGGGTGGACGCGGCGTCGAAGGGAAAGTTGATATCCACGTCGCGTCGGTTGCCCGATTCGGTTGCCAGGCGGATGAGCTCGACCTTGAGGTCCTTGAAGCCCTCGAGGCCGAGCTTTTTGCAAAACCGGTGCACGCTCGCAACAGAAACGTTGGTGCGCGCGGCAAATTCCTTGATGGAGAGCCCGCGGACGTCTTCGCCCATGGCAAGGGCTGCAATGCCGAGCTGTTGCTCGGTGGGGGTGAGGCCCTGCGCTTCGGTGATCTTGCGTTTGATATCCATGCGAACTCCCACACTCGCCAAACCTGCCAAAAAGGGACAGGTTTATTTTGGCAGGTTTTGCCCGCAAAGGGTAACGGGGCCGAGGATGCCGCTGGGGGCGACGGGCTCGGTGAGGCCGAAGATGTTGGGGATCGCATGGTCGAGCGTGTTGATGACGTCGATCGTGAGCTCATGCGCACCGGCGGAAAGTGCGCCGGCGGCAAAACGGTAGGGCGGGCAGATGCGTGTGCCGAGCGGGCGTCCATCGAGCGTGAGCGTCGCGGTTTCGTAGACGTCTCCCAGGTTGATCGTGGCGTCGGCGCAATCGTTGGCCAGCTCAAACGACGCATGATATCGGTAGGTGCCGCAGGTGCCGGTGAACAGATCGGCTGTAAGGTCGCACAGGTGCTTGAGCTTTTGCGGTTCACCAAAGGCGCCATTGCTGCCGGCAGGGGAGAGAGCAACGGTCCATGGGCCTTCGATGCGCAGGCCGAGCGATGTATCAGCGTCGATTACGCCGTCTCCGGGCGCATCCTCGCTGCTCGCTTGCAAAACAACGATGCAGCTCTCGAAGGGTGCGAGCTCCAGTGCACCGTCAAACGCAACGGGCTCGGCACCGTTTAGCAGGTCGAGCCGCGTGCCGCAAAGGCGCTCGCCTGTCGCAAGTGCAACCGTGCAGTCTATGCGCTCGCGCGGGTGCTCGTTGACGAGCATAACGTAGGTCTCGCCCGCCCGCTCGTAGCGAAGCGCGCGTAGCCAGGGCTGTGGTGTGTCAGGCACAACGGTCTGCAGTCCCGCGCTTGCAAGCGCGCGGGCGACATCGGCGAGCGGCGTTGCGACGAGCCCTTCCAGCTCGACCGCGCCATCGGAATCGTAGAATGCGCCGGGCACCTCGTCGACGGCAAGCACCATAACGCCTGCACCCGTCATGTATCTCGCCGCCTTTGCCGTCTCCGCGCCAATAAACGTAGCACCGGGCATAACAAATGCCTGGTAGTGGCAGTTGTTAACACCAAGCAATCCGTCGGCAAACGAAACCTTATAGCGGCTCTTGTCCTCAAAAGCCTCGGCGGGCACAAAATCAAAGTCGATTTGCGCGCGCGTGAGCTCTGCCGCCACGCGCTCGATAGGCATGGCGCTACCGGCCCATTCGGCATCGGCATGGTACAGGATGGCGATGGGGCGCGTGGCACAGCCTCCCGAAAGCAGCGTTGCCGTACGGTTCATATAGCTCATGAGCTGGCCAAAGTGCGGCCATTGCGGGTTGTTGCCGTGCGCGTAAAAGTGCGGCGGGCAGTCCCAATCGGGAAAAGGCGCCATGCTAAACGCGTGCGGCGTAAACCAATTGACGCCGCGGACGAGCATGTGGTCGGCAATCCACTTCATCTCGCACAAGCCCTCGTGCCAGCCGAAGGCGCCAAAGACTTCGGCCATGCAGCGCCCTTGCTTTTTGGGGTCGAGGCGCGCGGCCGAAGAGCCCAGTTTGGCAAGCGCGTAGGTAAAGAACTCTATGTTCCATGCGCCATGGAAGTAGCTGTAAGGGCCGTGGTCGATGCCGGGAGCGAGCTGGTTAATAACCACATCGATGCCCGCCATGTCCTGACCGGCGACAGCACGGAAATAGTGCCCAGCGCCCTGGCCCAAGCGTGTGTGGCAGCTCTTGTCCTCGATTACATGGCCAATGTGCATAACGCCGCGCTCGCGGCACCAGTCACCAATCTGCTCGTCAAAGCACGCACGGTAGAGTTGCGTGGCGATGTCCATGTAGGTGTGGCGGACCCGAGCGCCGGCGGGGTCGCGCGTCCAAAGCTCGCGGAGCTCACTCAGCCAATTCGTGCCCAGTGCCTCGTGCAGGCGTCGCGCAAGTTCGTCCGACCATGGCAGCGCCATGTCGCCGCGTCCGATAAAGCTGCTGGTAGAAGCGTCTTCGAGGGTCGCACCTTTCTCGTTCATAAAGCCCGGTTCATCGGTAAAGAACCCCAGAATGGTCTTGCCGAACTCGTCGCCCAGATGCGTGAATGTGGGTTCGTAGACGGCGTTGATGAGCATGCGGCACGAATCGGCGTCGACCATGTTGATGTATTCATCGCGAAAGCCGGTCTTTTGGCTGGTGACGTAGAGCTCGAGGGTGGTGATGCCGGCGGGAGCGTCAAAGCGCAGACAGGCGGGAGTGCCGTCCTCGGTCTGCTCAACGGCGAACTCAAGGTCGAGCGGCACGCCGGCAGCGTTAAAACCCGCCGCGTCCACAAAGTGCTCCGTGGGATCCATGGGGTTGCCGAGCTTGATGGTCGTGGACGGCTGGGGTCCAACGACCGTTACCGTGTGATGCTTAAGCACGGTCTTCTTGAGCGCGGGGTCTACATCCTCGCCTGCAAGCGCGCCGTTGGCGTAGCCCGTGGGAAAGTGGGCATCATCGAGCAGCCAGATCTTCAGGCCCAGGCGCTTGCACTCGCCAATGATAAAACGCAGGTCGGACCACCAGCCATCGCGGCAAAACTTGGGATGCGTGCGCGACTCAAGGCAGACTTCGCGGATGTCCGCCCCGGCAATCTGCTCCAGGTATTCGGTAATCGTCTCGCGCGCCTCGCCCTTGAGCCACAAGAACGGAAGCACATGGTTGTCATATGCCGCCATACCTACTCCTCTAAAACCTGCCAAAAAAGGACCGGTTTATTTTGGTCGGTTTTATCTGGGCAAACGTCACCCCACAGTTGCTTGGCGAAGCGCTGAGACGCGTGCTGCATGCCAGAACCAACCTTCTAAACCCTTGCGAGTTCAGGGTACGTCGTCCGCGCTGCCCTGCTAATATCAAAACCACGGCAGAATATGACTAAATCAACGATGGTGGCGCTATGGATATCGCACGTTTGGACAATCTTTTGCTCAAGCTGACCGACAGCGAGCGCGCTTACTGCGCGGGCGCCCGCTATGACTGGAACGATGCATTTAGACAGGGCCAACAGGCAGATATCGATGGCAGGCATGTGCATAAAATCGGTAACGCGACGTACGCTCTGCACCAAGAAGGCATGCCCGAGGGCCTGTCGATTGTGCGCAACTCGCGCTTTAACCCCGTGCCGGAGCACGTGCACGATTATGTCGAAATCAGCTATGTCTATCGAGGGCGCGCGCCACAGATTGTCAATGGTACGCAACTCACGCTCGCCCAAAACGAGGTGCTTCTGCTCGATGTCGCCTGCCCGCATGCCGTAGGTGAGCTCGGCGAGCACGACCTGATGTTGAGCATTGTCATTTCGCGGCCGATGCTGCGCCGCAGCTTGGAGCAAAGCCTTTCGTCCGCAAGCGCTGTCTCGCAGTTCCTGCTCAACGCACTTAACGACGAGACCGATCATCGCGGGCACGTGCATTTCCGTACGGGCAACAGCCGCCGCGTGCGCCGGTATATGCAGGAGATGTTGTGCGAGCTCCTGGAGCCGACGTTAGCGAGCCCCCAGATTGTGTCGAGGCTGTTTGAGCTGCTGCTGGTCGAGCTCATGCAAAGCTACGAGGCCGCGCTGTTGCAAACGGACGGCCCCGCGCTTCCCTCGGCGCAGGTTGCAGCTGCGATGAGCTACATCGAGCGGCATGCTTGCGATTGCACACTCAACGACTTAGCCCGCCATCTGCACCTGAGTCCCAACTACGCAAGCGCGCTGCTCAAGCGGCAGACGGGCCGCACATTTATGCAGCTCGTGCAGGAGAGCCGCCTGACACGCGCGGCGGCGCTACTCGATGCCGGTGCTACTGCAGAGGCCGCAGCGCGCGAGGTGGGCTATGCCAATATGAGCTTCTTTTACAAAAAATTTGCCGAGCGCTATGGCTGCACGCCGGCTGCCTACCGCCGGCGTTTGCCCAGATAAAACCTCCCAAAATAAACCTGTCCCTTTTTGGTCGGTATCAGGAAGTGTCAGGGACGGGGCGGCGGCAGGACTCGAGAACGAAAAGAAGTGTCGGGCTTGGCGCGCCCGCTTCTGCCCGTCCCGCGCGTGGGCGATACTCAGCTCATCGATCCGCGATGCAAAGGAGATGCTCATGGCAAACATCAAGTTCCCCGAGGGTTTCTATTGGGGCGGCGCCACTGCTGCCAACCAGTTTGAGGGCGCTTGGAACGTGGACGGCCGCGGTGCTTCCGTCGACGACCATTTCTTGGGCGGCAGCTACAAGGAGCCGCGTCAGATTACGATCGACATCGACCCCAACCGCTTCTACCCCAATCATGACGGTATCGATTTCTACCATCACTACGAGGAGGACATCGCGCTGTTTGCCGAGATGGGCTTCAATATGTTCCGCATGTCCATCTCCTGGAGCCGCATCTTCCCCAACGGCGATGACGCCGAGCCCAACGAGGCCGGCCTCGCCTTCTACGACCGCGTCTTCGACTGCCTGCGCGCTCACCATATCGAGCCGCTCGTGACCCTCTCGCACTACGAGATGCCCTATCACCTGGTCGAGAAATACAACGGCTGGGCGAGCCGCGAGCTCATCGGCTTCTTTGAGAAGTACTGCCAGACCGTCTTCGACCGCTATCAGGACAAGGTCAAGTTCTGGCTCACCTTCAACGAGATCAACTGCGGTACTCAGGATATGGGCAACCTCTTTGAGACCAGCATGATTCAGGGCTTTGAGGGTCCGGCGTCGGCGGTCCACACCACGCCGCAGGCTCGTATGCAGGCGCTGCATCACCAGTTTGTCGCCAGCGGCCGCGTCGTGCGCTATGCCCACGAGCATTACCCGCAGTTTAAGATGGGCAACATGGACTGCTTCATCCTTTCCTATGCCGCCACGTGCGATCCGGCCGACGTGTTCGCCACGCAGCAGGAGATGAATACCATGAACTGGTACTGCTCCGACGTGCAGGTGCGCGGCAAGTACCCGTTCTACGCCAAGCGCTTCTGGGCCGAGAACGATGTTGAGCTCGTGATGGAGGACGGCGACCTGCAGGATATCGCCGACGGCAAGGTTGATTTCTACACCTTTAGCTACTACATGTCCGGCACCGTGGGCACCCACAAGGACCACGAGATGACCGAGGGCAACATGACCTTTGGCGGCAAGAATCCCTATCTGGAGTCCACCGACTGGGGCTGGCAGATCGATCCGTTGGGCCTGCGCATCGCCCTCAACGAGATTTACGCCCGCTACGAGATTCCGCTGATGGTGGTCGAGAACGGCATGGGCGCCTACGACGAGGTCGAGGAGGACGGCTCCATCCACGACCCGTATCGCATCGCCTACTTGCAGAGCCACATCAAGGCCATGGGCGAGGCCATTGCCGACGGCGTTGACCTGATTGCCTACACCTGGTGGGGTCCCATCGACCTGGTTTCCGCCGGCACTGGCGAGATGCGCAAGCGCTACGGCTTCATCCACGTCGATAAGTACGACGACGGCACCGGTACCTACGAGCGCCGCCGCAAGGACAGCTTCTTCGCATACCAGAAGATCATCAAGTCCAACGGCACCGAGGGTCTGGCTTAATCGACAATATGAGTGCCACTGGGGAAAAGGTTTTGGGAAGGGCTTGGAAGGGCTTGCGATTCGAGCCCTCGCCTTAGTATTTTTGCCATTTAGCACTATAATCACCATAAGCATGCGCAAAACGTTGCGCTTTATCAAGAGGAGAAAACGTATGGGTCTGTTTGACATGTTCAAGAAGAAGGCTGAGCCCGCGGCAGCTGCTGCTCCGGCCTCCATCTCTGCTTCTGCCGGCGCCGACGTGCTGTGCTCGCCTGTCAAGGGCAAGGTCATCAAGATGGCTGACGTTCCCGATCCCGTCTTTGGTGGCGAGGTCCTGGGCAAGGGCTGCGCCGTGTGGCCCGAGGACGACCTGGTCTACGCTCCCTGCGACGGCAAGGTGACCGTCACCATGGGTCACGCCGTGGGTCTGCAGTCCGATAGCGGCATCGAGGTTCTGGTGCACGTTGGCGTCGATACCGTCAACATGAACGGCGACGGCTTCGAGGGCTTCGTCAAGGCCGACGACGTCGTGAAGGCCGGCCAGCCCTTGCTCAAGATCGACCGCGCCAAGATCGCTGCCGCCGGTTACAAGGACTGCGTCGTCGTGGCCGCGTCCAACACCGCCGAGTTTGCCGATGTCGAGCTCGCCGTTGAGGCTGAGTCCGCCGTCGCCGCCGGCGATGTCATCGTCAAGGTCGTCCGCAAGTAGTCTGCGGCATCCAGAAGATGCACAAGGGTGGTCGGGTTATCCGGCCACCCTTTTTTAATAGGCTGAGCAGGCGCATTTTATTGCAGGGGGCTTGCTTTATGGGCCATTCGCTCGTCAAATTGAGCCGCCCGCGCTTTTGCGACGTAGGGGTTTGGACGGAGCCGCTAATATGGACTTACTGTCACGACGTGCGCTGCGCGGGGAACGCAGCGCCGCTTGTTTGGAGGAATGTCATGAAAAAGAAGCTGCTGCTTGCGCCCCTGATGGCTGCCCTGGTCGCGTGCGTGGTTTTGCTTTCCGGCTGCGGAGGGCCTTCGGTGGAGGAGTTCATCACCAACGACCTTACGAGCCAGTTTGACGAGATCAAGAACGGCGGCGATGACTTCCTCTCCGGCCTGGAAGAGGCTTCGGGTGACGAGTTTGAGCAGCTGGGCATCGATCCCAAGGAGTATGCCAAGAGCTATCTCGAGGGCTTTGACTACAAGATCGGCGATGTGACGGTCGATGAGGACAAGGGTACCGCGACCGCCGAGGTCACCATCACCTGCAAGTCCATGAACAAGATCGTCGAAGATTTCGCCACCCAGTATCAGGAGAAGATCGCCGCACTCGATACGATGCCTTCCGAGGACGACCTGTACAAGATGGCCGGCCAGGTCATGGTCGACGTGACCAAGGCCGCCAAGCCCAAGGACACCAAGGTCACCTTTAAGTATTCCGCCAACGAGGATAACGAGTGGTCTGCTGACGATTCCGCAACCACCGAGATGATGAATGCGATGATGAGCTAGTTCGTTGCGGCGTTTTACCAAACGCCGCAACTGCTCGACGCTGCAAGCCCGCCGGAGCGGCAATCTGCCTTTCAACTTCGGCGGCATGACCAGAAGGTCAATGCCGCCTTGTTTCAAGGCACCTTGCTCGCTCTGGCGGGCTTTCGCTGTCGTTGCCAAAACAACGGCGTTCCCTTGGCTGGCCTAAAGTGGCACTTGTGCCTGTGGCGTTGCCATCGCTGCCGAAGGCGGCACTTGGGGAGGTTCCTTTTCTGCCGGCAGTTGGGACACTCCTTTGGTGCAGGGGGGCGGCTAAAAGAGTCCCGTCCCACATTAGCTACCCGTGGGAGGGATGAGCGGTTACTCGCCCAGTACCAGCGCCGTGAGCTCTGCCTGGGTGTCCACCACGTAGTCGGCGCCGGCGGCCTCCAGCTCTGCACGGCCGCGGAAACCCCAGCAGACGCCCGCGCTCTTAAGGCCGGTGTTGTGGCCGGTCAGGATATCGACATTGGAATCGCCCACATAGAGTGTGGTTGCCGGATCGGCGCCCAGCTCCTCCATCACATGCAGTGTGACGGGTGCTTCGGGCTTAGGCGGAAACGCATCGACACGGCCCTGTACCAGCGCAAAGCGCTCGGAACCAAAATACTTTTCGATAAGCGGAGCCGCCGAGATGTGGTCCTTGTTGGTGAGCACGGCAAGCTGCACACCCGCGGCGCGCAGGCGGTCGAGCATCTCGATCGTGCCGGCATAGGGGGCGGTGTGGTCCTCCTTGTGATCGCCGTAGTAAGCCCTAAACTCGGCAAGCGTCTGCTCAAACATGCGGCCGTCGCCCGCGTACTCGGCGGGCATAAAGCGCTCAACCAGCTTGAGCATGCCGTTTCCCACCTTGTAGCGGTACTCGTCGACGGCAAACGTAGGCCAGCCGTGCGTCTCGCAGGTATGGTTGCCGGCGGCCGCCAGGTCCTCGAGCGTGTTGAGGATGGTGCCGTCCAGATCAAAGATCACATGGGAAAAAGCTGCTGCCATGAAAGCTCCCGTCATTGGGTTTCAAAACGCACCTCATAATACTGGGCTTCCGCGTTGGGCGTGGTTGGAATCTGAACATCTCCAGGGATATCAGGTGACATCGCGCCAATCATGCGATTCTGCCCTAGCAAATTCTCGGCAGCTGCTCTCCTACGAGCATGTCGAGGATGCGGGTCGATCCCCAGCCGGTGCGTACGCGCACGGCGGGTCGAGCGCCCTCGGCAAGCGGCAGCACGCGACCGATGATGGCGGCATTCTCGCCGTAGCGGGCGGCGCGCATGGCGCTCAGCGCGGCATCGGCTTGCTCGGCCGGCACCACGGCGACCATCTTGCCCTCGTTTGCCACCTGCAGCACATCGTAGCCGAGCATCTCGCAGGCGGCCTGCACGTCGGGACGCACGGGCACGGCATCCTCGTCAACCTCCATGGCAACACCGCTTGCCTGGGCAAACTCGTTGAGCGTGGATGCCAGGCCGCCGCGCGTGGGGTCGCGAAAGCAACGCGTGCCGGGCGCTGTGGCCAAAACGTCGGCAATCAGGTGGTTGAGCGGCGCGGCATCGCTTTCGATCGTGCTCGAAAACGCCAGGCCCTCGCGTTGGCTCATGATGGCGATGCCGTGGTCGCCCAGTGTGCCCGACACCAGAATGACGTCGCCGGGGCGGCAGTTTGCGCCGCTGAGCGCCACGCCCGCAGGCACCTCGCCCACGCCGGCGGTATTGATATAGACGCCGTCGGCCCCGCCGCGCTCGACCACCTTGGTGTCGCCCGTGATTATGGACACGCCCGCCTCGTGCGCCGTCTCGGCCATCGTCTGCACAATCTGGCGGAGCCTATCCATGGGATAGCCCTCTTCGAGGATAAAGCCGCACGACAGGTAGCGCACGTTGGCGCCCGAGGTCGCGACGTCGTTGACGGTTCCGCACACGGCGAGGCGGCCGATGTTGCCACCGGGGAAGAACTGCGGCGAGACTACAAAGCTGTCGGTCGACATGGCGATGCGCCCGCTCGCGGGCAGCGCGGCGACGCCGGCATCGTTGCCTTCGAGCAGCTCGGGCGACCCAAAGGCATCCAAAAAGACCTCATCGATGATGCGTTTCATCATCTGGCCGCCGGAGCCGTGGCCCAGCAGGACGGTGCTATCGGTAACGCTATGGGACATATCGAAAACTCCAATCGTGGGTGGAATTATATGGGTGAGGCGCACCGTCGACTGGTCCGCCGTTCGTTAGAACGGCGGAACCTATTAGCCTCGGTAGCGGAAATATGCTGCGCAGCTGCCCTCGGAGCTCACCATGCAGGGGCCGACGGGATGCTCGGGCGTACAAGCGTGGCCGAACAGGGGGCAGTCGCTCGGCGTAATGGCCCCGCGCAGCACGTCGCCGCAGCGGCACCCGCGTGGCTCGACCGTCGGCTCGATGGGCACGTCAAAGCGCATGCTGGCATCAAAGTGCGAAAACTCGGGACGAATGGCGAGTCCTGAAGCCGCAATCGATCCCAGCCCGCGCCATGTGGTATCGCACGGCTCAAATACCTGCTCGACCAGCTGGCGCGCCACGGGATTGCCGTCGGCATTGACGCCGCGACGGTAGGCGTTGTCGATCGCGGGTTGCCCCTCAACAACCATCTGGACCAGCATGCAGATACCCTGCAAGATGTCGACCGGCTCAAATCCCGTTACCACGCCTGGAGTCTTAAACTCGTCGACCAAAAAGCTAAAGGGCGCCAAGCCCGTGATGGTGGCGACGTGGCCCGGCAGGATAAAGCCGTCGATGGCGG
>CABUGI010000059.1 GCA_902491055.1 uncultured Collinsella sp. | reverse complement strand
AGCGCATACTGGGTACGGTCGACGGCGCGCGGGGTCTTGTAGTAGAACTTGAGCGTGCCGACGGTACGATCGCCCACCTTGATGGGGGCGATAATGCCGGCGGGGACTTGGTTGTGCGAGCCGTCCGAGCCCACGACATCCACCATACGGTTGAACGACTGCACGATGCCATGTTCGATAACGTAGCGTGTGGCAAGCGTGTGGATGGGAGTATCGGGCAGCAGTTTTTCCTCAAACTCGCCCGCGCAGGCAAGCACGTTGTCCTCGTCGGTGATGGCCACCGTCATGGCGCGCGTCTCGGGCAAAATGCGCCGGCACACCAAACGCGCCGACTCCTGCGTCAGACCGCCCTTAATGTCCTCGAGCATGGCCGAGGCCACCGAGAGCGTCTCCTCGGTGTACTGGGAGCGCACCGAATCGGGATTGAGCGTCAAAAAGATAAAGATGCACAGAAAGATGCACAGCAGCGCGCAGGCAATCACCGTGGCGATCGGCTCGATACCGGTCACCAAGGCAAAAATAAAGTACACCAGCACACAAATGGCGCAGGCAACGGCAATGATGCGAAAGATTGATATTGAACTATCGCGCTGGGCGCGGCGGTCGATCATTCGGCCCCCTCCAGGTTACTGATCAGTTGTGCGTCACGCCAAAGCCCGTCCATGATCTTGGGCCAAAAGCTCTGGAAACGCAGGTAGCTTGCAGCGTTTTGGCGCGCATAGGCCTTTGCCTCGTCGATACCATGGCGCCAGATGCGCAGGTAGCCCTCATGCTCGCGGGTAAACACGCTGCGGACCATAGCGGTCTTGCGCACGCGGTCGTCGAGCTCGCGCGAAATCCACGGGCCCGGGTAGGGCATGAGCGATGCCGCCGTAACGGGAATGAGCTCCTTTTGATGCGCGGCGAATGTCAACTTGGCCCGTTCGTAGTACCAACGGTATACATCCTGCATAAAGCGCGGTGAGCGCTTTTCGGACTCCGGAGGCAGATGGCGCACGGTCCACTCGTTATCGAACCACACGTCGTAGCCAAACATGCGCATGTTAAAGAGGTAATCCAAGTCCTCGCCGCGGGTGATAAACGGGTCAAAGGCCACACGCGTAAAGGCGCGGGCGTGCAGGGCCATCAGGCCGCCGCACACGTAGTTGGAGCGCGAGATGCGGGTGCCCGAGAGCGCCTTTTTCATCCAACGGTTGAACTCGATGCGCTTGGTCCACCAACGATGGCAGATGCCCGCCTTGTCCGTGGGAGCCAGCGGCGAGCCGTCGCGATCGTAGAAATAGCCGCTCTTGACCAAGATCGGCAAGCCCTGACGCGTCTGCTGCCCCAACGCATAGGTCGCGCGCTTCATAAAGTCGGCGTCGATGACAGTCTCATCGTCATCCAAAAAGATAACCGCGTCATGCCCCAGCACAGCGGCACAGGCTAGCCCCATGTTGCGGATGGCGCCGTAGCCTCGCAGGCTCACGCACTCGCCCGAACCCTTGGGCGCGATCTGAGCAACCCGGTCTGCGATGCGCGAGGCCTGGGTGTTGGTGACAACGGTGACCTTGAGCGTGGGATGCGCGTCGACAATCTCGTGCACGCGCAGCGACACATCGGCTGTGGCAGAAACGGGACAGACCACCAAAAGGATGATGCGCGGGATGTCACGTACCTGCTCAAGCGAGGCCAGGCAGCGGTCGAGTTCGGGATTGTCGGCGTTGAGTCGCGTCGAATGGTCATAGGTGCCAGGGGCGTTTGCGCAAGCGTCATCGCCCGCCCAATACGTTGGAATCACGACTGTGGCGTTCATGCCTTACCCTCCCTGCAACACAAAAACGGGACGCCGCCAAACACAGGCGACGCCCCGCGACCTAGCTGATTCCATCATACCCACTTGGGCAAATCATTGCTCGCAAGTCGCAATGTTTATTGCGGATAACCCCAAAAGAGTACCGTGGACAGGCACAATAGCCGCTCGCTCCTATGCGGCATGCTCTGCCGCCCGAGTCATGCGGGACAGGCGAACCAGCAGCATAAAGCCAACGACCAGCAGCACACCAATGGAAAGGACGCCCAGCGACGGGTTGCCGGTCAGCGAGGTGACGACCGACACCAGGAAGGTGCCCATAACGCTTGCATAACGACCAAAGATGTCAAAGAAGCCGTAGTACTCGTTGGACTTTTCCTTGGGGATAATGCGGCCAAAGTAGCTACGGCTGAGCGCCTGCACGCCGCCCTGGAACAGGCCGACCATAATGGCAAGCACCCAGAATTCAAAGGCGGTCTTTAGGAAGAACGCGGCGAACAGCACAATGCCCATGTAGGCGGCGACCGCCACCAGGATCATGTTGAGCGTGCCCACGCGTCCGGCGAGCTTGCCGTAGATGATGGCGGACGGAAAGGCCACGAACTGCGTAACGAGCAGCGCCAGCACCAGCTGCGTCGAATCGATGCCCAAGGCCGATCCGTAACTGGTGGCCATGGAAATGACCGTGTGCACACCGTCGATATAGAAGAAGAACGCGATCATGTAGACCAGCACGGTCTTGTTGTGGGCGATCTCGCGCATGGTGTGTCCGACCTCGGAGAACACACCGCCCACGATGTGGCCGATGGTGTCCTCGGGACCGCGCTCGCGACCGTACTTTTGCTTATAGGTGCGAATGAGCGGCAGGGTAAAGATGAGCCACCAGGCACCAGTGATGATAAACGACAGACGCGTTGCCAGCATGGTGGGGACGCCAAGAGCGGGGCCACCCATGATGAGCGCCAGGCAGATGACGAACGGCACGGTGGAACCGATGTAGCCCCAGGCATAACCCGAGCTGGACACGGCGTCCATGCGCTCGTCGGTGGTAACGTCGGGCAGCATGGCGTCGTAGAACGTCATAGAAGAGTTAAGGCCGATGGTGCACAGCACGTACACGGTCAAAAATGCCATGGCGGACATTGGGATAGCCTGCGCCAGGCAAAGAACCAGGCCCGTGAGGAAAAAGCCCAAGAAGAACTTGATTTTGTTGCCAGCGTAGTCGGCAAGTGCGCCCAGAATGGGCATGAGCATGGCGATGACCAGCGAGGCGATCGTCTGCGCGTTGCCCCAGGCGACCACCAGGTCTGCCGAGGAAGCGCCGGTATTGATGGCGTTAAAGTAAATGGGCACCACCGAGGTATTGAGCAGCACGAGGGCCGAATTGCCCACATCATACATAACCCAGTTACGCTCGAGCTTGGTGTATTTCATGGACAGGGACCCTTCGTATTCGCCCGATATGCAGTTAGTTCATCGTACCCCAATTGTCCAGAACCGCCGGTAAGGATTCGGCAAAGGGGCACGCACGGGCCCTATTCCTCGCGGTCGAACTCCTCATCGGCATTGAGCACGCGACCGCTGTAGTTGACGTGACTGGTCACGGCATCCATGTCACCGGTCTCGATAAAACGTGCGACCGTGCACTCGTAATCGCCCAGCGCGCGATCAAAGACCTCGGGGAAACTCTCGTTCGAGACCTCGTCGGTAAAGGGATTCTTCCATGTCAGATGGCCCAGGTTACCGGTGCGCTCGGGCAACTCCGTCGTCACGCGATGAGCAAGGCCGTCGAGCAGCGAGTAATCGTGCACCAAGCCCTCAACCAGCGAGATCGCGCGCGTCTTTGCGGAGCCGGCCGGCTCAATCGCGCGGTAAAGTCGCTGCATATTGGCAACGGCAGCACCGTACTCCCCCGCCGGAATGTCAATGCCGTACACGCGTCCGGCAACATAGCTCATCAGCACGCCGGCCACGCGATTGATGCGATCAGTGGTGACGATCTCGCCCGCCGGCGGGTAATCGTCAACCGTAGCGCCATCGCGTTTAAGCTGCAGCATCAGCACATCCAGGTCGCTCTCGATCACGGCATGGACCTGACTGCTCGAATCCTCAAGCTCTGAATCGGACTCGACAATGCCAAACTGCTGCTCATAGACAAAGGGATGAGCGTTGCGGTCGAGCACGTAATGAGACAGCAGGCCCAGCGCAAAGGCACGACCCAAGCTGGCGTCGCGCGGCAGCAGATGCGACACGCCGTCGCGCAGGCACGCAAACTGACGAGACATGCGCGACCGATGCATGACCTGCGCCAGCAGCGTGCAGTCGGAAACACGCGGTGTCAGAATGTGAAAGAAAAACGGGTCGGGGCCTTGGTTGCCCAAGATAAAGGCAATGCGCTCTTCATCGGACGTGATGACGCCCTGTGGAAGACGGTCGATGCTTTCCTCGCCAAACAGATGATGGGTGATAAGCGCGGGCATAATGATCCTTTCGATTTCATTCGATGCCACCCATTATGCCCACCGCGCGCCCATGCCAAACCTGCGATGGTAAACGACGGCACGCAAGCCTCTTACGCAAGCCCCAGGTGCGACTTGACCTCGGCGGCACGACGACGGGACACCGGCACCGTCGAGTTCACGCGGTCGAGCCTGAGCTCCATCAACCCCGTGGAGCCAATCTCAACATTGTGCACGTCTTCCAAATTGACCAAGTAGCTGCGATGAACGCGAATAAAGCCCTCGGAGTCCAAGCGACGCTCGAGCGAAGAGATCGACTCATTGATCAGGTACGTTCCCTCGGCGCAGATGGCGTTGCAAAAATCGGCGCGCGCCTCAAAGTAGCAGACGTCTGCGGCGGGAATGAACACCTTTTTGCCCCCGCGGTCCACCGTCAGACGCAAAGGTTGGCGCGGAGCATGGATAACACGACGGGCACCCAAGGCTGCCTCGATCTTGTCGAGTGCCTTTGACAGGCGTGCGTCCTCGACCGGCTTGACGACATAGTCGACCGCATCAAGGTTATACGCATCGGCGGCAAACTCGGCAAACGCCGTCACAAACACAACCACCGGCGGCGTCTTTAGGTTCTGCAGCGTCTCGGCAAGCTCAATTCCCGAGCGGCCGGGCATCGTGATGTCCAAAAACAACACGTCGGGCTTGTTCGACAGAATCGACTCCACGGCTTCGGTGACATTGCCCGCCTCGGCAATCTGACCCACACGCGTATCCTTTTCCAACAGATAGCGTAGCTCGGCCCTAATGGGAGGCTCGTCATCAACCACCAAGATGTTCCAGCCTTCGGACATATGTGCTTCCCCTCTTTTTCTCTCAATCCAACCGCGTGCTACGCCGTCAACGGCGCGGGCTCATGCGGCTCGCCGTTCAGCTCGACGATGACCTGCGTTCCCACGCCCTCCTGGGACTTCACGCGCATGCCGGAATCTTCTCCGTAAAAGAAATGGATGCGCTGAAGCACGTTGAAGAGCGCCAGGCCGCAACCTCGCTTGACGGAGCCGTCGGCGGTAATGCTCTCGGGCTCCTCTCGGCGATGTTGCTCAAACAGATGCGCGCAGACCTCTTCGCTCATACCGATGCCGTCGTCCTCGACGATGATCTCCAAACCGTCATCGGTCTCGAAAGCCCTAACGTGAATAGAAAGCGGCTCGGTCTCGCGCTGCGCGTGCTTGATGCAGTTTTCGAGCAACGGCTGCAAGATAAACGGCGGCACCATGCAATCGCGCACCTCAAAGTCGATATCGACCGAGACGCGCAGACGGCCGTCGCCATACCGGGCCTGCATAAGATTGATATAGCGAGTACCCTGTTCCACCTCGTGCTCGAGCGTGGTGAGCGTATCGGAATCAGAAAGCGTCTGACGGTAGTAATTGGAAAAGTCGATCAGCAGCGATCGCGCCTTGTCGGGCTCGGTTCGCACAAGCGACACGATCGTGCTAATGGTATTGAATAGAAAATGAGGATCGACCTGCGATTGCAAGGCGCGCAGCTCCACGCGGGCCGTAAGCTCGTCCTGGCGCTCGAGCTCAAAGCTCGCAAGCTGCGTGGAAATGAGGTCGGCAAAGCCCGAGGCAAGCGCCGTCTGGCGCATATCGATGCTGCTCAGACGGGGATAATACAGCTCGAGCGTGCCCACGCAATGCCCACGCACGGTAAGCGGTGCGACAATACCGGCGCGCAGGCGCGGAAAGTAGCCACCCGTCTCGGTCGAGGCATCGCGCGAGAACACGCTTTGCTCACCGCTGTTGATCACGTTGAGCGTAGTCCGCAGCACCACCGGGGTGCCCGCGGGGCATTTTGCCGAGTCCTCGCCCCAGCTTGCCAACACCTGCTTGCCGTCGGTAAAGCAGATGGCAGAGGCGATAGTTTCGGACAGGATGATCTTAGAGGCGCCTAGAGCAGCTTCGGGCGTAAGGCCGCGCGACGTGTAGGCGAATATTTTTGAAGCGATGGCGAGCGTGCGGTCGGTAGCGCTCGATGTGAGGTCGTCGGGAACGACAAAGACGTATGAGAAGAAGAAGCACAGCATGACCAAGCCGGCAATGACGACAACGGCCGGAACGGGATTGGGATTATCGGTTAGATCCCAGATGAGCAGCAGGATAAGCAGCGGAACGACAATACCGAGCAAGATGGCTTGAACCACATGCTGAGCGGTACGAAAGACCTTGGTAGAGTTGTAGCTCTTGCCCAGAATCAGCCTATTAAGATCCACCGTCATCCCCTTCTTACTGACGCACCCCATAGCAATAAAGAGGGCCGCAAGCGACCCTCTCCATTGCATTATGCAATCAAATACTGTGTTTTACATCAAGCCATCGATGAACGGTAGCTTAGGCGCTGTACTTGTTTGCCTCGCCGAAGGTGCCGGCCTCGACAATCCAGCCGTCCTTCATGATGACGTCCATGTTGTCGGTGTTGAGCACGTGGATGTCGGCGGCGACGTCACCGTTGACGACCAGCAGGTCGGCGCACTTGCCGGCCTCGATGGAACCGGTCTCGTCCTCGATGTGGCACATCTTGGCACCGTTGAGGGTGGCACAGGTGATGGTCTCGACCGGGGTGAAGCCGATCTTGTCGACGAACTCGTACATCTCCTCGATGGAGCAGGTGCCGTACGGGGTGACGAAGGAGAAGGAATCGGAGCCGATCGTCATGACGACGCCGCGCTTCTTGGCCTCGCGCAGGCAGTCGTAGTTGCGCTGCAGCTCCTTCTCGACCAGGGTGCCCTCGTACTTGTCGTGCAGCTCGGGGACGTAGACGGGCGGATAGGTGGCGTACCAGGTGGGCAGGAAGGCGATCGTCGGGGTGAAGAAGGTGCCCTGCTCGGCCATGAGGTCCATGGTGCGCTCATCGATATCGAAGCCGTGGATCAGCTGCTCGCAGCCAAAGCGGACGGAATCGTAGGCAGCGGCGTGGTTGTTGTAGCAGTGGCTCCACACGGGGATGCCGACCATCTTGGCCTCTTCGACCACAGCCTGAATCTCCTCGGAGCAGTAGTGCTGGTCGCGGCCGGAGTCCCAGCGCCAGATGCCGCCACCGGTAGCCCAGATCTTGATGGCATCGGGGTTCTCGCGCAGGCGACGACGGACGGCCTTGCGCAGATCCCAAGGACCGTCGACCTGATCGCCCCAGGGGTGCGATTCCTTGTTGAGCTCCTGGCTGCAGTGGTGGGAGTCGCCGTGGCCGGCAACGCGGCAGAAGCCAAGGCCGGTGGCCAGAACGCGCGGGCCCTTGAAGACGCCCTTGTCGATGCAGTCACGGATCTGGATACCAAAGCGGCCGATCTCGCAGACGGTGGTGAGGCCGTGGGTGAGGCAGTCGTAAGCCTGCTTGACGGCGACGGCCTGCTTCTCGAGGAGCGGCTGCATGACCCAGTCGGTGTCATCGTCGGTCAGGTTGCCCGAGAAGTGCAGGTGAGTATCGATCAGGCCGGGAAGGACGGTCTTGCCGGCGGCGTCGATGACCTCAACGCCCTCGGGAAGGTCCTGCATAGCACCGGCGTACTCAATCTTGCCGTTGTCGTCGACGAGAACGAGGGAGTTCTCGACCGGCTCGGCACCGGTACCGTCGATGAGCTTGCCGCCAACGATTGCATACTTAGTGGACATGGTTCCTCCTTATGGATCCATATAGTGGGCGAGGCCGTGTTGGGTTAAGGCCTCACAAAGCTACCCAAGTGGCGCCGGGTTCGGCGCGCGGAAGAGAGGGTCCCGCGCACCTGATCCGCCCCGGCTCGGCGTTACTTTTTGCGGGAATTGGTGAAAGCCATGAGGGCCAGGCCAATAGCCAACCAGCCGATCACGATGCTCCACTCCACCATGTTGAGGGAGGCGGGAGAGAACGGGATCACGAGCAGGCCAATGATGGTGCCGCAGGCAACGATAGCGAGGCTGATGCCAAACTTGCCGCCGGGCACCTCGTAGGGACGAGGCAGGTCGGGCTCGGTGAAGCGCATGCGCAGGCAGGCGAGGGCGACCATGCCGCAGGAGAAGATGAAGGCGAGAGCCGACACGTTGGTCAGAGGGATGAGCATGTTCTTGCCCAGGAACGGACCGACGACGGTGATGACGCCCAGAACGACGCAGGCGAGCTTGGGAGCGCCGGACTTGGGATTGACCTCGGCGAACTTCTCGGGCAGCTGGCCCTTTCGGCCCATGGCGAGCATGATGCGGCTCGTGGCGCCGTAGAAGGAGTTCATCGGGCCCATGGGTCCAAGCGTGGCGATGACGAGCATGGCCAGGTACAGGAGCATGTTGATGCCCTTGAGGCAGGCAAGCGCGGGAACCGGGCTCTTAACGAACTCATGCCAGTCGAGGATGGTGCCGAACGAGTAGATGCAGACCATGTAGAAGCCGCCTGCGGCCAGCAGGGCCAGGGAGATGATCTTGCCGAACTTGTTCCAGTTGAGGCCCTCGGCCGCTTCCTCAGCCTGCTGAGGAATGGTGTCGAAACCGGCGTAGAAGAACGGGGTCAGAACCAGGACCGAAACGATGCCTGCGAACAGGCTGGTGCCCTCGGTAGCAGGCTTGCCGCCGCCAGCACCGGTGACCTGGGAGAACACGGGCATGGCGTTGTCCGGCGAGCCGGTGAACAGCGAGACGCCCATGGCGAGCAGCATGCCGCAGAGCAGGGCCTTGGTCAGGAAGGCCTGCAGCTTGGCGGCCGAGCTGGCACCGCGGAAGTTGAGGAAGATGACGTAGGTTGCAAAGCCGAGCGCGATCAGCGTCGGGAACAGGTAAACGTCGGCGCCCAGGATGGTATAGAGCTTGACGGCACGCAGCCACTCAAGACCGGGCAGGCTGCCGAACATCTCGGACACGAGGGTCGAGATGGCGATGGCCTCCCACGGGCACAGGATGCCGTTGCCCAGGGCCAAAAGCCATCCGGTGATGTAGCTCAGCGTACGGCCAAAGCTACGATCGACATACTCGACGATGCCGCCCGAGATGGGGATAGCAGCCGTGAGCTCACCGAAAACAGCTCCGACGGGCACAAGGAAGATTGCACCCAAGAGGAATGCGATCATAGCGGGAACGGGACCGCCGCCCACGACCATCCAGTCGCCGACCTGCAGAACCCAACCGGTACCGATGATGGCACCGAAACCGATGGTGAAGAAGTTCCAGAGCGAGAGCGTTTTCTTCATGCCGCCGTTATCCTCGACTGCAACCTCTGCGTTCTTGTCCGCCATTGTTCCCCTCCTTTCCTTTTTGACGCCCCTTGACGTCACCCCTTGCGCGGTCTGTTTTGCCGCGCGCTTTTATTTCGTGGCTTTAAGATACGGCCTTGGCGCAGCAGCGCCGCTCGCAGCTCGACCGAAGGCAGAACTGCAAAACGAGCGGCGCCGTTTTTGGGACGAACGGCGGGAGACGTCATTCGTCTTGGACGTTTTCATCTTGCCTGCTTTTGAAGACCTGTTGCCGTGACGCTTGGCGCGCGGCGCGGCAACGTTCATACCATTTGTCAGGCTTTTGGCGCACATGCCCATGTGTCGTGCATCTTTTTATGTAGGATAGACAAGTTACACATGAGGCAAGGTGATTCGAATGGCATACGGATACAATGACGGCGACCAACGGCCACAAAGCGTGCGCCTTGCCGGCCGCACCACGCCAACGCCCAGAAGCACCTCCGACAACGACAACCCGCAGCGCCCCCAAGAGCAGCCCGGGGCTTCTTCGCGGCAACAAAGCCGTACCGTGCAGCAGTCAGACCGCGTGAGTACGAGCACGCGCCAACGTCAGACCGACACATTGCAGCCACGCCGCTACGATCGCCGTAAGACCGACTACTACGTCAAGCGCTCCTTTTCGCGACCTCAACGCGATCGCGGCAATTCCGCCCCTCGCTCCGCGTCGCACACCACAAGCCACGCGCTTCCGGCCCGCCGCCTACGCCTTGCGCTTTGCTCCATCGCCGCCTGCCTCGTCTTTGTGTTTTTGGGATCCTGTATCTCCCACGGATCAGCCGGTCTTGAGCCCACTGCCGAGGACAAGCTGCTTAAAGCTCCCGTCGCGCCCGGTTACTCCTTTGCGTTCTCGACCCCACGCTCGCAATGGCAGGCCGGCGCCATGCCCCACATCTACCAAATTGACCCCGCATGGTCGGAGCTGCCCTATGCCGGCGGCACTATTCGCGAAAACGCTTGCGGTCCCACTTGCCTCACCATGGTCTATATCTTTAAGACCGGCCACACCGATAAGACGCCGGTCGATATATGCGCAATGGCCGAAGCCGGCAACTACGCCCCCACTGGTGCCACCGAGTGGTCGTTTATGACAGGCGGTGCGTGGCAGCTGGGGCTCAACGGAACACAGCTCTATAACGATCGCGAATCTATTACCCAAGCACTTCGCTCGGGTACGCCCGTCATCGCCGCAGTGCGCCCCGGTACGTTTACCAACGTAGGCCACTACATCGTGCTCTACGGCATCGACGATGCCAACCAGATTGGCGTCTACGACCCCAACTCGGCCAGCCGCAGCGCCCGCCGCTGGGGCGTCGTAGAGGTCCTCAACGAAGTCGAAGCCATGTGGGCCTACTACTAGTCATTTAAGAACGTCCCCAATGACTAGGTGAATAGCAAAAGCCCCGCAGCCGGAGCGGACTGCGGGGCTCATGAAGAGAGGCTAGTTTGTGGGCGCTTTGCCCGGCGCCCACGAGAGAGGCAACAGAGTAGAGACTACTCGTGAATGCGGGTACCGGAGAGGCCGGCCATGGTCTCGGCAGCCTTGTCCAGAGCGCCGATGATGCAGGTGCGGCCCTTGCGGGAACGGGCGAACTTGATGGCAGCGCGGACCTTGGGCTCCATGGAACCCTTGCCGAACTGGCCCTCGTCGGCCAGGCGCTCGGCCTCGTCGGCGGTGAGGTCCTCGAGCTCCTCCTGGTTGGGCTTGCCAAAGTTGATGGCAACATGCTCAACGGCGGTCAGCAGGAACAGAACGTCGGCGTCGCAGTCCTCGGCCAGCAGCTCGCCGCCCAGGTCCTTGTCGATGACGGCGGGAACGCCCTTGTAGCAGCCCTTGTTCTCGTAGTCGCGGACGACGGGGATGCCGCCGCCACCGCAGGCGATGACGATGAACTCGTTGTCGAGCAGGTTGAGGATGGAGTCAGCCTCGACGATCTTCTTGGGATCGGGGGAAGCAACGACGCGACGCCAGCCGCGGCCAGAATCCTCGACGAAGACCTTGGAGGGATCCTCGGCCATGAACTCCTTGGCCTGCTCCTCGGTGTAGAAGGGGCCGATCGGCTTGGTCGGGTTCTTGAACGCGGGATCATCCGGATCGCACTCGATCTGGGTGACGACGGTGGCGGCGTGCCAACGCTTATAGCGCTTGTGCATCTCGCGGCCGATGCCCTGCTGCAGGTGATAACCAATGTAGCCCTGGGACATGGCGCCGCACTCGGGCAGCGGCATCTCGGGGGTACCGATGGCATCGTGGGCAGCAGCGAAGGCGTTCTGGATCATGCCGACCTGCGGGCCGTTGCCGTGGGTGATGATGAT
>CABUGI010000058.1 GCA_902491055.1 uncultured Collinsella sp. | reverse complement strand
CCAAGTAAAGAGATGTCCCAACGCAGATCGAATGCCGGCATTGGCAATGGCCAGCGGAATGGCGCCCTCGAGCACACCCTGTGGACAGATGTACTTGCAAAAGAACGGGTCCCCCATCCCCACATCGTTAACCACCAAGACGGGCAGCAGCACCACGGCAAACAGCAGCACGACGTATTTGATGTACGTGAGCGGCTTAAGCTTTTTCGTGGAAAGCTTTTTGCCGGGAATCTTATGAAGCAGCTCCTGCAGCCAGCCAAACGGGCACAGAAAGCCGCATACAAAGCGTCCCAGCAGCACGCCGAGCAAAATGAGCGTACCGGTGACGTAGTAAGAAAAGTTGAACTTGGATGAACCTACCACCGACTGGAACGACCCGATGGGGCACGCACCCGATGCCGCGGGGCACGAATAGCAATTAAGTCCAGGTACGCAGACTGTTTTCCCCGCGCCCTGATAGATGCCGCCTTTGGCAAAGTTTGACAGGTGAATATTGGTGACCAGCGTCGCCGCCGCCTGAATGAATCCGCGAAATCGGGCCAAAACATGCGACGCAGTGTTTTCTCTTTTATCCAATTCCGATACACTCCAAGCACAGCCTAATCGCTTTGGCCAGCACGGCATCCGCCTCGCCACGCATAACACCAAAGCACACCATGGCAATTCCGACGATCAACAAAGCGACCTGTACCACGGGTTTTACCGCTTTGAACAACCTGACCACTCCTTTCGTTACGCGACCATTGGACCATATCGGCTATAAAATCCGTGTTAAGCGCGATTTGGAATGTGCAAGGAGACTGTTATGCGTATTTTGATCGTCGAAGACGAGCGAGCACTGTGCGATGCAATCGCGCGCAGCTTGCGAAACTTGGCGTACAGCGTCGACTGCTGTCACGATGGACGGGAGGCGCTCGACCTGCTGGGCATCGAAGTCTTTGACCTCGTGGTACTCGACCTCAATCTTCCCCATGTCGACGGCATGACCGTGCTCAGGGAACTTAGGAAAACCGATTGCGAGACCAAGGTACTGATTCTGTCCGCGCGTGGCGAAGTATCCGATAAAGTCGCCGGACTCGATGCCGGCGCCAACGATTACCTTACCAAGCCGTTTCATCTGGACGAACTTGCGGCAAGGATCCGCAGCCTTACCCTCAGGCGCTTCGCACAAAGCGACATAGTATTAACCTGCAGAAAGCTCAGCTTTGACACCAAGGCGCGCATCGCTTCCGTGGACAGTGAAGCTCTATCTCTTACACGCAAGGAAACGGGAATCTTGGAATACCTGATGCTTAATCAGGGGCGACCGGTAAGCCAAGAGGAGCTTATCGAGCACGTTTGGGATAGCAGCGTGAACAGCTTTAGCAACGCAACCCGCGTTCATATCTCGTCGCTCCGAAAAAAGTTGCGCAGCGCTTTGGGATACGACCCGATTCGCAATCGGATTGGAGAGGGCTACGTTATGGAGGATGGAGAATGAAAGGGCTTTCGCTGCAATGGCGCATAACGATTATGACGGCACTGCTCACGTGTGCGGCATGCGTGCTGACGAACTGCCTGGTCGGCTATACGGGCATGCGCTATATGGATGCCATCGGCAGTAATATCTCGGCCTTTAACGCAACCGGCGAAGATTCGTCCCAGACGTTCGACCCAACGAAAGCGTCCCTCGATGACGAGGTCACGATCGTCGTAAACGACGCACAGGAGTCTTTTGGCACGACAACCTGGTGTATCACGGCTGGAATCACACTCCTTGGCGGCGTGTTGGCATACTTTGTGAGCGGCCATGCACTCAAACCGCTACGGGCTTTTGCAGCCCAGGTTGAGCGCGTGCAGCCTGACAACCTAAGCGAAATCAGACCCAGCAAAGATGTACCCACCGAACTGCAGCGATGCAGCGCCTCATTCAACGATATGATTGGCCGACTCGACGAAGGGTTCTCTGCACAGCGTCAGTTTACCGGCAACGCCGCGCACGAGTTGCGCACCCCGCTCGCCCTTATGCAGGCACAGATTGAACTATTCATCTCCGAGCACTCCGGTTTGCAACCCGAAACAGCCGAGCTGCTCGGCCTGCTACAAGAACAAACTGAGCGAATGTCGCGAATGACCAAGGTATTGCTCGAGATGAGTGAGCTCCGCAGCGTTCCTTGCGAGGACGATGTTGAACTTGGTCCCTTGTCCGAAGAGGTCCTCACCGACCTTGCGCCACTTGCCGAAAATAAGGGCATAGCCCTCAATTGTGCTGGAGACGCTTTAGTAATCGGGAGCGACACGCTCCTCTATCGGCTGGTGTTTAACCTGGTCGAAAATGCCATCCGTTACAGCCGCCCCGGCTCGACTGTCAACGTCTCCATCTGCGATAACGACAGCCACGTGTTCCTGCGAGTCGAGGACCAGGGCCCGGGAATACCCAAGCAGTACCGTGAGAGCATCTTCCAACCGTTCTTTCGCCTGGATAAATCCCGCAGCAGGGCATACGGTGGCGCAGGACTCGGGCTAGCGCTTGTTTGGGAAATTGCAGCCCTACACGGCGGCACGGTAGAGGTCGAAGCAAGTTCCGAGAACGGGACCACCATGCTCGTGACCCTCTCAAAGGGGGCCACCACGTGATCCGACTGTCCAGGGGTCCCACTCGGCATTGCGAAACGCGTCCCAAAACTTGGACATGAGAAATGGGAGGCAGTTCGCATCTGTGCCGAGGACGAAGTCCTGGCGGGAATTCAGGATGCGCAGAGGAAGCTTACGGCAGAAAACCCCGACAGAGTCGTGACCGTCGGCGGCAACTGTATGGCGTCGCTTGCCCTCTTCGATTACCTGCACGGGAAATACGAGAACGTTGGAATCGTCTGGATCTATGCGCATCCGGATGTATCCACGCTGAATGATGGCTACCCCAACGCTCACGCCATGGTACTTGGCAACCTTTTGGAACAGGGTGCACCGCAACTCGTTTCGCGGATGCGGCATCCGGTGTTTAAGCCGAGCGATGTCCTGCATGTCGGGCTACAGCAGCTCCACGACTATCAGGAAGTTTGCTTAAACAAGCATAGGTGTTGCGGTTTTAGCCGATGTCCTCATGGAGGAAAACGACATGCTGGGTCTGTCTGATTAAAGTCCAACAGTTTCCATGAGGCATCTAGCACGGTAAAAGCTAAAGACCCGGGAGACCCCAAACTGTCAACCATCTTTACGGGTGCAAGGGAAACGGGCAAGACAGCCCCCTCTCGCTCCTATCCGAAACGGCGCTTGAACACGGCTGGATTGCAGCGAATGTCTCCGCCATGCCCGGCATGCTCGAAGATATCATCGAGCACACAAAGGAGGCCGCAGGCCGTTACCTCTCGCAGCCCCATACACGCGTGAGCGGAGTTCAAGTTGGGCAGCGGGGCGGTTTAGCGCGCCAATATAATCAAATCGTGCACTTCCATAGCCTCTCGTCTACGTGGTGTACCGTCGTCTCCCCTTTTATCAGAGTTGGGCGATTTCAGGCACCCGAGCTGAACTCAAATTGAACTCAACGATGCCTTATCGGTCGAGGGCGTCCTAGCGAGAATATACAGAGGCGCACATTTCGCAGGGAACCTCCCATTCGTTATCATATCGGGATGCTGTCAAGGCAGCGTCAATGCGTTCGACCTACACCTTCTCGCTTTTCGAGGCCTCGTCTGCAGGACCATCGGAATCGATACGGAATCGATCGGCATACCATTCATCCGAAGCAATCACCTTATGGAGCATCTGGAGATGCAGGTCGACATAGTGGCAGAACGCCTTGCCGCATTCCACGAGAGGCGCATTGCTTCTCTCGTTGGGCTCGGCTCCAAAATTAAACTCGACCTCATAGCCCTCCCCAGGCGCACCCATGCTCGGCAGAATATCAGTGGAGAAGTGGACGAATCCAGACGTCACCTTGTATACATCTTTTACCTTTGGATCGAACTTCTCGAGTAAGTCTTGAAGTCTTCCATCGGACATCTTCTCACCCGAGAAATCTTTCAGCTTGTTCACAGGCACACCTTGAAACACCTGCTTGAGAAAGTCATCCTGGTCTTCGGCGGCGAATAATGCGAATGTCCGCAGGCAGACTCCAACCTGTGCGCGGAGAAGCTGGGCGACGCAAACAAGATTCCTCGACTCGAGCATGGAGATGAATCCGTCTATCAGTCTCATCGCATACTCAGAGGAGGATGCCAGATATAGATCCCATTGGGTAAAGTCGCCGTTCATGAAGGGAATCACTGCATTGCGCTCGGCGACTCTCAAGGCACTCAGGCTTTGTTCTATTTTCTCAGCTTCTTGTTTGAACTGTTCGCTATCCAAAATGCCCCCAAATGCCGGCTTCTCAACAAATCAGAAAAAGCAAGAGAGACAGGGTTTAGGTTCCTGCTCCACTGAACCCGCACTTCCAGTCGAGACACTCCTCCTCGAAGATCTCCCCAGAGTCCCGTCTCTCGCGCCCCTCACGGAACTGTCCATATCAGTGTAGCCAATCCAAGCACAGCCCCACCGCACGGCCCAGTCGCTTCCGGTCCTGCGTGGCCCCGTGAAGGCGGAAGGGCGTGGTTGTCGTCATCGCGTTCCTTTCTCCTCGTACCTTTTTGGGCATGCGTCACGGGCCCTCGCGCGGCGCTGAGAGCGAATCGGCGCAGGCTTGGGGCCAGTTGCGTAGAGGTTGAGGTTCGGGTTTCGCCGGCTTACGCAGCTTGGCGGGCAGAGCGCCCGGGCTCGCTGCGCCTAGGGCGCGGCGGGATCCGCGACGCCGGAGGTGTCGATCTCGCCCAGATTGGCGAGCTGCTCGATGAGGGGGAGGCCCATCGGGTCGTCCACCTCGACGCCGCCGAGCACGATGGTGCTGTCGCGCGTGTCGATATGGGTTGTGAACACGGCCGGGTCGAAGCCCGAAGCGATAAAGCCAATGCCCGCGAGGACAACACCCGCGGCAACGAGCCCGCCCGCCACGGCGAGGTAGATTTTCTTCGCGCTGGTCATGGTACTCACTCCTTTCTACGCCGCGAGATGCGCGGCAGCGCCGCCCTTCTCGCCCTTACCCTTCCAGAAGGGCGAGGCGGCCTTCCTCGCCCAGAGCGCCGAGAGGCGCGCAATTTGTTTTGAGGCGGCCCAAGCGCCAGCACCAACGAAGAGCGCCACGCCGACGAGGCCGAGCCCCACGCCCGCCGAGGCGAGGGCGTACGGGAAGTGGCCGATGGTGACGCCGCTTACGGCAAACAGGAGCTCAACTACGCCCACGCCCCCGAGTGCCGCCGCGACGATCCACACGCAGAGCGCCAGCACCCAGATGCAGATATAGACCGTGACGGCCACGGCGGCGAAGGCGGCGAGCAGCGGCACCCACACCGGGGAGCCCACGATGGTCAGCACCCACAGCAGCGCGGTGCTGCGCTGGCGCGTCCTCGCGATCGCGCGCGGCACGGCGGGCAGGTCGTCGAGCGTGGCCTCCGCCACCTCGCCGGGCGTGCCCATGGCGGCCACGGCCTCCTCCTCGCTCATACCGTCCTCCATGCGATCGGCGATGGCCTCCGCATAGAACGCCTTGGTCTCCTCCACCTGCTCGGCCGGCAGACAGGCGAGCAGCTCGCCCAACCGGCCCAGAAACTCATCACGCGTCATGGTGCGCCCCCTCAACGTATGCGTAAATCTCCCGTACGGACGGCCACTCGGCCAGGAACTCCTCGATGCGCGCTCGCCCGTCGTCCGTGATGCGGTAGTACCGGCGCAGCCGCCCGTTGTGCTCGGCGGAGCGCGCCGTGATGCACCCGGCCTTCTCCAGGCGCTTGAGCAGCGGGTAGAGCGTCGACTCCGTGAGCCCCATGCTCGCCGGTACGTCCTTCACGATCTGGTAGCCGTAGGACTCCTCGCCGGAGACGGCCGCGAGCACGCAGGCCTCCAGGAAGCCGCGCTTCATCTGTGCCTCCATCCGCACACCTCCTCTCGTCATATACTGTGCTATACACACTATACGATGCAAGGTATTAGACGTCAACTCTCATCGCGAAGGTTCTCCGGCCCCTGCGCGCTGCGAACGTGATGTCGCGGGACGGTTGGCATTATGCATGAAACGTCAAGTAACGCTCTTTTGATCCACTTCCACTCGGCCCCATATGCCTTGCACAACGCCCCCTTCGACCTCGGAATCAAGAGAGCCACTAGGCTGGACATGCCGGACGGTAAGGTCCTGGACGTCATGGTGGACTTCTCCGATGCCATGGGGGTCATGGGTCTACGCCGATGGAGGCCCACACACGCGGCAGGGCTCGCCCGTCACCGCTGGTCGCCGGACGGTCCCCACGCCTCGCTCGCCAACGCGCAGGCGACAGCAGCAGTCCAGCGCTGGGCTGGAGACGCCGGAATGCCCAGAAGATGCGTTTCCCATCGCTGCGACAGAGCTTTTTGTAGGGGCGGTAATTTTTCCTAATGTCGAGGTCAGCTAGGCTTCAGTAGCCACCTTGGGAGCATCGCCAATAGACTCTTCCTTTATACGTTCGGCATAATCGTAGGCGATACCCACAAATTCCGGTCCCGAGCAACAGGAGTACAATTGCTGCATTGTTGCCAGCTGTTGGGAGATGGAAGATGGACTGCGATGGCTACCCATGCGTTCCCATGCCGTTGATGTGCACCGCCTTTGTGCCGGGGCAGATTGACGCTGCGGTTGCAAGCATTTCCGACCCCGATTCGCGCGCCATTGCCACGGCAGAAGCGCTGTACTTTCGCGGACAGGCCACCCTCGCTGCCAAGACGGCGCGCCCCTATGTTGACGCCACCGATCCCGCGCTGCGCTATTCCGCATGCTTTATCTGCGGATACGCCAGTCTATCGCTCAACCGTATCGCCGACGCCCGCCGGTGCCTTGCTGGCATCCTCGATACGCCAACTGACGAGGAATCGCCCGCCGTCCACGCCACGCATATCCTGTTCGCCTCGGCCGCGAGTGTCCTGCTGCACTTGCCTTCCCCGTATTCTGCCGAAGAGTTTTATCCACTTGCGGCGCATTTGCCCGAAGGCCTGCGCCTGTTCGCCAGCTACGTGATGGCGCATGCCCTGTACCTGCGCGGCGAATATGGCCGCAGTCTGGGCATGGCGGAAAACGCCCTGATCATGAAACAAGGGAGCTATCCGATCTCGGAACTGTTCCTGCACCTGGCAGCTTCCATGGCATGCATGAGCCTCAAGGACATCGACGCCGCAAAAACGCACTTCGGAGTTGCTTGGAACATTGCGCGTCCCGACGGCCTTATTGAGCTCATTGGCGAGCATCACGGCCTTTTACAGGGGCTTATCGAGGCATGCCTAAAAACGCAATACCCTGACGACTTCGCGCGCATCATCGAGATCACGTACCGCTTCAGCTACGGCTGGCGGCGCATCCACAACCCCGATTCGGGCGAGGACGTGGCCGACGATCTAACGACCACAGAGTTCACCATGGCCATGCTCGCCTGCCGTGGATGGACCAACGCCGAAATCGCTCGTCATATGGGTGTGTCGCCGGGCACCGTTAAAAACCGCCTATCCGGCGTATACGCAAAGCTTGGCATCGGCACACGCGCCGAGCTAGTCGCGCATATGTTGCGTTAGCGACCGAGCTGCCGAGCGCATCGAACGCGTTTCGGAACCCCGGCGCTTCGCTCAATCAATTTGGACATTTTGACCCTTGAATGGCACTACCGCCACGTGGCGCCTTCTCGCAAAATTGGATTATTTCCACCGATACCTGCGGGATGGGAGCCAAAGATGCTTGATCGCCGTTCGTTACTTGTTGCCGGAGCGTCCTCGCTGGCGAGCATTATGTTGCCGCGCGTGCCGGGAAGCGCAAACGCCTTCATACTGCCGTTCGCCCCCACCGAGGCATACGCCGATGAAGATGACCCCTTCAAGGTCTTGGTGCTCTCGCGCACCATGTTTGGTGTGGTCGTAGTCGACGTCGCCAACAAGAATACGCCCATCACGGGTGCCCAGGTCACGCTCACATCGCGCTATGCCGCAGGCAAGCAGCTCACCGCCACGACCGATGACGAAGGCACGGCCATCTTTGAGGTCGCGCCGCTTTCAGAAGGCTACGTGGACGAGGCGACGCTTCTCGACGCGTATGACTTTAACGGCGGCATCTCCATTAGCATGGCGGGCTACCGCGATGTCGAGATTCCCCTCGCGCGTGTCCAAGGCGGCACCGCCATTACCGCACCCGCACGTCCGCTCTCCGATGGCGAGCCGTACTTTCGCCAGCTCACATTCGACGAATGGGACATCCAGTACGCCGACGCCACGTTTATGGCAATGCCAGCGGACGAAGCAGCAAACGATCAGCCCGACACGCACGCTTTTACCGTGCAGGCCCATCTGCCGCAGGGCGGGCAGGCAACGTTGCATATCAATAAAGTGATGCCTGCCGCGGGCAACTCACCCAAAACCGTCACGCAGATTGGCCAAGTCAAGGCCAGCGCATCGGGCGCGAATAATCTGGCGACGTTCACGCTCGAAGACACGTTCCTCGATGCAGCTTCGGGCCTTCTGGAGGAAGGATGCAAGCTGCGCTTTGTCCTCGACTACCAGGGCAAAACCTACACGCTCTCATCCCCTATGGCCGTTGTCACCGCGCCGGCCGCAAAGGCGGAATCGGGCTCGACCACCATCATTCCCACCACCATGGACCAAGAGATCACTCCGTTTGATTTCCCCGCGGCGTTTCCCGGTATCGGCGGCAATAAGTTCACGTGCTGGATGCCCACATTTCCCATTCTGTTCGATTTCTCGTTTGCTGGATACGTGCTGTTTGGCGGAGGGTACAAACCAGCTAGCTATATGAACGATTCGGGCAACCCTGATCCGGAATACTGGAAGAAATCGCCGCGCGAGTCGGGCGCCAAGCAGGCAAACCGCTACCTCGACGAGATGGAGGGGAAGTGGAATCAGTACAAGAGGATGAGTGCCGGTTCGGGCACCGATCCAAGAAACACCAAGCTCCTTCGCCACCATTGCACGCCGCTGTTCACGATGGATATCGCCACACAGCTGTACGGCTCGCTCGCCTACGATTGGGTGGGCAAAACCTGGGGTAACAACAACGACCCCGCATACGGCAATATTAAGGCCCTCTTCCAGGTAAGAACCGACCTCAATTGGACCGAGCAGTTTACCCTAGGACCGGTGCCGTTTTTCCTAAACGTCAACCCCTGGGTGCTGGCGAAGCTGGCGCTCGCCGTGGGCGCCCACACGCACGGCAGCGGCGCGGCGTTTTTCAAGAACATTTCGCTCGACTATTCAAACACGTCGGGCTCGTTCACCATCCAGATCGGGCTTGCCGTCACCTTTGGCGCCGGCGTTGCAGGCGTCGCTTCGTCTGCCGTGCGCGGCGCCGCATCCCTCACGCTGTTCATTGGGTACGAGAAGGCAGATGGACACCAGCTTCCGCGACTGCGCGTAGGTGCAGACGTCGATGTCGATGTGATACTCCAGTTCGTAATGTTCAAGTGGACCGCCAAGGCTTGGTCGGGGTCGTGGCCCACACTCCTCGATTCGTGGAATATGTCGGTGAACAATGGCAACCAGTATGTGCTCCAGCGCTCTGAGCTCGCATTGGGTGGAGATACGCCTTACACGCTGGATGCCCGCTTCGGCACGCCCGGCAACATCGAGGCGGGCGGCGTGCCGCAATTTATCGCATCGGCCACCATCGTCACCAACGCCGAGCTGCTCGCACGCGCCGAGGTTGCAGCCACCGCGATAAACGCCGCGCCTGTCGTGCGCGATTGGGATCAAGCGGTCACGTGCATTGAGCTCGAGGCGGATGCAGAAAGCGACGACACGGGACAGATCGAGCATTTCGTCCATGCACTGATAGGGAACGACGAAAACGCCGCGCCGATGTACGAGTACACCTATATCGGTCAGGCAACGAACACCGTTGCCGACCCGAACGCCAATTCTGCCGGTGTGTCGGAGGACGAGCGTGGCGGCATAAAACCCTCGAGCGACAACGTGCTGTTTGCTGGCGTGCTCAGCGAAGCCCACATGAAGCTGGCAATGATTGCCGGCGTAGAATGCCTGTTCCGTATCGCCTCGGTGCGCTACGGCGACAATGGTCGCTCGCGCCTGGTGGTACACACAAAGGCAAACGGAACGTGGTCCGCTCCCACGCCTGTGGACTTTCCCCTTGGGTTTGGCGAGGGCGACGTGGAGCGCGACGGCATATACGATTACGACTTCGACGTGGTGGAATATACGGACGGAAGAGGAAACCAGGACGCCTACGTGTTGCTGGTCTCGGGCGAGCGGCGTGACGGCGACGACACCCTTTTCGATACGGCGAGCACATCCGGCATACTGTCCGTTGTGCGCCTGCGCATAAGCAACGACGGAGTTCGCGTGATATCGCACACGTCGTGGCGCAGCATCTCGCGCGGCCGCCTTCAGGAGGATGGCTACCATTGCCTGCAGTGCCCACGCATCACGGTGGGCAAGACACTTGTCGACGGGCGCCTGTCGGGCGCCTACCTCCACCGCCGCGGAACCACCGCAGAAAAGGCGCTCGGCAGCGAGGCCGAGGTTGCGCTGGAGTGCTTTACCCTGTGGTCGGACGTTTCGGGCGACAGTCTCACGTTCCGTCAGGTCCTCCGCTTTCCGCAGGCACCGTCGAGCATCGAGCTCGGCGCGCCCGAGAATATCAACGGCAAAATGGTGGTGCCCGTTGCATACGAGACTGCAGGCGGTTGTGGCTCTGCATCGTACGCCGTGATCGGCCAGTCCATTGCGGGCTGGGGCGTTATGTCGCCAGATGCTACAGTACCCCACGCGGTGCCGTGGCCGCAGCACACGGGCTTTTTGGCTACCGTCAACGAGCAACTGCAGCATATTACTTGGGCACGAGGCGCATCGGCATTTGCAACGCAGCCCGTGGGTGCCGCAGGCTGTGGCCCGGCATCGTTTAGCGTAAGCAACAACGGCAGGTGCGTGCTCTATGTAGAGAACACCGATGGTAAGGTGGGACAAACCTACGACGAAGAAGGCAACCCGGTAGCAGTGATGGGCAAGCACTTCCGCATCTTCGCCAGCACCTTGGCAGGCGATCTGTTTACGGAGCCGTTCGTGATGTGCGAGCTGGACCATCCCGTCGATCAGATAACGACATTTTTGACGTCGGGGAGCATGCTCTCCGCGCTCGCTACGCACATTGTGAGCGCGGAGAAGAGCGAGGCAGAGCTGCACGGCATCGAAGTGCCCTTGGTGGCGTGTGCCACTCCGACGGGCGCAGTCGCTACCTCGGGCGCGGTGGTGCCTGGAGCAGCAGGCGAATCCTTCATGGTCACGGTGCGAAACGACGGCAACACCTTGCTGACCGCCGGCACGATCGATCTGTACCGAGAGGGCTCCAGCCAGCCGTTCTCCAGCGCATCCATCGGGTTCGGAGCGAACACACGCATGGCATCGATCTACGATCCAGAGCTTGCCGAGGACGCTTCGGCCAACGACATGACACACGTGAAGTACGCGCTCGAGACGCTGGGCGCACGTTTTGCAACGCACCCACTGGTAGCCGACAGTGGCAACGCCGTGCTGGCACCAGGTTGCACGGCACAGTTCCGCATGAGCTTCGCCATTCCCGAGAGTTGGAGCGACGAAGTGGGCAAACGCGTAACGCTGTATGCGAAGGCGCGTAATCTGGTGGCGCTCGATCCCGTAACGCTCGAGGAAATTCGACCGGGGGCAAACTCGGCGCTGGGTGCCGTACTGCACGAGCTTCATGTGCCCGACGCGGCATGCGAGCGCTCAGAAGTTCAGGTCGGCGTATGCGACAGCGCGGATACGACAGGACTTCACGACGCCCCGATGACGACGGACGGCGATGGCGGCTCGAGTGGCGGCGGTTCCGGCACGGGAGGCAGCTCCGGCGGAAGCAGCTCCGGCAGTGGCAAGGACCACGGCAATAACAAGCGCTCCGGAAAAGCGGGCGCGCTTGCGGGCACGGGCGATGTCAACGTCCCCCTGACGGCAGCCGCAGCAGCACTCGCCGCAGCCGGCGCCGGCCTCGTCGCCTACAGCGCCCGCCGCACGGCGCTCGAAAACGACACCGCCGATGAGGTCAATGCGGATACGCCTCGCTAGCTCCCAGTTACCTTTGCGAGAGACGCCGACTCGGCTCATCGAACACCAAAAGGGCTGGTTCTGGATACCCAGAGCCAGCCCATTTCGCATTAGATATCGTCAGTGGAGTTGAGTTCTGCCTCGAGCTTGGCACGGCGTCTTTTCGCCAACAATCCACACGACATGTCTTCGACAGCGGATCGCGTCGAAAATGTTGGTGTAAGGGTGACGCCCTAGCGCCCGTTTAACGAAGAACGGCCTTCGTCCTAGAATCTGAAATCACCAC